>NZ_LPMU01000003.1:0-182691 GCF_001534535.1 Burkholderia sp. MSMB1459WGS
GACGCAACGCCTACTCTTGCTGGCACGGCGGAAGCGGGCAGCACAGTGAGCGTTTATGACGGCACGACGCTGCTGGGCACGACGACAGCAGACCCGTCGGGAAACTGGACATTCACGCCGACTACTGGTTTGGGAGAGGGCGCACACGCAATCACGGTGACTGCAACGGATACGGCAGGCAACGTGAGTGCGCCGAGTGCGGCATTCAACCTGACAGTCGATACGACGGCGCCTGCACTGCCGACGGTGAACGCGACGGACGGCACATCGCTGTCGGGCACTGCCGAAGCGGGCGCAACGGTCAACATCGACACGAATGGCGACGGCACGCCGGACGCCACTGTGACGGCCGACCCGAGTGGCGCGTGGACATACACGCCATCGACCCCGTTGCCGATCGGCACGGTGATCGGCGTGACCGCCACGGACGCGGCAGGTAACACCGGCCCGTCCGCATCGGTAACGGTTGCAGACCTGACGGCACCGGCCGCGCCGATCATCGCCACCGTCACGGACGACGTCGGTTCGATCGTCGGCCTGCTGACGACCGGTGCAACGACCGACGACACGACCCCGACGCTTGCCGGTACGGCCGAAGCGGGCAGCACGGTGAGCGTCTACGACGGCACGACGCTGCTGGGCACCACGACGGCAGACCCATCCGGAAACTGGACGTTCACGCCGACTACGGGTTTGGGAGAGGGCGCACACGCAATCACGGTGACCGCAACGGACACGGCAGGCAACGTCAGTGCACCGAGCGCGTCGTTCGCGATCACGGTCGATACGACCGCCCCGACCGCGACGGCCACGCTCACGACCCTGACCGACAACACCGGCGTGCCCAACGACTGGATCACCGGCGACACGACCCCGACTCTGGGCGGCACGCTGAACGCGGCGCTCGGCGCGGGCGAGGTCGTCCAGGTCAGCCTCGACGGCGGCGCACACTGGACCAACGCGACCGTCAACGGCACGAACTGGACGTGGTATGCACCGGGCGTGTTGTCCGCGGCCGACTACACGGCGACGGTGCGCGTCGTCGATGCGGCGGGCAACCTCGGCCCGACGACCTCGCAGCTTTTCACGATCGATCCGAATGTCGCACCGGTCGTATCGGCGCAGTCGTCGGGGAACCTGCTCGGGATCATCGGCGCGAATCTGCTCAACCTGATCGATTTCAGCACGCAGCAGGCGTTCGCCGCATCGGACTACAACAACAACCTCGATCACGTGACGCTGCACTACGGCGGATTGATCGGCCTCGGGGCGCTGCA
Organism: Burkholderia sp. MSMB1459WGS; assembly: GCF_001534535.1. NCBI lineage: Bacteria > Pseudomonadati > Pseudomonadota > Betaproteobacteria > Burkholderiales > Burkholderiaceae > Burkholderia > Burkholderia sp. MSMB1459WGS. The sequence continues at coordinate 1,278 of NZ_LPMU01000003.1, forward strand.
GTTCAACGCGAACCAAGCGCTGGCGAACGAGTTGGGGCTGCACTTCAACGTCGTCAACAACCCCGGGATCCTCGGCTTGATCGGGCCGTCGTCCGACCTGACTATCACGGCGGCCGACGGCGGCACGATCGACAACCTGAAGCTCAACGAGTTTCTCGGTTCGATCACGCTGAACGGCGGGCTGATCAGCATCAGCGCGCTCGACAGCGTGACGATTTCCGCGACCGACAAGACGGGCCTGTCGGCGTCGGCCACGGCCGGTCAGTTGCTGAATGCGAACCTGCTCGGCTCGACGCAGTCGGCGTCGATCATCGAGGGTACGTCGGGCAGCGACACCGTCACCGGCACGTCGGGCAACGACCGCCTGTACGGCTACGGCGGCGACGACGTGCTGAACGGCGGCGACGGCAACGACCTGCTGCGCGGCGGTGCCGGCAACGACACGCTCAACGGCGGCAACGGCAACGACATCCTGATCGGCGGCGCCGGTAACGACACGTTGACGGGCGGCGCCGGCACCGACGTGTTCCTGTGGGAAGTCGTCGGCGCGGACAACACCGGCGGCAACGGCCAGGACGTCATCACCGACTTCCAGCTGGCCAGCGGCGCGAACGATACGAGCGGCGACAAGATCGATCTGTCGAAGCTGCTGGTCGGCTACACGGCCGATGCGGACGGCCCCGCGCACTACGTGGACGGCGTGCCCACGATCGACGCGGGCGACACGATCGGGCAGTTCCTGTCGGTGACGAACGTCGGCGCCGATACGGTGATCAGTATCGACCGCGACGGCGCCGGGACGGCGTTCGGTTCCGAAACCCTCGTCACGCTGAACAACGTGACGACCAACCTGGAGACCCTGCTCGCGAACCAGCAGATCATCGTCTGACCGCAGCGCAACGGGGAGGCCGGCCTGCCTCTCCGACACGGCGAGCCCCGTCGCATCGCGACGCGGGCTTGCCCGACGCATATCCATCCCCGCGGCAAGGGGGGTTTGCTTTGCCGGACGGCTCGCCGCCGGCGTCCCGATGATGCTCAAGACAACCGCTCGTTCCAGATACACCGTGCGTCGCGCCGTTTGCGCGGCGCGCGCCGTTTTCCATCCAGGCCATGTGTTGTTCGCGATCGCGCTGCTCGACACCGCAGCGGCGGCGTTCGCGTCGTCGTCGCCGCTGCCGAGCGGCCGGCTGACCGATTCGTTCGAGACCGCGGCGCGCGTGCCGGCTGACGCGGTCCACGCGGCCGCGGCGCCGTCAGCGCATTCATCGCCACCCGCTCCTCCCAGGCCGGCCGCTCCGCCAGTGCAGACGGCGATGGCGACGGCGTCGTTCGTGCCGCTGCCTGCCGGCATGCCCGTTGCCGCACCGCGCCGGCACGTGGCGCCGCCGTTGCCGCCCGCGGACCCGGCGCGGCGCATCGTCCTCGCGAACCTGTCCCGCGCGATGGCGCCGATCGATCCGCAAGCGCCGGTTCCGCCGCTGCATGACGGGATGGCGACAGGGGTGACGACGATCACGCCGGACAGACCGGACGCGTTCGATGTCCCCGCTGCCGGCCGCGCCGAGGATGCCGAGGATGCCGCCGGCGACTCGGGCGAAACGCTGCGCATCGCGCTCGATCGTCTGACGCTGCGCGACGCGGTCGGTGTCGCGATCGCGCGCCATCCCGACATCGGCCGCGCCCATGCGGAAGTGGCGCAAAGCGTGTCGGAGGTCGAGGTCGCGAAGGCGGCCTGGTACCCGAAGATCGACTACGGCGTGCGTCCCGGCTATGGCGGCAGCTTCGGCAGCAACGGCAACCGTACCGGCACGCGCGCATCGATCGGCGTGTCGCAGTTGCTGTACGACTTCGGCCGCACGTCGGGCCGGATTTCCGCGGCGGACGCGACGCGCAGCCAGAAGCAGTACCAGCTGGCCGACACGATCGAGACGGTCGCGTACCAGACGGCGTCGACGTTCGTCGAACTGGCCGCCAGCCAGGACGTCGTCGCCGCCGCGCGGCGCCAGGTCGCCGCGCTGAGCGACACGCGCACGAAGATCCTCGATCGCGTGCGGGCCGGACTGTCGGTTTCGTCGGACCGCAACCTGGTCGAGCTGGCGATCCTGCATGCGCAGGCGGAAGTGCTGAAGGCCAACACGCGTTTCGACGTCGCCGCCGCGAAGCTCACCGAACTGATCGGCGCGCGCCCGCGGCGCGTGGCGAATCTCGGCGGCACGGTGGATTTCGTCGGCGATCTCGGGTATGCCGGCGGCGACATCGAGCGAACGCCGTCGGTGCTTGCCGCGGCGGCCGCCGTCGATGCGGCCGATGCGCGCGTGCGGGTCGCGCAGTCGGAGCGCTTCCCGTCGATCGGGATCGGCGCGAGCCGGTCGATATCGAGCGGCCGCCCCAACGCCACCAACGACACGTGGATCGGTTTTGCGGTGAGCGGCAATTACTCGCTGGGCGGCCTGGCGAAACACCAGATCGCGGCCGCCGAAGCCGAGCTGCGCGCGAACCGCGAAAGCCTCGAGAACCGGCGGCTCGTCACGCGCAGCGCGCTCAAGTCGGCGGAGATCGAAGCGTCGGGCGCCGCGGCACGCCTGAACAGCTACGAGAAGGTGACCGCGCTGTCGCGGGCGTCGCGCGACCTGTACTGGCAGGAATACATCCTGAACAAGCGTACGTTGACCGATGTCGTGAATCCGGAGCGCGACATCTTCGAATCGGAAGTCGAGTCGATCAACGCGCTGGCCGACGGCGCGATTGCGCGCATCAAGGCATACGTGGCAGTCGGCAAGTTCGTCGAATTGCTGCGCGAACACGAGGGGAGTCGTCATGAATGATGCGTTTCGCGCCGGCCGCGATGCCGGCGCCGACATCGCGCGCTGGGCCGACCCGCTGATTTTCGCGGCGCGGCATCTCGGCCTGGCCGTTTCGCCGGAGCAGGTGCGCGGTGCGGCATCGTGGGCGAGCGTCGCGGACCCGGACGCGGCCGTCGTCGAAGTCGCCGCGTCCGCGGGCCTGGCCGCGCAGTTCGTCGCATTGCCGCCGGCGCGGCTCACGCCGGCGATGCTGCCGGCGCTCGCCGTGTTCGACGATGCGCATGTCGGTGTGATCGTGTCGGTTGCGGCGGGGCGTGCGGTCGTTCAGTTCGTTTTCGACGGCAAGCCGCTCGAACGCGCGATCGATCTGGACGCGCCGGCGCCGGCGTGGCCGGCCCGCGTACTGATCGTCCACGAGCGGGTCGCGCGGCGTGACGAGCGCGTCGACGGCTACCTGTCCGCCAGACCCGACACCTGGCTGCACGATCTGTTCTCGGCGCAATGGAGGGTGTTGCTCGATCTCGGCGCCGGCTCGCTGTTCGGCAATCTGCTCGCGATCGCGACGTCGCTGTTCGCGATGCAGGTGTGGGACCGCGTGGTTCCGGCGCGGGCGACGCATACGCTGTGGGTGCTGGCGTCGGGCGTGGTGCTCGCGCTCGCGCTGGAACTGCTGCTGCGTACCGCGCGCGTGTCGATTGCCGATCATTTCGGCAAGCAGGCCGACCTCAAGCTGTCCGCGATGTTCTTCGCGCGCGTGCTCGACATCCGCAACGACGCGCGGCCGCGCTCGCCGGGCACGCTGGTCGCCCAGCTTCGCGACCTAGAACAGCTGCGCGAGCTGCTGACGTCGAGCACGATGGGCGTGCTGATCGACATCCCGTTCGTGGTCACGTTCCTGTTCATCATCTGGCTGCTCGGCGGGCCGCTCGCGTTCGTGCCGCTCGCGGCGATCCCGCTGCTGATCCTGCCGGGCGTGCTTGCACAGATCCCGCTGGCGAAGCTGTCGAACCGGGGGCTCGAGGAATCGGCGCTGCGCAACGCGATCCTGATGGAAGCCATCTATCGCGCCGAAGACATCAAGGCGTTGCAGGCGGAGCCGCGATTCCGGCAGCTGTGGGCGCATACGAATCGCGTGAATGCCGATATCGGCTTGCAGCAGCGCCGGCTGGCGGGCCTGCTGGTCAATCTCGCGCAGACGGTGCAGCAGCTTGCCTACGCCGGCGTGCTGGTCGCCGGCGTGTACGGCATCCTGGACTCGAGCCTGTCGTTCGGCGCCGTGCTCGCCTGTTCGATCCTGACGAGCCGCACGATCGCGCCGCTGGGGCAGATTCCCGCCGTGCTGTCGCGCATCCAGAACGTACGGGCGGGCAAGAAGGGGCTCGACAACCTGCTCGCGCTGCCGGTCGACCACGATCCGGCGGTCGATGCGTATCACAAGCCGGCGCTCGTCGGCCGATATCGCTTCGAGCAGGTCGGATACAGCTTCGATCCGCAGGAAAAGCCGGTGCTCAGTATTCCGAATCTGTCGATTGAGCCCGGCGAGCGGGTTGCAATTCTCGGCCGCGTCGGCGCGGGAAAGTCGACGCTGCTGAGACTGTTCGGCGGGCTCGCGACGCCGGTGCAGGGGCGCATCCTGTTCAACGACACGCCGATGCCGCTGATCGACGTCGCCGATGTCCGCCGCGACGTCGGGATGCTGCTGCAGGAATCGAGCCTCTTCTACGGCACGCTGCGAGAGAACCTGCTGATCGCGAATCCGCTCGCCAGCGACGACGCGATGCTTGCCGCGATGAAGGTCGCGTGCGCAGACCAGTTGCTGCTGCGGCAGCCGCACGGCCTCGACATGAAGCTGCGCGAAAGCGGCCTTGGCCTGTCCGGCGGCCAGAAGCAGGCGCTGATGCTGGCCCGCGTGATTCTGCGCTCGCCGAACGTGTTGCTGCTCGACGAGCCGACCGCCTCGCTCGACGAGGCGACCGAGCGGGCGATCGTCGAGCGGCTGCAGCAATGGCTGGGCAATCGCACGTTGATCGTGGCGACCCATCGTTATCCGGTGCTGTCGATCGTCGATCGCATCATCGTGCTCGATGGCGGGCGCGTGGTGCGCGACGGTCCGAAAGACGAGGTGCTGGCCGCGTTGCGCGGCGCCGGCACGCCGGCGCCGGCGGCCGGCGGCTCGCGTCCGGTGGCGGCGCAGATGGCGGGAGAGGCGCGATGAGCGATTTTCCGTGGTCGGCGCACCGCGTGCGCGAAGCGGCACCCGCCCGGCGGATGCTGTGGCTGATCGTCGCCGCGCTGGCGATCTTCCTGGTGTGGTCCGTGTTCGCGAACCTCGACGAAGTCGCGGTCGGCGAAGCCAAGGTCACGCCGGCATCGAAAGGGCAGGTCATCCAGAGTCTCGAAGGCGGCATCCTGCTGGAGCTGGCGGTGCGCGAGGGCGACGTCGTCGACGCGGGCCAGCGGCTCGCGACGCTCGATCCGGTGCTCGCGCGCGCGTCGATGGAGGAAACGCTGGAGCGGATCACCGCATTGCAGGGCCGCGCCGCGCGGCTGTATGCGGAGATGAACGACCTGCCCGGCATCGACTTCCCGGCGGAACTCGCGAACGAGAAGGCCGTGACCGCGCGCGAGCGTCAGCTGTTCGTCGCCAACCGGCGCGCGTTTCGCGAGAACGTCGCCAACCTGCGCGAACAGTTGCGCCTCGCCGAGGACGAGCTCCGGATTGCGTTGCCGCTGCTGAAAACCGGCGCGACCAACGAGGTGGAGGTGCTCCGGCTGCGGCAGAAGGCTGCCGAATTCTCGACGAAGCTCGCGGCGGCGCAGAGCGAGTACTACGTCGCGCTGAAAGCCGACTACTCGAAGACGATGGCCGATCTCGAACCGCTGCTCAAGGTTCGCGAAGGCCGTGCCGATCAATTGCGACGAACCGTGATTCGCGCGCCGGCGCGCGGCATCGTGAAGGACATCCGCGTGTCGACGGTCGGCGGCGTGATTCCGCCGGGCGGCATGCTGATGGAAATCGTGCCGCTCGACGATCAGTTGCTGATCGAGGCGCGCCTCAGCCCTCGCGACATCGCGTTCGTTCATCCGGGGCAGGACGCGACCGTGAAGATCACGGCGTTCGAATCGTCGATCTACGGCTCGCTGCCGGCGAAGGTCGAGCGGATTTCGCCCGACACGATCGAAGACCAGGTCGACCGGCGCGTGTATTACTACCGCGTCTACGTGCTCACGCAGCATGCGTATCTGGAAACCCGCGACGGCAAGCGGCATCCGATCCTGCCGGGCATGGTCGCGACCGCCGAGATCCGCACCGGGCGCCGCACCGTGTTCGACTACCTTGTCAAGCCGCTGAACCGGGCCGCCGAGGCATTGCGCGAACGCTAGTGCGCCGGCGCGGCACGATCATGCGTGCGGCGCCGAATCGCCGCGTTCGGCATCCGGATAGACGATCGTGCCGTCGTCCCGGATCACGGCGCCGGCCGTGAGCCGCGCGGGTTCCACGCGGTTGCGGCCCATGATGTGCAGCACCGTTTCGCCGCGCGCGATCAGGTAGTCGGACACGATTCGCCGATGACAGCGCCACCACACGGCTTCCGAGCACATGATCGCGCAGCGCTGCGCGTGCCCCCGTGCGATCAACCGGTCGAGGCCCGCTCGAAATTCCGACGACAGCGCGTAATCCGCGTAGCGGTGAAAGCTGCGGTTCGTCCAGAAATCGTTGACGTCGTCGGGCACGCCGCGCGACTTGCCGCGCAGGCCGCCCAGTTCGGCGATGTGTTCGTACGCGATGTCGGCGGCGGCGAGCGCGTCGGGCAGCGTCGCTTCGTTGAATTGCGGATGGGTGCGCGAGCGCGGCATCTTGCGGATATCCGCGAGCAGCGCGATCTCGACCGTGTCGAGCAGGTCGACGAATTCGTCGAGCGTGCGGTTCGAATGGCCGATCGTGTAGAACGGGAGCGTCATGCGTCGTCCCTGCCGGCGATGCGTTCGAGCACGCGGCCGCGATGCGCGGCGACGTGGTCGGTGCGGCCGCTCTTGATTTCGTATTGAGGATCGTCGGGCGACGCGCGATGGCGATGGCCCTTGTAGTCGAAGTCGGCGGTGTGGATCGCGACGATCGTGCCGGTCACGTAGCCGGCCTCGGAATTCCAGCGGACGTGGTCGCCCAGTCTGAATGGGGTGGTCATGCGGCGGTACCTCCTTGTGTCGATGCGTGGCGGGCCGGCCTTCGCGACCGGGGCGGTGCGCGCCGGGAAGCCGCGGGCAAGAGCGCGCATGGATTCATTATCGGCCCGCACGCGGCGAAAGACACGGGTGTCGGCGGCGCCGTGCCGCGTGCGCAATCGGCGTGCCTTTCATTTCCGTGGAGGCCGACGAAACTGGAATTGCTCTCCTCTTTTGGAATGCTTGGGAAGGCCGGTGTATCAAGCTTCGCTGGTGCGACGCAACTCATCGGAGTGCATGTGGACTTCCAAAACTTCCAAACAAACGATTGGAAAAGTCGATGCGTGAACTGGAGTTGCGCGATTTCTGCGACGCAGGCGAATGTGTTTGGACTGGAACCGGATTGTGTTGCGTGAGGACATGTATCGGACGAGGACGCCGGCAATTGCATTCTCCGACGCAGCCCGCTGCGGGTCGCGCACTCCTGGTTTCAGGCACGGATCGCATTGCTCACCGGTCTCCATGGGCCAGGGGTGGTCGCAACGCTGGCCCCGTTGGCGTGCCCCGGCGCATTGAACCCGAGCGATGCGGCGCTGCCGCCGCTTAGTCATCGCGACCGGCGCCGTACGTGGGCGGTGTCGGCGCCGACACCGGCCGATTACCCAGCCGGTCGAGCACGGCCTTCCAGTCGAACGGCAGCAGCGCGTGGTAGTCGAGCCCGTGGGCGGCCATCCTGTCGATGAATCCGTCCTGCACGCGAGCGCATGCTTCGCTCATCTCCGGCGCAACGCCGCCTTCGCGCAGCGTGTCGCACACTTCGCGCATCTCGGCCGCGCGCCGGCGGCCATGCTCGGCGACGCGGCCGATCAGGTAGCCGGGCAGATCGGGCCGCGTCGCGAACGTGTCGAAGGTCTGCCGCAGCGACGCGAGCACCAGAGCGTCCGCACCATACGCGCGGGCCGCGCTCAGGCATTCGACGGTGAGCGCCTCGATCCCCTTGATCATCACGCTGCGGCACATTTTCGCGGCCGACGCGGCGCCGACGCGTGTCGACACGGCCCGTGCAGCGAAGCCCAGCGTGGTCAGCTCGCGTGCGACCGCATCGGCCGACGGACCGGCCAGCAGCATCGGCACTGCGAGGCCGTGCGGCGGCACGGGCGCCATCACCGCCGCTTCGACATAACGGCCGCCGGCGGCTTCGATCAACTGCTGGCCGTGCTGCTTCCGCGCCGGCGATACCGAGTTGATGTCGATGAACGTCTGGTCCGCCCGGATGTGCGCGGCGACCACGGCGGCGACTTCCGCGTCGGACGACGCCGTCACGGCCGACACGATCCAGTGCGCGTCGCGGATCGCGGCGGCAACCGTCGACGCGGCTTCGACATGCACGCGCGTAGCCTTGTCGCGCATCGCGCTCGCCGTCCTTGCATCGTCGAGTTGCCGGTCGTACATCGTCACGCGGACGTTGCGCGCGGCGAGTGCGCCGCCGAGCAGGCTGCCCGCTTCGCCGAAGCCGATGAACGCTATCGTCGGGTCGATCATGCGTGTCGCTCCTGATGAAGGTGATGCGCGGGCTGGCCGTCCGGTATCGCGACGCGTGACGGCAGCGTCGCGCTTCGGCCGGCAGCCGCAGCGTATATCGATCGAATTGTGCGGCAACGCATGGGGCGGGCGCGATGCGAATCCGGCGCGGCAGCCATGCGCTTTCGTTATCGCGCAGCGGCTGTAGCGTGCGGCGCGCGCGCGACTTCGGTCGCGACCACACGGATCGCATCGATCAACGCGCGTGCCGCCGGCGACGGTGGGCTGCCGGTGCGTGTCATCAGTCCAATGTCGCGGGCCGTTTCGCGCATCGGCACATCGAGCACGGCCAGCAACCCCGCGTCGCATTCGTAGCGCAGTTGCTGCGCGGACAGCACCGCGAGCATGTCGCTATGCAGCAGCAGGCCGCGAATCACCGCGAGGTCGGCACTTTCGACCGTCGGCATCGGCGGCTTGAGTTTCATGCGCCGGAACAGCGATTCGAACAGCCCGCGCGCGGGCGAGTGGCTGCGCGGCAGGATCCATTGCGCGCCGGCGAGGCTCGCGAGCCCGAGGTTCCGGACGCCGGCGAGCGGATGATCGTGCCGCGCGAGCACGACGAGGTTCTCGGACATCAGCCGCTCGTTTTCGAGGTCGCTCGCCGGATCGCTCGGGCGCAACGCACCGAGGATGAAGTCGACGTCGCCCGCGCGCACGCCGGCCACGAGCGCCTCGTAGGCGCTTTCGTCGGTGATCACGCGCACCTTCGGAAAGCGCGTGACGACGCGCGCGACCGCTTCGGGCAGTATCAGCGTGCGGCCGAGCGGCAGCGCACCGACGGTCACGATGCCCTGGATGCTGCCGTGCAGCGCGGCGACGTCGTCCGCGACGTGCCGCAGTTCGTTCAGCGCGCGCCGCACGTGCAGCAGGAACGTCTCGCCGTCGGCCGTCAGAAGCAGGCCGCGCGGATGTCGATGGAACAGCGCGAAACCCGCGCCGCTCTCGAGAATCCTGATCGCGCTGCTGACGGCCGGCTGCGTGACGCCGAGCGCACGCGCGGCGCTCGGCATGTGCCGGTGCCGCGCGAGCGTCGAGAACAGCTGGAGCCGCCGCGTGTTGAGCAGATACGCGGGCAGGCCGCTGTCGGCTGACGCGCGGCGGCGCGACTGGCGCAGCGCACACCAGTTCGCGAGCGCGCCGAGTTCCGCGATCACGCGTTCGCCGCGCTTGAGCACAGCACGACCGACCGGCGTTGCGAGCATGCCGGACGGCTTGCGATCGAACAACGCTGCGCCGACGGCCGCTTCGAGTTCCTGCACCGCGCGCGTGACGGCCGACTGCGCGCGAAACAGCGTCGCGGCGGCGCGGCTCACGCTGCCCGTCTCGGCAACGCGCCGCACTGCGTACAGGCAGGCGAGGTTCGGAAGTTCGGTGTTGTCCATGGGCATTCGGGCAGTGTGCGTCGCCGGCGGCGGCACGCGCGACATGCGTGCAGCCGTACGGCCCGCGCCGGCGATGCAGCGGGTTGAACGACTTTACCGGAACGGTGGCCGCGCAGCTTGCGTCGTGCTTGTCGAGCCATCTGTTTTATTTATCGGCGGCGAATCGCCGGGCGACCGGTTGCGGCGCGTGCGCCGCCGAACGCCGACGCGCGCGCGCCATATCCGGCGGGCTTCCGGGCCATCGGAGGCGCGGTTCGCGTGCCGGTTGAAAGCTTGCCGGATAGGCGGTTTCTCCCGAATATAAGGGTTTTCCCGGACTGTGTTGCAGCGCCTGCGGCTGAGTAATTTCAATCCCGGGCGCCGCAAGCACGCGGTTGCCGGCACATCGGACCGCCATCTGATTCATTGTTCGTCCGATCACGAAAAGGGGCTGGCGTGCGACGCGGCCCCTGCAACTACGAGCGAGGCAGCGTAATGGGACGACAGCACATCATTGGAGCCGGCGCATCGGCGGGCGCATCGGCGCGCAGCACGCGGCTGTCGGACACGATCCGCGCGGGCATTCGCGGCGGCTTCGCAGGCGCGGTGCTGATCTGGGTTTACGAGGCGCTCGTGTGGGTCGGCGCGCAGCACCTGATGCCGCTCGCCGGCATCCCGCGCAACGCGACGGGGCTCGTGTTCGGCAAGGCCGCACAGGATGCGCTCGGCATCGGCGCATACTTCATCGGCACGGCGATCCATTTCGTGTTCGCGCTGTCGTGGGGCATCGTGTTCGCGGCGATCTGGCCGTGGTTCCGGCGGCGCGGCTTCGAGGCGACGTTCGTCGCGCTGTTCTTCGCGATCGTCGCATGGATCGTGATGCACGCGCTGATCATGATCGCGTCGAGCAATCATCCGAACTATTTCGACCCGAACGTGATCATCGGCGGGTTCATGTCGCATTTCGTATTCGCCGTTCCGCTCGCGCTGGTCGTCAAGCGCAGCCTTGCGCCGCAGCCGCACGGGCGCGCGTAGCGAGCGAACGCGCACGCATTCAATCGGCAACGGCCGGCACGGCCGGACCGCATCAGAGCACCACGAAGGAGCATTGGCATGGCACGGATTATCGGAGGCATCGCGGCCTCCCACACGCCCACGATCGGGTTCGCGTTCGACAAGAACAAGCGCGACGATCCGGTCTGGGCGCCGATCTTCGAAAACTTCGCGCCGCTGGCCGCGTGGCTCGCCGACAAGCGTCCCGACGTGCTGCTGTTCATCTACAACGACCACGTGACGTCGTTCTTCTTCGATCACTACTCGGCGTTCTCGCTCGGCGTCGGGCCGCAGTGGCATCCGGCGGACGAAGGCGGCGGCGCGCGCGACCTGCCGCCGATCGCCGGCCATCCTGCACTCGCCGCGCATATCGGCCAGTCGCTGATGGCCGACGAGTTCGACATGTCGTTCTTCCAGAACAAGCCGCTCGACCATGGCTGCTTTTCGCCGCTGTCGGTGCTGTGTCCGCACCGCCCCGACTGGCCGGTGCAACTCGTGCCGCTGCAGATGGGCGTGCTGCAGTTGCCGGTGCCGTCCGCGCGCCGCTTCTACCGGCTCGGCCAGGCGCTGCGCCGCGCGATCGAAAGCTTTCCGGAGGACCTGCGCGTCGCGATCGTCGCGACCGGAGGACTGTCGCATCAGGTGCACGGCGAGCGTTCGGGCTTCAACAATCCCGAATGGGACGCGCGTTTCCTCGATCTGCTCGAGCGCGACCCCGAGCGCCTGGCTGGCATGCCGCTCGGCGAATACGCGGCGCTCGGCGGCTTCGAAGGCGCCGAGGTCGTGATGTGGCTCACGATGCGCGGCGCGTTGCCGGCGGGCGTCGTGTGCCGGCACCGCGGCTACTACCTGCCGTCGATGACGGGGATCGCGACGGCCGTCTACGAGCCGGCGGACACCGACGTCGACGAGGCGGCGGCCGAGCGTCACCGGCAGCGGATCGCGGCCGAACTCGCCGGCGTCGAACAACTGCCCGGCACCTATCCGTTCACGATCGAGCGGGCCGTGCGTGCGTACGGGATCAACGACTATCTGCACCGGATGATCGAGCCCGCGCATCGCGCGCAGTTCGTGAGCGACCCAGAGGCGAGCTTTGCCGCGGCGGGCCTCAGCACGGAGGAGCGCGACCTGATCCGCCGGCGCGACTGGCTCGGCCTGCTGCGCTACGGCGTGATCTTCTTCCTGCTCGAAAAGCTCGGCGCGGTGACGGGCGTATCGAACCTGCATATCTACGCGGCGATGCGTGGCGAATCGCTGGAGGATTTCCAGCGCACGCGCAACGCGCCGGGCGCGCTGTACTCGGTGGCCGGCAAGAGCGCCGGGCCGCTCGGCTGGGACGGCGCGGACACGCCGGGCAACACGTAACGCAGGACGAAGGCGCGCGCGGGATCGCGGCGCCTGCGGGGCCGGAAGGCCGACACGCCGGAAGCGTGCCAAACCCTATAAATAGGATGACGAATCAATAGATCGATCGTCGCCAAGGAGACAGGAGAGTCATGATGGCAAGTGGAAAGACAATCGACATCAAGTCGTTCATCGACGAGCGGCCGGTGTCGCGTTACCAGTGGCTGCTGGTCGTGCTGTGCTGCCTCGTCGTGATCGCCGACGGGATGGACGTCGCGATCATGGGGTTCGTCGCGCCGTCGGTGATTCGCGACTGGGCGATCTCGCGGCCGGAGTTCGGCCTCGTGATGAGCGCGGCGCCGATCGGACTCGTGATCGGCGCGCTGCTGGCCGGCCCGAGCGCCGACCGGTTCGGGCGCAAGCGCGTGCTGATCGCGTCGGTCTTCCTGTTCTGCGTGTTCACGATCTTGACCGCGCACGCGCACTCGCCGTTCGAGATGGCGATGCTGCGGCTACTGACCGGCATCGGTCTGGGCGCGGCGATGCCGAACACGACGACGCTGTTGTCGGAGTACGCCCCGCAGCGGATGCGCGCGCTGATGATCACCGTGATGTTTACCGGCTTCAACCTCGGCTCGGCGCTGATCGGTTTCGTCGCCGGCTGGCTGATTCCGCTGCACGGCTGGCGCTCCGTGCTGTTGTTCGGCGGCGCGCTGCCGCTGCTGCTGATTCCGCTTCAGCTTTGGCTGCTGCCCGAATCGGCGCGGCTGCTGGCCGTGCGCGGCGCGCCGTCGCAGCGCATCGGCGCGCTGCTGAACCGGGTGTGCGGCGGTCGATTCAGCGGCAACGAGACGTTCGTGTCGAACGAGCCGCCACTGCCGACGCGCAAGCCGATCGGCGTGCTGTTCTCGCAAGGCTATGGCCGCGTGACGTTGTCGTTGTGGATCACCTATTTCATGGGTCTGCTGGTGATCTACCTGCTGACCGGCTGGCTGCCCACGCTGATCAAGGACGCGGGCCTGTCCGTCAGCACGGCCGCGAACGTGACGGCAATGTTCCAGATTGGCGGCACGATCGGCGCGATCGGGGTGGGCTGGCTGATGGATCGCGTACGGCCGGCGCCGGTGATCGGTATCGCGTATCTCGGCGGCGGGCTGTGCGTGGCCTTGCTCGCATGGGCCGGTGCGTTGTCGTCGTCTCTCGCGCTGCTGGTGTTCGCGGCCGGCTTCTGCATGAGCGGCGCGCAGACCGGGCTGAACGCGTACGCGCCCGGTCGCTATCCGACGGTTGCACGCGCAACTGGCGTGAGCTGGATGCTCGGAATGGGCCGCTTCGGCAGCATCTTCGGCTCGGCGATCGGCGGCGCGCTGCTCGGGTTCGGCTGGAAGTTCGACGCGATCCTGTCGATGCTCGCGGTGCCGGCCGTGCTGGCAGCGATCGCGATCGTGACGACGCAGCGTGAGGCCGTGCCCGAACCGCAGGAACTCGAAAACCCGGCGCACTGACGCACGTCGCACACCGCCGTCCGGCGCGGTCGTCGGCAGGGTGCCGGACACCTCATCAAACGCAGGAGCATCAATGATCATCGACATCCATGGCCACTACACCACCGCGCCGAAAGCGCTGGAAACGTGGCGCAATCGCCAGATCGCCGCGCTCGGCAGTCCGTCGGAGCAACCGAAGGTGGCCGAGCTGAACATCAGCGACGACGAACTGCGCGAATCGATCGAGCACAACCAGTTGCGGCTGATGCGCGAGCGCGGCCTGGACCTGACGATCTTCAGCCCGCGCGCGAGCTTCATGGCGCATCACATCGGCGATTTCGCGGTGTCCAGCACGTGGGCGGCCGTGTGCAACGAGCTGTGCCATCGCGTCCATCGACTGTTTCCCGATCGCTTCGTGCCGGCCGCGATGCTGCCGCAAAGCCCGGGCGTCGATATCGCGACCTGCATTCCGGAGCTCGTGCGTTGCGTCGAGGAATACGGTAACGTCGCGATCAACCTGAATCCGGATCCGTCCGGCGGCCACTGGACGAGCCCGCCGCTGTCGGATCGCTACTGGTACCCGATCTACGAGAAGATGGTCGAGTACGACATTCCCGCGATGATCCACGTGAGCACGAGCTGCAACGCGTGCTTCCACACGACCGGTGCGCACTACCTGAACGCCGACACCACGGCGTTCATGCAGTGCCTGACCTCCGACCTGTTCCGCGATTTTCCGACGCTGCGCTTCGTGATCCCGCACGGCGGCGGGGCGGTGCCGTATCACTGGGGACGGTTCCGCGGGCTCGCGCAGGAGCTGAAGAAGCCGCTGCTGAACGACCATCTGCTGAACAACGTGTTCTTCGATACATGCGTGTATCACCAGCCCGGCATCGACCTGCTGACCGGCGTGATTCCGGTCGACAACATCCTGTTTGCGAGCGAGATGATCGGCGCGGTGCGCGGCATCGACCCGGAGACCGGTCACTACTACGACGACACGAAGCGCTACATCGAAGCGTCGTCGCTCGATGCTCGAGCGCGTCACAAGATCTACGAAGGCAATGCGCGGCGCGTGTATCCGCGTCTCGATGCGCAACTGAAAGCGAAGGGGCTTTGATTATGACCGAACTCGGCGTGGTGTATCGCACGATCCAGCGTGCGGATCAGGATGTGGCGGCGCGGCTCGGCGCGCTCGGCTCGGCAACGGTGCACGAGGCGATGGGCCGCACGGGGCTGCTGAAGCCCTACATGCGGCCGATCTATCCGCGTGCGCAGGCGTCGGGCACGGCCGTCACGGTGCTGCTGCATCCGGGCGACAACTGGATGATGCACGTGGCAGCCGAACAGATCCGGCCCGGCGACGTGGTCGTCGCGGCAATCACCGCGGATTGCACGGACGGCTATTTCGGCGACCTGCTCGCGACGAGCTTCAAGGCACGCGGCGCGCACGCGCTGATCATCGATGCCGGCGTGCGCGACGTCGCGGTGCTCGAGGCGATGCAGTTCCCGGTCTGGAGCAAGGCGATTTCGGCGAAAGGCACGATCAAGGCGACGCTCGGTTCGGTGAACGTGCCCGTCGTTTGTGCGGGTGCGCTGGTTCATCCTGGCGACGTGATCGTCGCGGACGACGACGGCGTGGCCGTGGTGCCGGGCGTGCGCGCGGCGCAGGTGCTCGAGAAGGCGGCGGCCCGGGAAGCGAACGAAGCGGCGAAGCGCGCGAAGCTCGCGTCCGGCGTGCTCGGCCTCGACATGTACGACATGCGCGAGCCGCTGCGGCAGGCCGGCCTGCGCTACATCGACTGATGCGGGCGGACGCGATGATGCAGGCACCGGAAGCGGCCGTGGCCGTCACGGGCATTTCGTCGATGGCGACGCGGCCGGTGCTCGCGCGGCTGGCCGCCGCTTACGAGCGCGACACGGGCACGCGCGTCGCGATTACGTCGGTCGGCGGCGTCGACGCCGTCCGACGCGTGCGCGACGGCGAGCCGTTCGATGTCGTCGTGCTCGCGTCCGATGCGATCGAGCGACTCGCGGCGGATGGCCACGTCGAGCCGGGCAGCCGCGTGGACGTCGCGCGATCGGGCATCGCGGTCGCGGTCGCGAGCGGCGCGCCACGGCCGGACATCGCTACCGAAGCTGCGTTGCGCGATGCGATCCTGCGCGCCGGACGGATCGGTTATTCGACCGGGCCGAGCGGCACGCACCTGATGCGCCTGTTCGCCCGCTGGGGCATCGCCGACGCGATCGCGCCGCGCATCGTACAGGCCTCGCCGGGCGTGCCGGTCGGCGCGTTGATCGCATCCGGCGACGTCGAGCTCGGCTTTCAGCAGATGAGCGAGCTGATGCACGTGCCGGGCGTCGCCGTTGTCGGCGCGCTGCCCGCCGCGGTGCAGGCGGTGACGGTGTTCGCCGCCGCGGTCTTGGCCGTCACGCACGATCGCGCGGCCGCGACGCGGTTCCTCGCGTATCTGGCGTCGCCGCAAGTCGAACACATCAAGCGGGAACACGGGATGGAGCCTGCATAACGCCGATGCGGCCGGATCGATAAACGAATCGGATGGGATTCACCGTTCTTCGCAACGGGTTCTCGCGACGAGATTAGTTATGCTGATGAAGTGGTGAGTGGCAGTCCGGATCGCGCGATCTATCGAAGAATCAATACAATTCGCCGCGCAGCCCGGCCCGGGCGAGCGGCATATCCAGCAGAAAGACAGGAGACAGGCATGCAGACGAACTGCAGGGCAGGGTGGATGAGGCGCGCATGGCATCGCGCGAAACGCGCAACGTGCGATGCACTGACCAGGGCGCTGGCGATCGGCCTCGTATGGCTGTGTGCTGCGTTGACGGGCTGGCCGAATGCGGCGAATGCAGCGGGCACGGCCGGGCTCGCGAATCTTCCCGCGGTGATGCCCGCGATGTCGTGCCCGTCGGTCGCGGCGCTCGACCTGAGCGGCGTGACCGACGGCACCGTCACGATCACGTCGGCGGTGCTGCTGCCGGCCGGCACGGTCGTCGGTAACAATACGTTGCCGGCGCCGGTGTGCGACGTGAAGGGGACGATCGGCCCGGGCGCGTCGCTGTTCGAACTGCAACTGCCGACGCGGGGCTGGACGCAGCGTTACCTGCAGACGGGTTGCGGCGGCCTGTGCGGCAACCTGTCCGTCAACGCGCCGATGGCATCGACGTGCGTGCCGGTGACGAACGGGACGATCGCGATGGCTGCGACCGACATGGGCCACGAAGGGGGCAACGACGGCTCCTGGGCACTCGACCCGAAGGCGAAGCTCGACTTCGCCTATCGCGCCGAACACGCGACGGCTCAGGTCGCGAAGGCAATCATCGGCAAGTTCTATGCACGGCCCGCGCGCTATGCGTACTTCGACGGCTGCTCGGACGGCGGCCGCGAGGCGCTGATGGAGGCGCAGCGCTTTCCCGACGATTTCGATGGCATCGCCGCTGGTGCGCCGGCGAACGACCTGATCGTGCAGAACACGTTCCACCATGCATGGCCGAACGCGGTCAACACCGACCCGAAGACGGGCAACGCGATCCTGCTCGCCGGCAAGCTGCCGATGCTGCACGCGGCCGTGCTGAAGGCGTGCGACGGGCTGGATGGCGTGATCGACGGCGTGATCGATAACCCGCGCGCGTGCCGGTTCGATCCCGCGACGATCGTCTGCGCGCAAGGCCAGTCCACCGCGACCTGCCTGACGCCGCAGGAAGCCGACGTCGTTCGCCGGATTCACGACGGCGCGACGACCGCGGACGGCACGCGGCTCGAGCCGCTCGTCTCGCGCGAATGGGGCTCCGAGCTGAACTGGACGCTGTTCGTGCCGGCGACTGCCACCGCACAGAGCGGCACGATCGGCTTCGTGCTGCCGTTCCTGCGCTATCTCGACTACTACAACGCATCGTATCCGTCCGCCGCCATCGGCGATCTGAAGTTCACGCTCGACGGATTCGCGAAGACGGTACCGGTGTCGAACTACCTGGCCGCGACCGATCCTGACCTGAGCCGGTTCGCCGGGCGCGGCGGCAAGCTGCTGATGTGGCACGGCCTGGAAGACCAGCATATCTCGCCGCGGTCGAGCATCGAGTACTACGAAGCGATGAAGCGCTACATGGGCGACGCAAGAGTCGACCGCTTCGCGCGCTTCTACTTGTTCCCGGGCGTTGCGCACTGCGGCGGCGGGCAGGGGCCGAACGTGTTCGACATCCTGTCGCCGCTGATGGCGTGGACCGAGACGGGCGCGACGCCGGGCCAGATCGTGGCATCGATCGCCGACGGGAACGGTAATGCGACGCGCACGCGTCCGGTGTTCCCGTATCCGGCTACCGCGCGCTACACGGGCACGGGCAGCACCGACGACGCGGCGAACTTCGTCGCCGATACGCCGAAGGCCGACCCGTTCGTCGACCTGCATTGGGCCGGCGAACGGCTGTACTCGCCGGGTTACGAAGCGCAATGTCAGGCCCAGGGTTCGCAACTCGTTTGCAAGGGCGGAAACGGCTGGCATGCGTATCGTCCGTGACCCGACGGCGGTACGCGCTGATCACGACAACTCATACATTCAACAAGGCAAGGAAGGAGACGGATCGATGAAGAAGCAGGCATCACAGGTCGCGCTGACCGCCATCGCGATGGCGGCGGCCGCACCGGCGTTCGCGCAGAGCAGCGTCACGCTGTACGGGATCGTCGACAACGGGATCGGCTACCAGAGCAACGCGACGGCGCTCGGCTCGACGAGCGGCGGGAAGTCGGTGGTCAGGATGAACCAGGGCGTGTGGGCCGGCAGCCGTTTCGGCTTGAAGGGTGCGGAGGATCTCGGCGGCGGCACGAAGGCGATCTTCACGCTCGAATCGGGTTTCAACTCGGGCACCGGCGCGACGCAGTACACCGATGCGATGTTCGGGCGGCAGGCGTGGGTCGGCCTGACCCATGCGACCTACGGCACGCTGAGCGCGGGACGGCAGTACGCGTCGTACTACCAGACGATGTCGGCGTTCAGCCCGACGACGTGGATCACCGGCTACTACGGCGCGCACCCGGGCGACGTCGACGGGCTCGACACGATCTACCGCGCGAACAACACACTCGAATACACGTCGCCGAAATGGTACGGGCTGACGCTGAGCGGCTCGTATTCGCTCGGCGGCGTGGCCGGCAGCACCAATGCCGGCTCGACATGGGCAGCCGGCATCCAGTACGCGGCCGGCCCGTTCGGCGTCGGCGTCGCGTTCGAGCGCGTGAACAATTCGAATACGGCCGGCGGCACGTGGGGCGCGAATTCGACGACGTCGAACGGCGGCGCGCAGGTAGGTGTGTCGGCGCTCACGAACGGCTACCAGACCGCGAAGGCGCAGCAGCGGTTCGCGGTGGGCTTGAGCTACCGGATCAGCGACGCGTGGGATGCGACGGCCACGTACACCAACACCGAATACATCCCGGGCACGGCGTCGAAGTTCGTCAACACCGCGATTTTCAACACGGCCGGCGCGGTGCTGCACTGGAAGCCGTCGGCTGTGTGGGATTTCGGCGCAGGTTATGCGTACACGCGTGCGACCGAGGCGAACGGCATCACGGACAGCGCGCAGTATCACCAGTTCAACCTGTCGCAGTATTACTCGCTGTCGAAGCGCACGGGGCTGTACCTGCTTGAAGCATATCAGCACGCGAAGGGCAAGACGCTCGGCACGAGCGGCGCGGGCAGCATCGTCGACGCGACAGCGACGCTGGGTGACGGGTTCAACTCCGCGCCGTCGTCGACCGGGAACCAGTTCGCGTTCGGTGCGGGCATCATTCACCGGTTTTAGACGCGCCGCGCGCGTTCCGGCGCTGGACAATGGCGGCTATACGTACGCGCGGCATAGACACGCGCCTGGCGTTGCGCAGCAAGCGTGTGGCCCGCCCGGCGTTTTCAAGCCGGTCCCAGGGTTGGCGGCGGAGGTGCTTTACCTCGCCGCCGGCTTGGGCGTGACGCTGCTGATGTCGATGACGGCGACGGCGATCAATCTGGGGGCGGCTTCGGTAAGGGCCTGGAGCGGAGTCGTTCCTTCCAGTCTCGAACTCGCCTGAACAGAGTGCAACTTTAGTTCGTCGGACTATTTCCTCTGACGACATGAACGTCGGTCCCCCGCTTGCCTGCATGAAATTGTCATGCTAGTTTTTCATGAAATTTCATGGCGAAATTTTCACGGGAGCCCGCATGTTCGTGCAGTCCGACCGTCACGTCGCAAGCTACTACGCCGGCACCTATCCGGCGCCGATCCCGCATCGGCCGGCGCTGGACGAACGCGTCGACGCCGACGTGCTGGTCGTCGGCGCGGGCTTCAGCGGCCTGCATACGGCGCTGCGGCTCGCGCTTGCCGGCAAGCGCGTCGTCGTGCTCGAAGCCAGCCGCGTCGCGTGGGCCGCATCGGGCCGCAACGGCGGACAGGCGTTGCTCGGCTGGTCGTGCGACATGCAGCCGCTCGAGGATGCGCTCGGCCGCGACGGCGCGCGCCTGCTGTGGGACAGCATGCGCTGGGCGGCGGCCGAGGTGCGCGAACTGCCGGCGCGGCACGGTTTCGACATCGACTACCGGCCCGGCAGCCTGTGGGCCGCGGTGCGGCCGCGGCGCGTCGCGATGCTGGCGCAAGCGCGCGACGAGGCGGCCGAGCGGTGGGGCTACGATCGGCTGCGCGTGATCGGGCGCGACGAGATGCCCGAATGGATCGGCGGCACGCGCTATCTCGCCGCGCTGCACGATCCGGAGGCCGGCCACCTGAACCCGCTGAAGCTCGCGCTCGGCCTCGCGCTGACGATCGAGCGCGCGGGCGGCCGCATCTTCGAACGGAGCCGCGTGCTCGACTGTCGCGAGACGGCGGGCGGCCACGTCGCCCGCACGGCGTGTGGCGAAGTGCGTGCAGACGTGCTGGTGCTCGCCTGCAATGCGTACGTCGACCGGCTCGATCGCGACCTCGCGCGCCGGCTGCTGCCGGTCGGCACGTACCAGGTCGCGACGGCGCCGCTCGCGCCCGACGTCGCGCGTGCGCTGCTGCCGCGCAACAGCTGCGTGATCGACAACCAGTTCGTGCCCGACTATTTCCGCCTGAGCCCCGACAACCGGCTGCTGTTCGGCGGCGGCTGCACGTATCTCGGCGGCATCCCGGCCGATATCGCGGCGGCGACGCGCCCGCACCTCGAACGCGTGTTCCCGCAACTGGCCGGCGTGCCGCTCGACTACGCGTGGGGCGGTCACATCGACATCAGCATGCGCCGCACGCCGGACATCGGCCGCCACGGGCAGCGTTTCTGGCTGCAGGGCTTTTCAGGGCACGGCGTGCTGCCGACGCTCGCCGGCGCGCGCGCGGTGGCCGACGCCGTGCTCGGCGACGCCCGCCTGCTCGCGCAGTACCAGCGCATCCGCAACCCGCGCTTTCCGGGCGGCGACCGGTTGGCCGCACCGCTCGAAGCGATCGGCAAGGCCTGGTACCGTCTGCGCGATACCGTTTGATTGCACCGGAATCCATCATGAACGAACAGGAAGAGATAGAAAGTCTGGCGATCCTGATCCGCGACCTGCGCAAGCATCGCAAGGTCACGCTGAACGATCTCGCCGAACGGATCGGCCGCTCGGTCGGCTTTCTGTCGCAGGTCGAGCGCGGGCTGTCGCGTCCGACAGTCGCGGATCTCACCGCGATCGGCGAGGCGCTCGATGTACCGACCACGTATTTCTACAGCCTGAGCAAGCCGCGCAGCGTGCCGTGGGTCACGCGGCCCGACGAACGCCGCACCGTGTATTACGCGGCCGGCATTACCGACATCCTCGTGTCGCCGAACATGCGTTCGCGCTTCTCGATCCTCGAAAGCCATCTCGCGCCGGGCGCGAGCAGCGGCGAGCGGCCGGTCGACGACAGCGACGAGCAGGGCGGCTTCGTGCTCGAAGGAGAACTGACGATCTGGCTCGACGGCGACGACACGCCGGTCACGCTCGGCCCGAACGATGCATTTCAGCTTCCCGCGCACAAGCGCTTCCGGTATGCGAACCTGACCGATGCGCCGACCCGCGTGATCTGGGTGTTCACCTGAGTGGCCGGCGGGGCGGGCGATGTCGGAGGCCGCCGCGCCACGCAGCCTGTTTGCAGTACTGATCGACCTGCGGCATGCGTTGCAACGTGCGCCGCATGAACCCGGTTCGCCGCGCTGCGGCGCCGCCATACGAGACATGGAAAGGATGAGACATGGCTGACGTCGTTCCCGCGCTGGTCGGTGAAGTCCGCGCATTCCGGCAGGCGCATCCCGAGATCCGTTATGTCGACCTGATCTGCCTCGATCTCCCAGGGCATTTCTACGGCAAGCGCTATCCGATCGACGCGCTCGAGAAAATCGCGTCGGGCGCGCTGCTGAGGCTGCCGCAGAACTGCGTGCTGCTCGGCACGCAGGGCGGCCTCTACAAGATCGGCGATTACTGCTTCAACGACGGCGATCCCGATGCGCCGCGCCGCCTGATCCCCGGCACGCTGAAGCCGGTGCGCTGGGAGCGGCAGCCGCTCGCGCAGATGCTGATCAGCTCCGACGGCACCGATTCCCCGATCGAATTCGAGCCGCGCGAGGTGCTCGCGCGCGTGCTGCGACGGTTCGCGGCGCGCGGCATCCGGCCGGTCGTCGCCTTCGAGCTCGAGTTCTACCTGTTTGCCGCGCAGCTCGAGCAAGGCATGCCGCAGTATCCGCGCGACCGCCTGAGCGACGACCGCGACGATCAGCCGAACATGCATATCGAACGCCTGTCGCGCTTCTCCGACGTGCTGCACGAGATGGTCGACGCCGCGCGCGAGCAGGGCGTCGATGCGACGGTGATCACCGCGGAGCTCGGCCCCGGTCAGTTCGAGATCAATTTCGGGCATACCGACGACGCGCTGCGCGCGGCCGACTGGTCGGCGCTGTTCTGCCGCAGCACGCGCGGCGTCGCGTTGCGGCATGGCTATCGCGCGAGCTTCATGGGCAAGCCGTACCTGCACGCGCCGGGCAGCGGGATGCACGTGCACGTGAGCCTGTACGACGAGGCGGGGCACAACCTGCTGGCGGCGGACGGACAGCGGCCGTTGCGGCATGCGGTTGCCGCATTGCATGCCCGTGTTCGCGCCGAATCACAATGCGTTCCGGCGCTACGGGTCGATGGTGAACGCGGCGAGCCGCGCGAGCTGGGGTTTCGAGGATCGCGACGCCTGCATCCGGGTTCCTGAGTCGGACGCACGCAATCTGCGGATCGAGCACCGGCTCGCGAGCGCGGATGCGAACCCGTACCTGGTGCTTGCTGCGATCCTCAGCGGGATGGAGTACGGGCTCGATGCGCGGCTCGAGCCGATCGCGCCGCTCAACGAGGATCGCGGCAGCGGCATCGATTTTCCGAAGGAGATGCTGTCGTCGGTGGCCGCGATGCAGGATCATCCGGCCGTGCGCGACAGGCTCGGCAGCGAGTTCGTGATGGTGTACTGCGAGAACAAGCGGCAAGAGGAGCTGGATTTTCGCAACGAGATTGGCGCGCGGGAGTATCGGTGGTTTCTGTGAGTGCTGCGTGTGTCGACGAAGCCGGTCAAGGAAGTGCGCGCCAGTAGCGCACTTCTTCGATCGGCGTTCCGTCGATCTCGAAGGTCTTGACGTCGTCTTCGGAGACGAAGCCCTCCCGTTCATAGAATGCTCTTGCACGACGGTTTTCGACGAGTACCCAGAGCGATACCCATGCGTGACCCGCGGCGTGCAGCGATCGGCATGCATGCTCGACCAGCGCCGCGCCGATGCCTTGCCCGCAATGCGACGGATGCAGATAGATCGCTTCGATTTCACCCCACGCATGATCCTTGTCGGCATCGCGCGTCGGACCATAGGCGATCCAGCCTGCCGCGTCGTCGCCTGTGAATGCGAGCGCGACACGCGGGCGACCGGCGTCGAGCGCGCCGCGCCACAAGATCGTGCGTTTTTCGACCGAGAGACCGGCGAGGAACGGGGCCGGCATGATACCCGTGTAGGTGGCCTGCCACGATGCGACGTGGATGTCGGCGATGGTCGGTGCGTCGGCGGATGTGGCCGCGCGGATGTCGATCGTCGTCGTGTTCGGTGCCATGCGTGCCCCGTGTGATCGATTGCAGTATGCCGTGTGACTGTCCGACCTTACTCGCCGAGCTTCGACGTCACGCACCCGGTGCTCGAGCATTCGCGTTCACGCTCGCGCAGGAACGACAGCCGCGACTGCGTCATGTCGTTCGCGCACTGGATATCGACGAGGTAGCTGCTGCCGCGCGCCTCGCTGCACTGCGCGTCGCGTTGTTTCAGCCACGCGAGCTGGCCGGCCTTCAGCGTCGCCTGTTGATCGCCGCTCAGTTGCTTGCGCAGCCGGCCGTATTCGTCGTTGAGATCTCGGTCGGACTGCGAGAACTGCGTGCTCGTGCAATACACCTGGTCGAACGCGCTGCGCGGCTTCCCGCAGCCGGCCGCGTGCGCGGCGAACGGAACGGCGAGCGCGAGCAATGCGGAGGATGCGAGCAGATTCTTCTTCATGGTGATGCTCCTGGCTGGATGAAAATCGTCGAATCCGACGGGCGATGACGTCGTTTATTCGGGGGTCGTACATGCGTCGATGCCGCCCGCGATCGCGGCGGACAGGCGCTGGATCGTCTCGCGCCGCGCGAGCCGTGCTTCTTCGTCCGGATTGACGATCACGCCGGCTTCGACGAGCACGGCCGGAATCGGCGCGGTACGCAGCACGACGAGATCGTCGAAGCGATGGATGCCGAGCGACGGATCGATCAGCGGGCGGTTCTCGCCGCGGATCGGCTGCGCGTGATACAGCGAAGGCCGTTCGCCGGCCGCGACCAGCCGCTGGGCGATCGCCTTCGCGCAACGCAGGCTCTGCGCGTAGTGCGGATTGCGCGCCGACACGAACACCGAGAAGCCGCGGAATTCGCGTTGCCGGCCCGCGTCGATGAACTGCTGCTGCATCGAGTCGTGATGGATCGACACGAACAGGTTCGCATCGGGCGCCTGCGTCGAGCGCCGATCGAGCGCGATCTCGCGGCCGTCCGCCGACGTGCGCAGCACGCGGACGCCATGCGCGGCGAGTTTGTCGGCGACCGCGCCGGACAGGTCGAGGTTGTACAGGTATTCGACGCGGCCGCTCGCACCGGTGGAGCCCGGATGCGCCGGCGTATGACCGGTGTCGACGACGATATAGCGCCCGGTCGCGGGCCCGGTAGCCGGCGTGTCGATGGTGTCGGCCGCGTGCAGCGCCAGCGGTGCGCCGAGCAGTGGGGCGCACGCGAGCACGTGCGCGGCGGCGCGCACGAGCGGGCGAAGGCGTCGGAGGGTTCGATGCGTCATTGTTGTTGTCGAGAAGGGCGTACGGCGCGTCGATCGGCGCGCCATCGTCGGCCTGCTCAATGCAGTCGGAATGTCGCGCGATTATAGCGGGTGGTGGTGCCGCTGCAATGACGACACGGCAGTTGTCGCACCGGCCGAAAGCCGACGCTCGGGCCGGTCGCGCGGGGCGGCGAGCATGGCGTCGACGGTGTCGTGCGTATGTCCGGATCGCACGTGCGCAGCCTGCGGCCGGCGGTGCGCCGGTCAGCGCGGCAGCGCTTCGGCTTCGGCCCAGCGCTTGAACGAATCGAGGCGCCGGCGCGTCTGCACGAGATAGAACGCGCCGATCAGCGGTTCGAGCAGCCAGCGCAGCCAGGATGGCTGCGCACGGAAGTGGTACGTGAACTTCACCTCGGTCGATCCGGGCGTGTGCTCGGTGAAGTTCCAACTGCCGCTGAAGCGTTCGAGCACCTTCGGCCCTTCGACCATTTCGACGGCGGCGACCTGCGGCGGACGGTACGAGATGTAGCGCGACACCATCGTCGCGCCCGACTGGCTGCGACAGAACGCGTCGACGCCGACATCGGCGGTCGTTCCGTCGAGCAGATACGCATCGATGAGAAAGTTGTCCCACACGAGCCGGCGTCCGTAATCCTGCGACCACGTGAACAGGCGCCTGCGATCGACCCCGACGGTCCGGCTGACTGAGATCCTCATGAGGGCGGGCGCCAGCGGCGCGGATTGGGATGCGATCGAGTGTACTGCGCCAAAAACACGTGTTTCGTCAGACTTCGTCAAGTCGAGCGTGTGCTCGAATACACTCGATTGACGCATCTCGGGAATTACCCTAGGATTCATTCCAACCCTTCGGGACAGACCCGGAGCGTTTCAATCTCTTGAGGGAGCCTCATGAGTACGCAACAGAACCGGCGCTTCGACGCGCTCGTTTTCATTGGTCGTTTCCAGCCTCCGCATCGTGGTCACCTGAACGTGCTGAAGTCGGCATTGAGCCGGGCCGAGCGCGTGTGCGTGCTGATCGGGTCGACCGACAAGCCCCGCACCATCAAGGATCCGTTCTCGTTCGACGAGCGCCGCCAGATGCTGGCTTCGCTGCTCGACGCGTCCGAGCGCGATCGCGTGACGATCGCGCCGCTGCAGGATTCGACCTACAACGACGGCGACTGGGTGCGCTGGGTGCAGGAGGCCGTCGCGTCCACGCTCGGCGACATCGCGCAGCGCAAGGTCGGGCTCATCGGCCACGAGAAGGACGCCACGTCGTATTACCTGCGGATGTTCCCGCAATGGGAGCTCGTCGACGTCGACGCGACGGAAGACATTTCCGCCACCGAGATCCGCGACCAGTATTTCGCCGAACGAACCAACAGCTTCGTGCAGTGGGCCGTGCCGGAACCCGTGTTCGGCTGGCTCGAGCGTTTCCGTACGCAGCCGGAGTTCGCGCAACTGAAGTCCGAGGCGGAATTCATCGCCGCGTACCGCAAGGCCTGGGCCGCTGCGCCGTATCCCGTCACGTTCGTGACGGTCGATGCGGTGGTCGTGCACTCCGGGCATATCCTGCTCGTGCGCCGCCGCAGCGAACCGGGCCGCGGCCTGTGGGCGCTGCCGGGTGGATTCGTGAACCAGGACGAGCGGCTCGATGCCGCATGCATCCGCGAGCTGCGCGAGGAAACCGGCCTCAAGCTGCCCGAGCCCGTGCTGCGTGGCTCGATCAAGGATCGGCAGGTGTTCGATCACCCGACGCGGTCGCTGCGTGGCCGCACGATCACGCATGCGTGCCTGTTCAACTTTCCGACCGGCGAGCTGCCGCGCGTGAAGGGCAGCGACGACGCCGACAAGGCGCGCTGGGTTCCGCTCAACGAATTCGCGCAGATGCGCAACGTGATGTTCGAGGATCACTTCGACATCGCGTATCACTTCCTGGGGAAGCTGTGACGCGCTGATTCCCCGCATTCGGTCCGCCGCGACAGACGCGGCGGCACTTCAACGGCCTAGAGGAGCTCTAGCCATGCAAAACGATCCCGGCGGCTTTGCCTCGGTTCTTTCCAATCCGATTCTCAATACGGATTCGTACAAGGCTTCCCACTTCCTGCAATATCCGCCGGACGCATCGGCGATGTTCTCGTACGTCGAATCTCGCGGCGGCCGATACGACCGCACGCTGTTCTTCGGCCTCCAGATGCTGCTGAAGGAATATCTGTGCAAGCCGGTCACGCACGCGATGATCGACGATGCACGCGATTTCTTCGCCGTGCACGGCGAGCCGTTCGACGAAGCGGGATGGCGCCATATCGTCGAGCACTACGACGGCTACCTGCCGGTGAAGATCCGCGCGGTGCCGGAGGGTTCGATCGTGCCGGTGCACAACGTGCTGATGACGGTCGAATGCGAGGATCCGCAGGTGTTCTGGCTCGCGTCGTATCTCGAGACGATGCTGTTGCGCATCTGGTATCCGGTGACGGTGGCGACCCGCAGCTGGCATGTGCGCCAAACGATTCGCCGCTTCCTCGAAAGGACCGACGACGATCTCGCGCAACTGCCGTTCAAGCTGCACGACTTCGGCGCGCGCGGCGTGTCGAGCGCGGAATCGGCCGCGATCGGCGGCGCCGCGCACCTCGTGAGCTTCATGGGTTCGGACACGGTGCTCGGCGTGCTGGCCGCGAACCGCTTCTATCGCGAGCCGATGGCCGCCTATTCGGTGCCGGCGGCCGAGCACAGCACGATCACGTCGTGGGGGCGCGAAGGCGAGGCCGATGCGTACCGCAACATGATCGGCCGCTTCGGGTTGCCGGGCGCGATCGTATCGGTCGTGTCGGACTCCTACGATCTGTTTGCCGCACTCGATCTGTGGGGCGGCGAACTTCGGCAGTCGGTGATCGATTCGGGCGCGACGCTCGTCGTGCGCCCCGATTCCGGCGACCCGGTGACGATCGTGCTGCAGACGGTGCGGGCGCTCGATGCGTCGTTCGGTTCGACCGTGAACGGCAAGGGGCGGCGTGTGCTGAACCGCGTGCGCGTGATCCAGGGCGACGGCGTCGACGAGCAGTCGATCGAAGCGATCCTCGTCGCGCTCGACGAGGCGGGCTACGCGGCCGGCAACGTCGTATTCGGCATGGGCGGCGCGTTGTTGCAGCGTGTGAACCGCGATACGCAGCGCTTTGCGATGAAGTGTTCGGCCGTGCGGCGCGGCGGTGTGTGGCACGACGTCCGCAAGGACCCGGTCACCGATCGGGGCAAGCGCTCCAAGGCGGGGCAGCTCACGCTGCTGCGCAATCGCCGCACCGGCGAGTATCGGACGGTGACGCTGCCGGTTGCGTGGGACGATCGTGCGCTGGAAGGCGAATGGGACGAGGCGCTCGAGACGGTGTTCGACACCGGGCGTTTGCTCGTCGATACGTCGTTCGCCGAGGTGCGGGCGAGGGCGCACGCGGGGGAAGCGTGACGCAGGCGGCGGGGCATCCCGCCGCGGCACGGCCGGTTCGCGTCACTTGCCGGCCAGCACCCGGCCGCCGGCATCCGCCGGCGCGCCGCCGCGTTCCACCCCATGCGCCGCGTCCATTGCCCGCGCAAGCGCATCGAACACGGCGGGCCCCTTGCAGCGCGACACGTTGAAGCGCATGTACGACGTCGCGCTGCGCGACACGCTGAATACGTCGCCGGGCGCGAGCACCACGTCGCGGTCCAGCGCGTGGCGCGCGACGCGCGCGGCGTCGAGCCCGTCCGGCAATTGCGCCCACACGAACAACCCGCCGCGCGGCTCCGTCCAGATCGCGAGGCCGGCTCGCGCGAGGCTCCGGATCGTTTCGCCCATCGCATCCGCGAGACGCGCGCGCAGGCTGTCGAGATGGCGTCGGTACGTGCCGTCGATCAGCAGCCGGTGCACGACGTTCGCGCCGATCTGCGCGTTGCCGAACGATGTCGCGAGTTTCAGGTCGACGAGCGCGTCGATCCATTCCGGGCGCGCGGCGACATAGCCGCAGCGGATCGCGGCCGACAGCGTCTTCGAGAAGCTGCCGATCGACACGACGCGCGACAGTCCGTCGAACGCCGCGAGGCGCGGCGCGGGCGTGCTCTCGAAATCCGCGAAGATGTCGTCCTCGACGATCAGCAGCCCGTGCTGGGCCGCGAGCGTCAGCAGCCGGTGCGCGACGGGCGGCGCGAGCGTCGCGCCGGTAGGGTTGTGCAGTGCCGCGTTGGTGATGTACAGGCGCGGCCGGTGCTCGGCGAGTACTTGCTCGAAGCGCACGAGATCGGGGCCGTTCGGCGTGAACGGTACGCTGACGATCCGCGCGCGGTGCGCGCGCAGCAGCGCCTGGAAGTTGAAGTAGCACGGATCGTCGAGCACGACGGTATCGCTAGGTTCCAGCAGCAGGCGGCACACGAGGTCGAGCGCGTGCGTGCCGCCGTCGGTCAGCATGATCTGCGCGGGTTCCGCGTGCACGCCGTGCTGCGCGAGCCGCCATGCAAGCTGCTGGCGCAGCGCGGGCAGGCCGAGCGGCGTCGCATAGTCGGTCAGCGCATCGGATTCGTCGCGCGACACGGCGCGCAGCGCGCGACGCAGGCTTTCGTCGGGCAGCCACGACGACGGCAACCATCCGCAGCCGGGCTTCACCGACGTCGGCGCCGCTTCGAGCGACTGGCGCGACAGCCACAGCGGATCGAGCTCGCGATCGAGGCGGGGGCCCAGCTCGGCGAGCGCGAGCGGCGGGGCGTGGCCCGACACGTAGAAGCCCGAACCGCGCCGCGCGACGAGCACGCCTTCGCTCGCGAGCCGCTCGTACGCATCGACGACCGTCGATTTCGACACGCCGAGGGCGTCGGCCATCATCCGGATCGACGGCACGCGCGCACCGGGCATCAGCGCGCGGCTCGCGATTCGCGCGCGCAGGGTATCCATGACGGTTTCCACACGCGTACGCGACGGCGCGGGCAGAGCGGGAATCGGGGCGGAATGGCTCATGGCGAACGATGAACTGTACGGCCGGTTGTTCAGTACAGTTTGTCTGAATTGTATTGGGCTGTAGCTTACGTCGTTTTTGCCGACGGCGGATCATCGGTCATCCATCTTCCATTCAGGGTTGACCGTGCAAAAGACGACCGACGGATGGCTCAGCGGCATGCTGGGCGTCATCATCTTCAGTGGCTCGCTGCCCGCGACGCGTGTCGCGGTGCAAGGGCTCGACCCGCTGTTCCTCACGTTCGCGCGCGCGACGATCGCCGGTGCGCTCGGCCTGCTGCTGCTCGTCGTGCTGAAGCAGAAGCGGCCGTCGCGTGCCGAGGCCGTGTCGCTGGCCGTCGTCGCGCTCGGTGTCGTGGTGGGGTTCCCGTTGCTGACGGCGCTTGCGCTGAAGCACGTGACGTCGGCGCATGCGATCGTGTTCGTCGGGCTGCTGCCGCTTGCGACCGCGCTGTTCGGCGTGTGGCGCGGCGGCGAACGGCCGCGTCTGCCGTTCTGGATCTTCTCGATCGTCGGCAGCGGTGCGGTGGCCGCGTTCGCGTTGCGCAACGGCGGGCAGGCATCGGTGCTCGGCGATGCGCTGATGCTGGCCGCGATCGTCGCGTGCGGGCTCGGTTATGCGGAAGGCGCGCGGCTGTCGCGCCAGCTCGGCGGCTGGCAGGTGATCTCGTGGGCGCTGGTGCTGTCGCTGCCGCTGATGTTGCCGCTCACGTGGCTGACCTGGCCCGCGTCGTTCGACGGCGTCGACGCCGCCGCGCTGTGGGGGCTCGCGTACGTGTCGCTGTTCAGCATGTTGATCGGCTTCGTGTTCTGGTATCGCGGGCTTGCACTCGGCGGGATCGCGGGCGTCGGCCAGTTGCAGCTGCTGCAGCCGTTCTTCGGCCTGCTGCTCGCGGCGGGGCTGCTGCACGAGATGGTGCCGCCGTCGATGGTCGTCGTGACGGTCGTGGTGGTCGGCTGCGTGGCGGGTGCGAAGTACTTCTCGAAGATGGCGCCCGTGCAGCGCGCGGGGTGAGGCAGGCGCGGCGGCGTGCCGCGCATCGGGCCGACGTTACCCGATGCGAGGCCGGCGGCAACGCGATGGCTGCCGATGCGCACGATCGCGATCGTGAACCCGGCCCGAAGCAAAACGGCCAGGCTGCCGGTAGCGGCAAGCCTGGCCGTTGGCGTTCGTCACGCCGTACGCGTGTTACTCGAACGTCTCCAGCGCGAGCAATTCGCCGATCGTCTGCCGGCGGCGGATCAGTCGCGGCGTACCGCGATCGACCAGCACTTCCGGCGCGAGCGGCCGGCTGTTGTAGTTCGAGGACATCGACGCGCCATACGCACCCGCGTCGTGCAGGAACAGCAGGTCGCCGATCTGCGGCTGCGCGAGCTTGCGGTGCGTGACCACCCCGCCGGCATCCTGCGTGAACACGTCGCCCGATTCGCACAGCGGCCCGGCGATCGCGAGATCGACGAGCGGCCGGCCGGCGGGCAGCGCGCCGTCGTGCGCGTGCACCGATACCGCGTGATAGCTGCCGTACATCGACGGGCGCATCAGGTCGTTGAAGCCCGCGTCGATCAGCACGAAATCGTGTTTCGGCCGACGGTTGACGGCCTGTACTTCGGTGACGAGCGTGCCGGCTTCGGCGACGAGAAAGCGGCCCGGTTCGATCTCGATGCGCACCGGATGGCCGAGATGCCGTTCGATCCGCTTGCGCGCGGCGTCCCACTGGCTGAAGTAGTGATCGACGTCGACACGCGGTTCGCCGTCGCGATACGGAATCGACAGGCCGCCGCCGGCCGAGATCGCGTCGATGTCGTGGCCGAGCGACGTGACGAGATCGACCATCGCGTCGCACACCTGCGACAGGTGGCCGTAGTCGACGCCCGAACCGATGTGCATGTGGATGCCGACCAGCTTCAGCCCGTACTGGCGCACGATCTCGATCGCGCGCGGCACGTCGTCGATCCAGATGCCGTGCTTGCTCTGCGGGCCGCCGGTGTTGGTCTTGTTGCTGTGGCCGTGGCCGAAACCGGGATTGACGCGCAGCCACACGCGGTGGCCGGGCGCATGCTCGCCGATGCGCGCCAGCATGTCGAGCGAACCGGCGTTCACGGTCACGCCATGCTTGAGCACCGCCGCGAGCGTCGGGCGATCGA
The DNA here is from genome assembly GCF_001534535.1 of Burkholderia sp. MSMB1459WGS. Lineage (NCBI taxonomy): Bacteria > Pseudomonadati > Pseudomonadota > Betaproteobacteria > Burkholderiales > Burkholderiaceae > Burkholderia > Burkholderia sp. MSMB1459WGS. The sequence goes on from NZ_LPMU01000003.1 coordinate 33,524, forward strand.
TCAGGTCGGCCGTGAACACGACGCCTTCCGGCTCGCCGCCCGGGCTGAAACCGGCCGCGAGGCTGCGTTCGATCTCGCCGAGCGACACGGCGTCGACACACGCGCCTTCCTCGCGCATCAGCTTCAGGATATGGACGTTCGAATTCGCCTTCTGCGCATAGCGGATCACGTCGAACTGGCGCAGTTGGGCAATGCGGTTGCGGATGACGTCGGCGTCGTACACCCACAGCGGGGTGCCGTATTGCTGCGCGAGCGTCGCGAGCTGGCGGGAATCGAGGGACATGGCGGATGAATCGGATCGAATGAACGGATAACCGGATGATGCGCCTGATTGGCTATACGGTAAAATGCTTATCTATCGATACTCGATTCATTTTTGATATATACGATCATGCTGACGCACCGTCATATCGAGGTTTTTCGCGCGCTGATGGTCACCGGCAGCACGACGCGCGCAGCCGAAATGCTGTACACGTCGCAGCCGACCGTCAGCCGCGAGCTGGCGCGGATGGAGCAGGTCGTCGGCTTTACGTTGTTCGAGCGCGCGCACGGCCGGTTGCGGCCGACGATGGCCGCGCTCACGCTGTTCGACGACGTGCGGCTCGCGTATGTGGGGCTCGAACGCGTCGCGGCGACGGCCGCGCGCCTGCGCGAGTTTCGCGACGGGCAACTGTCGGTGATCGCGTTGCCGGCGTTCTCGCACGCGATCCTGCCCGGTGCGTGCCGGCGCTTTCACGGGGCGCATGCGGGCGTCAGCGTGTCGGTCGCGACGCAGGAGTCGCCGGTGCTGGAGGAGTGGCTCACGGCCCAACGTTACGACCTCGGGTTGACCGAGCGCGACGTCGCGCCGGCCGGCACCGTACTCACGCCGCTACTCGAAGTCGACGAGGTGTGCGTGCTGCCCGACGGCCACCCGCTGCTCGCGCAGGACGCGATCGATCTGTCGGATCTCGCCGACCGCCCGTTCGTGAGCTTGTCGCTGAACGATCCGTACCGCATCCTGATCGACGAGGCATTCGCGCAGCTCGGCGTCGCGCCGCGTTCGGTGGTCGACACCCCGTCGGCGGTGTCGGTGTGTGCGTTCGTGCGGCAAGGGCTCGGGGCTGCGATCGTCAACCCGCTCACGGCGCTCGATTTCGTCGGGCGCGACCTGCACGTGCGGCCGCTGACGCGCTCGTTTCCGTACCGGGTCAGCGTGGTCGTGCCCGAGCACCGGCCGAAGAGCCTGCTCGTCGATGCGTTCGCCGATGCGCTGCGCGGCGAAGCGAAGGCGATCCGCCGCCGGCTGGCCGCACTCCTCGGCTAGCGGCGCCGCCGTATGATGGTCGTTTCGCCGCCATCATCCTCGTTTTCCGGAATCCCGTCATGACCGACGCATCGTCTTTCCTCGAGCAACCGACTCTCGCCGGTGAGCGTGTCGTCCTCCGCCCGCTCGTCGTATCCGACCGGCAGGCGCTGCTGGACGCCGCGGCCGACGGCGAGTTGTGGAATCTCACGGTCACGGTCGTGCCGGGCGCGCAGACGGTCGACGCGTACATCGACACGGCGTTGCAGGGGAGAGCGGCCGGCACCGTGATGCCGTTCGTGATCGTCGATCGCGCGTCGGGCCGTGCAATCGGCAGTACGCGCTTCTGGAAAATCGATCGCAAGAATCGCAAGCTCGAGATCGGTCATACGTGGCTGAGCGAATCGGCGCAGCGTACGCGCGCGAATACCGAAGCGAAGTGGTTGCTGCTGGCTTATGCGTTCGACACGCTGCAATGCGTGCGCGTGCAGTTCACGACGGACGAGCTGAACGAGAAATCGCGCGCGGCGATCCTGCGGCTCGGTGCGAAACAGGAGGGCATCGTGCGCCACGAACGGATCATGCCGGATGGCCGCAAACGCAACTCGGTGCGCTTCAGCATCATCGACGACGAATGGCCGGAAGTGCGTGCGCGACTCGAGGCGAAGCTGGCGACGTAACCCGTAACGCGGGACGCTCGACGTGCGTCGCGCCGCCGGCAGGGGAGGCGGCAGCGCGACGGCGGAGGAAACGGTGCGCCGCGCACGATGCGCGGCGCTGCACCGCCTTACTGCGCCGATGCGAGGTGATGACGCTGCGCGAGCTTCTGCGCGTCCGCGTAGTGCGCCTGCAGGATCGGCAGCGCCTGGCGTGCGACTTCCTTCAGCTTGGTGTCGCGGCCCGACGCGATTTCGGCCTGGAACGCCGAGATCGCCTTCTGCTGGCCGGCGAGCGCGACCTGTTCGATATAGGCCTTGTCGAACTCGGCGCCGCGCAGGCTCTTGATGCTGTTCAGCACGGTCGTGTCCGGGTCGTTGGCCGGCACGTCGACGCCGCGCGGGCTTGCCGCGCGCATCGCCTGGATGATCTTTGCATCGTCGGTCGACACGCGTTGCGCGAACGCCTTGACCTGGCTGTCCGACGTGCGCGAATCGGCGATGCGTGCCGCGTCGTGCTGGGTCGACACGGTCTTCGTGCCGTCCGTGATGAAGGCCTGGTCGGCTTCGTGAATGCGCGTCGCGGTCGCGGCCGGCGCAGCGGACGCGCCGGGCGCCGGTTGCGCGGTTTGCGCGGTTTGCGCGGTCGCCGTCACGGCGACGAGAAGCAGGCCAGCGGCAGACAAGGCAAGGCGCGAAATATGGGGAAAGCGGTTCATGGGACCTCCTTTCGATCGGGGCTCTGGTTGAAAAACGGATCGTGCGATCCGTCGCTGTGCGAGAGACCGGGCGCGCCCGGGCCGGAGTCGACCGCCGCTCTGCCGCGGCGCCGGTCGAAGTGGGTTGTCCGGCCCGACTGATTCTAGGAGAGCGCTCGGGTAGCAGGTGCAACCGTGCTGTGGTTTGTGTAACGGTTGGTAAGACGAATCGAGGGGCATGCGTGCAGCCCGGTAGCGAGTACCTGATACGCATGCGGCGATGGCAATTTTTGCGCGCGCGTGGCGCATGCAATGCATGAGATGCGCGTGCGTGTCATCTGCAATTCATCGGCGTGATGGCGTCGCAGCCGTGGCCGTCGCGATGGCCGCGCATCGGGCGAGTGGGCTGCGTGAGGGCGTGGCGTGCGTGAAGCGTTACACGCGATCGAGCAGCGCATCGAGGCGCGGCAGCAACGGCGTCGCGCAATGTGCCTGCAACGCGTCGGGTGCCGTGTAGCCCCACGCGACACCCTGAAAGGCGATACGTGCATGCCGTGCCGCGTCTGCGTCGCGGATTTCGTCGCCGACGTACAGCACTTCGTCGGCGCGCACGCCGGCCTCGCGAACGAGCGCGCGCAGACGGCGCGCCTTGCCGAACAGCGGAATGCCGCAGGCGAAATGGTCGACGCGCGCGCCGGCGCGCGGGCCGAGCCGGTCACGCACGATCTCCTCGGTATTCGACGTGGCGATCGCGATGCGGATACCGCGCGCGGCGAGCGCGTCGAACGTTTCGTCGACCCCGGGGAACAGCCGCACGTGCGCGACGCGCGGCCGCATCAGGCGGCGCATGTCGATCGTCACGCGCGGCACTTTCCACATCGGCACCTCGAGCGCGCGGACGATGTCGCGCGCCGACATGCCGCGCAGCGCCGGGCGCAGTTCGGGCGTGGCGTCGCGAAAGCCGTGCAGGCGCGACGCCACCGACAGCGCGGCGAGAAAACTGTCGAGCGAATCGGCGAGCGTGCCGTCGAAGTCGAAGGCGACGAGGCGGTAGGTCATGAAGCAGCGTCTCGGTTTATCGGCGGATGCCATTGTCGCCGAATCGAGGATGAGCAGTGCGGCTGTTCGTCCACGGCGGACACTGGTGCCCCTTGTTCCGCACCCCACGGCGCGGTATCGTCGATGCTCCGCCTTCCGCCCCTCGCACCGGAGAACAGACGTGCCCGCTGCCACTCCCGCCACGCTCAGATTTTCCACCGACAAGCGCGAACTCGACATCGACGCGATCTTCGAATTCCTGCATCGCGACGCGTACTGGTCGCAGGGCATTCCGCGCGACGTGGTCGAGCGGGCGATCGAGGGCTCGCTGTGCTTCGGCGCGTACGTCGGCGACCGGCTCGTCGGGTTCGCGCGGCTCGTCACCGATCACGCGACGTTCGCGTATCTGTGCGACGTGTTCGTGTTGCCGGCCGAACGCGGCAACGGCTACGGCCGCGCACTGATCGACCATGTATTCGCGCAGGAGATGGTGCAGCGGCTGCGCCGCATCATGCTCGTCACGACCGACGCGCACGAACTCTATCGGCCGGTCGGTTTCGGTCCGCCCGCGAATCCCGAGCGGCTGATGGAGATCCGCCGCCCCGACATCTACACGAAACGCTGACGGGCGGCGCAGCGCATACAATACGCGCTTTCCGTTTTTGCCGAAGAGAAGCCACCATGACCGAACAGGAAGCCGAACAGCTCGCGACGCACCGCCACTACAAGGGCGGCCTGTACCGCTACATCGGCGTTGCGCGCCACTCCGAAACCGAGGAATCGGTGGTCGTCTACGAGCATCTGTGGCCGCATGCGCGCGGGCTGTGGGTGCGGCCGGAAGCGATGTTCAACGGCAATCTCGAAGACGGCACGCCGCGTTTTCGCAAGCTGCGCGACTGATATCCGCGGCCGGCGGCGCGCGCCGCAAGGTAGGCCGGTTGCGTGAGCGAGCGTACGCGCGTTACGTACCGGCGAGGGCCTTCACCAGTTCCGGCGGTGCATGCCTGACCGTCACCTCCGGCGTGCCGTGCCACGCCGCGAGTTTCTTCACGGCCTTTGCAACATCGGTCGCGAGCCCGGTGCCGAACCGCACGCCCGGCTCGACGTGCACGGCTTTCAGCTCGAACGTGCCGAGCGTGCGATGCGCTTTCGCGTCGACGCGGCCCACCAGCCGGCCGCGATGCAGCACGGGCAGGCAGAAATAGCCGTAGCGCCGCTTGTGCGCGGGCGTATAGCACTCGATCGTGTAATCGAAACCGAACAGCGTCGACGCGCGCCGGCGATCCCACACGACCGGGTCGAACGGCGACAGCAGCGTCGTAACCGTCGAGCGCAGCGTATCGGCCGCCGCCGCCGGCAGCAGCGCATCGAGCGAGCGATGTACGTAGGCCGGCTCCTTCCAGTCGTCGATCTGCACCGGAATCAGGTCGCCGGCCTCGGCGAGCCGCTCGAGTTCCGCGCGGTACGAACGGCGCGGCAGCCGATAGTAGTCGGCCACCCAGTCCGCGCGCACGACGCCGAGCGCGCGACACGTGTAGTCGAGCAGCGCGGGCAGTACGGCCTCGCGCGGCGGCAGGTCGCGCGTATCGTCCCAGTCCGGCAGCACGCGTTCGCGCACGTCGTACACGCGCTGGAAATTGCGGCGCTCCGACACCATCAGCTCGCCCGTCGTGAACAGCACTTCCAGGTGACGCTTTTCCGGCTTGCGATCCCACCAGCCGTTGCCCTTCACGCCGTCCTCGCGCGCGAAATCGGCTGACCGCACCGGGCCTTCCTCGCGAATCCGCGCAAGCAGCCGTTCGATTTCCGGACGATTCTGCGCGTGCCATTCGGCCGCATATTTCCAGCCCATCCCCGACGGATCGAGCATCTTGTAGCGCATCAGCCCGAATTGCTCGATCGGCAGGAAACACGCTTCGTGCGACCAGTATTCGAACAGGCGCGCCTCGGCGAGATGTTCGTCGAGCCAGTGCGGCGAGAAATCGCCGAGCCGGCTGAACAGCACGAGATAAGGGCTGCGTGCGACGACGTGGATGGTGTCGATCTGCAACTGCGCCATCCGGCGGATGGTGTCGAGCACGTCGGACTTGGTCGCCTTGCGGCGCGGCGGCGTGAGCAGGCCCTGGGCGGCGAGATGCAGTGCGCGGGCGGCGGCGGGCGAGAGCGTGAGCATCGGAAGGACGGTCGAGGGTGGCGATCGGGAACTACTTTAGCGCGAAAGCGGCGCGCGCGTGCGACGCGCGGCCGCAACGCGTCTGACAATGGTTGACAGATGCGTTTTGCAAGTTTCCCTATAGTGCAGTTCATGGCGCGACGACAAATGCGCGCAACGATTCCGCTTCCGACGCACATATGTCCATGGCACGCAGGAAGCGAATCCGGGATTCCCAACCCCCATCGGGAGCCCCGGAGCCCTGAGCGGACATCCATGCGGCTGTGCACCGGCCCCGTGTGGATGTCCGCTGATTTTTTTGTTTTTCCGGTTTGGCGTCCGTTGCTGCGCGACAGGTCATGCCGCCGCGCCGGCCGCTTGATGCCGCTCATTGCCGCTTGCCGCGCGCGACTTCGTCGCCGGCGCCGGGCGGCAGCCGCCGCGTGATCGGAATCGACGCGAACGAGCACAGCCCGACCACCAGGAACGCGGGCCAGAAATCCGACCACACCATCGCCTGATGGCCCTGGAGCCAGTGCGACACGTGCAGTACGAGGCCGGCCACCGTCACGCCGAGGCCCAGCGACATCTGCTGCACGACGCTGCCGAGGCTCGTCGCGCGGCCCGCGTCGCGCGGCGAGATGTCCGCGTAGATCATCGAATTCAGGCTCGTGAACTGCAGCGCGGGGAAGATGCCGCCGACGAGCACGAACAGCCAGATTGCCCACGTCGCCATGCCGGGATGGAACACGCCGTACGCGGCGATCGCCAGGCCCGCGAATGCCGCGTTGTAGATCAGCACCGTGCGAAAACCGAAGCGGCGCAGCGTATGCGTGGCGGTCGAGCGGCTGACCGCGCCGCCGAGCGCGGACGCGCACGTGATGAGCCCCGAGTGGAACGCGCTCATGCCGAGCCCTTCCTGCAGCGCGAGCGGCAGCAGGAACGGCACCGCGCCGAGCCCGACGCGGAACAGCGAGCCGCCCACGACGCTCGCGTGATACGTCGGGATCTTCAGGAAACTGAGGTCGAGCACCGGGCGCTCCTTGCGGCGCGCGTACGGCACGTACAGCGCGAGCATCGCGGCGCCCGCCGCGCACATGGCGATCGCGTTCGAGCGCGACGTGAGCGAACCGTCGATCAACGTGAGGCCCATCAGCAGCAGCGCGGCGCCGCTCGCCGACAACAGGAAGCCGAACCAGTCGAGCGGGCCCGGGTCGGGCTCGTGCGTGTTCGCGATGTGCTTGCTCGCGAGGTAGATCCCGTAGAGGCCGATCGGCACGTTGATGAAGAAGATCATCCGCCAGTGCAGGTAGGTCGTGATGAAGCCGCCGACGAGCGGCCCGACCGTGGGCCCGAACAGCGCGGGAATCGCGAGGTAGTTCATCGCGCGCACGAGATCGGAGCGCGGCACCGCGCGGAAGATGATGATGCGGCCGACCGGCACCATCATCGCGCCGCCGACGCCCTGTATGAAGCGTGCGAACGTGAGCACGCCGAGGGAGTTGGACGCCGCGCACATCAGCGAGCCGACGACGAAGATGCCGATCGCGGTGCGGAACACGGCGCGCGCGCTGAAGCGGTCGGCGAGCCAGCCGCAGATCGGAATGAACACGCCGAGACCGACCACGTAGGCTGTGATCGCAATGTTCAGGGTGACGGGGTTGTGCCCGAAGTCCCTCGCCATCGCAGGCAGTGCGGTGACGATGATGTTCGCGTCGACGCTTTCCATGAACAACGCACAGGCAACGATGAGCGGTGCTAGAAAGACGGGCGACATGGGCTGGGCGCGCGGTAAAGGCGCCATTATGCCCACAATGTGACCGCTGCGTCACGTGCGACAACAGTTGTTCCGCATGTTGCAACAGTCGTCTTTTCCGGAGGATGGCGGCGAAGGGACGACTGCGCATGTGCGAGCGATGCGTTGCCGGTGCGTGCCGCATGCGTTGCCTGGCACGAACAACGCAGTGTCGCCGCAGCGGAGCGTGGGCGCGTTTTCGATGCCGGGCTGGACGTCGCCGCAGTGATCGCCGAACGGTGTGTCGCACGGCGCGTCGACCGCGCGTTGGCGCTCGAATGCGACGAGTGGATCGACGTTGGCCGGCCGGATCGATGCCTTTTGACGGAGCGGCAGGACGTTCCTAAAATATGAGCGATTGCTCATATTCAAGCCCGCCTCCCGCCATGTCCGAATCGTCGTCGCGCATTCCGCTTTCGCCGCGCAAGGCGCCGCGCCAGCGCCGCTCGGTGGCCACCGTCGATGCGATCGTCGAGGCTGCCGCTCGCATTCTCGAGCGCGACGGCTTCGACGGTTACACGACGAACGCCGTCGCCGCGCTGGCCGGCGTGAGTATCGGCTCGCTCTACCAATATTTCCCGAACCGCGATGCGCTGACCGCTGCGCTCGTCGAGCGCGAGAGCGCGCATCTGCTCGACGACGTCGAGCGGGCGGCCGCGCTGTCGTCCTGCGACGACGTGCTGCGCACGCTGGTGCGCGGGGCCGTCGCGCACCAGATGCGCCGGCCGGCGCTCGCGCGGCTGATCGATTTCGAGGAGGCGCGGTTGCCGCTCGGCGCGCGCACCGCGCGCGTCGCGGACCGCATCCACGCGACGTTGCTGCATGCGCTCGGGTTGCGGGATGCGCCGCGCGTCGCCGCGCCCGACGTCGTCGCGCACGATCTGCTCGCGATCGTGAAAGGCATCGTCGACGCGGCGGGCGCGCGCGGCGAGACCGATGCGGATGCGCTCGACGCGCGCGCGTGGCGGGCGGTGCGCGGCTATCTCCGGGAGTCGCGCGAATCGAAACTTGCTTGATATGCATGTTTCGTGCGACAGTCGCACCCATTCGCTCCACAACATGACGCGTATCGATCGAAGGCCATCGAGACGAACGCGCGCGCGAACGAGACCTCGTGCCGATCCACTCACCATCGAAAGGAGGGGACACGCCATGACGTCACGTCGTGCCGCACCGCTTGCATCTCGCTTCCCGTCGCGCCAGTCACCGCCCGCGCCGCGTCTGCGCTGGGCTGCTGCACTGGCCATCGCCTATCTCGCCGTCGCCGGTTGCGCCGCGCAGGCCGACAATGCGAACCAGGCCGCCGCGCAAGCGGCCAGCCAGTCCGCGATGCCTGCCACCACCGCAGCCGCTCCCGCTCCCGCGTCGGGCACGCTGCTGCCGCCGCCGAGCCAGCTCTACGGCGACCTGTTCGTCGCGGTGCAGACCGCGCAGCTCTACCCCGACCAGAAGACCTTCGTCGACGCCACGCCCGATACCGACCCCGCGACGATCGTGCAGTTGTATCAGCAACAGAAATCGCAGCCGGGCTTCTCGCTGAAGGCGTTCGTCGACCAGCATTTCACGCCGCCCCCGGAAGGCGGCGTGACGCCGCCGCCGAATCAGACGCTGCGCCAGCATATCGACTGGCTGTGGCCGCAGCTCACGCGCACGAGCGTCACGGCGCCCCCGTACAGTTCGCTGATTCCCATGCCGAAGCCGTACGTCGTGCCGGGTGGCCGTTTCCGCGAAGGCTACTACTGGGATACCTATTTCACGATGCTCGGGCTGCAGGTGTCGGGGCGCGAGGATCTCGTCGACGACATGCTCGACAACTTCGCATATCTGATCGATACGATCGGGCACATCCCGAACGGCAACCGCACGTACTACGCGAGCCGTTCGCAGCCGCCGTTCTTCGCGTACATGGTCACGCTCGCCGCGCAGGCCGAAGGCGACAAGGTCTACCAGAAATACCTGCCGGCGCTGCGCAAGGAGTATGCGTACTGGATGCAGGGCGAAACCACGACGCCGCGCGGGCAGGCGGCGCGCAACGTGGTCGCGATGCCCGACGGCGCCGTGCTGAACCGCTACTGGGATGCGAGCGACACGCCGCGCGACGAGTCGTATCTCGAGGACGTGACCACCGCGAAATCGGTGCCGTCCCGCCCGGCGAACGAGGTGTACCGCGACCTGCGCGCGGGCGCCGAAAGCGGGTGGGACTACAGCTCGCGCTGGTTCGGTGACGGCAAGACGCTCGCGACGATCCGCACGACCTCGATCGTGCCGGTCGACCTGAACAGCCTGATGTTCCATCTCGAGACGACGATCGTGAAGGGCTGCGCGATCACGCGCGACATCGCCTGCGTGGCCGATTTTTCAGGGCGCGCGGCGCGGCGTGCGGCCGCGATCAATCGTTACCTGTGGAACCGTCGCGGCTATTACGGCGACTATGACTGGCAGTTGCGCAAGCCGCGCGACGGCGTGACGGCGGCCGCGCTGTATCCGTTGTTCGCGGGCGTCGCGTGGCCGGAGCGCGCGAAGGCGACCGCGCGCGAAGTGCGCAAGACGCTGCTGCAGCCGGGCGGCCTCGCGACGACGACCGAGAACACGGGCCAGCAGTGGGATGCGCCGAACGGCTGGGCGCCGCTGCAGTGGATCGCGATCGACGGGCTGCGCCGTTACGGCGAGCCGGCGCTCGCGAAGGACATCGGCACGCGTTTCCTGTCCGACGTGAAGCACGTGTACGCGACCGAAGGCAAGCTCGTCGAGAAATACGTGGTCGAGGGCACCGGCACGGGCGGCGGCGGGGGCGGCGAATATCCGTTGCAGGACGGCTTCGGCTGGACCAACGGCGTCACGCTGAAGCTGCTGGGGCTGTACGGCGAGTAATGCACCGCGGGTAAGCCGCGGGCGGGCCGTGTGCTTGCACGGCAGGCAACCCCACGGGCCGGACCGTCGCGCAAGCGGCCGTCCGGCCCGTGTTTTCATGCGGCGGGCGTCAGAACGTGATCGTCGTGCGCACGCCGACCACCGTTTCGTCGCCGATGCGCGCGCCGGCCGCGTTCGGGTTCGGGATGCCGCCGCCCGGGCGGAAGAAGTGCTGCAGGTCGGCCTGCACTTGCCACCATGGAGCGATCTGGTACTGATAGGTCGCCTCGACGACCGTCTCCGCACGGCGCACCGGATAGCCGGGCGTCGTGTACGTACCGGTGTCGCCGTCGAGGCCGCGCGCATGCGAGCCGATCTTCGCGTAGCCGATCGCGATGCCGGCGACGTCGTTGTCGCGTCCGGCGAACGGCGCCTTCAGCGTCACGCCGGCGTTGGCGGCGAAATCGACGACATTGCGATCGCCCGGCGAGCCCATCACGCGCGCGAACACGCCGACCGAGCGCGGGCTGTCGGCGGACGGCCGCCACACCATCTGATCCGCGACCGCATAAAAGCCGTAGTTGCCGCGATGCGTGGCAGGGGTACCGTTGCTCGCCGGATCGGCGAGCGACAACCCGTCGGCGCCGTAGCGCGGATCGTTCGCATGCTGCGAGTGATACCAGAAGCCGAGTTTGTACGTGCCGGGCAGGCCCGCCGGTTGCGAGGCCTTCGGATCGGCGGGCGGCGCGTTCAGCGCGTACTGCACTTCGCCGATCACGAATGCGCCGCTGCGCAGGTTGAAGTTGGTGCCATGCGCGTTCAGCACCTGCGCGTCGCCGTCGGCGCGGCCGGCCGGGTTGCCGTCGAACACGCCGACCATCGCGGTCCACGCGTCGGCCGGTTTCACGCGCAGCCGCACGCCGAGCGACGACAGCGGATACGCGGGGCCGCCGGACGGCAGGTCGGTGGACGGCAGCACGGGCCAGCCGAACGTCGCGTTCATGAACGTCGCCGCATTCTGGCTCACCATGAATTCCTGGTCGACGCTCTGCTGGCCGACTTTCACGTCGACCTTGCCGTCGAGCAGCGACTGCTGGTACCAGAGTTCCCACAGGCGGGTGGTCGAATTGGCCTCGATGCCGGTCGCGGTCTGCAACGTCTGCAGGTAGCGCTGCGTGAGGTTGGTGCCGTGGATCTGCAGCCCCGACACGTTGAACGTGCCGCCCGGCAGGCCGATCGCCTTGCCGGTATCGACGTCGAAACCGAATTGCGTGAGCCCCTGGTACGCGCCGCCGCGACCCGTGCCGCCGGACGTGTTGTACAGATACTCGCTGGTTTCCTGCAGGCTCAGCGTGACGCCGTGCTCGTCGAGCACGTCACGCAGGCCGCCCATGTTGCCGAGCAGGTTCGAGCGTTCCCAGAGGCCGGTGGGCGCGGGCGCGGCAGCATCGGCGGCCTGTTGCGTGGGGGCGGTAGCGTCGCCCGCGCCGGCCGCCGGTTCGGCGGCGGACGCTGCTTGTGCGAATGCGGAGGTGGCGGCGAGCGACAGCAGCAGCGCGGCGAGCGCATCGGCGCGACGCTTGCGCGGGATGGGTGAGAGCGGGTTCTTCATTTGGGTTCCGTTGGCAGTTTGATTAGTTAAGCTGAGGAAACGGGAACGGGATGCGGGGGCATGCGACGAGACGGCCCGCGCGGAGAAGGGCTTACGGCAGCCAGCCGCCGACGCGCCACACGTGCGCGAAGCCGACGCGGGGCGCGACCGAGCACAGCAGCGCGGCGAGCGCGACCGCGGTCGCCGTCGCGGCGATGAGCAGGCAGTCGAGCGGGCGCGGCGCCGGTGCATGGGCGAGCGCCCGGCCGCGCCAGTGGCCGAATGCCCGGGCGAACGATGCGCGGCCGGAAAACGAGCAGTTGCACGCGACGAGCACGATGCGCTTGAGTCTGACCGCGAACGATTGAAAGAACATGACGCTGCCTCCGTTGCGTCCGGCGAACGCCGGACGACGTGATCGAGCGCGGGTGCGTGACGCGGCCTGCGATCGGAGGATGGAACATGGCGGAGCGTGCGACTGACGAACCGGCGATGGCCGGCCCGGGTGGAGGCGCGCTAACCCGACGAGTGCGAGCTAGCGGCAAAAGACATGCGTCTGGCTGCTATCTCGCGATGGCTTGGCCGGCCTGGACCGGCATCGAACTACAACTAGAGCATGTGTCCACGGAGGGTCTCCCGTGATGAATTGGGGCGGATTGTAGTCGCGACTTTTGCTGCGGCGCAAGTAAAAAACGCACGAAAGATGCGCTGTGTGGTGCGCGCGTCGCGGCGCAGCGGCGCCGCCACGCGGCCGCCCGCCGATGGCGAAAAGGATGCGCGGCGGGGTGCCGGGCCGTTGCTCGCGCGCATCGGCGCGTGGCCGCCTCATGACGGCACTGAAAGGTTTCGGAACGTTATTTCAGGGTGAAATCTTTCAATCGCGGCGGGCGGGAAATTTATTTCGAAAAATGAGGTTTCGAGGGGTTGACTTCACTTTCGGGCGGTCCATAGAATCCGCCATCTTCACTCTTGGGGCCGCCGCCTTGGACGCCTGCAGTAGTCGATCTTCGAACGAAATTTCCGCCTGAGCGACCGACGTCCGCGCCTCATCGAAGCCGCCGTTTGTCTCCCGGGCAAACGGTGCGCGCAGCAGTACTTCGCAGCCACTCCCTACGTGCACCTTGATTCGCGCCGGTTAGCGTGATGCGTTTTCGCATGCGTTGCCCGGTTTCACCGCCGCCCGGCAGGCGGCCGCGTTCGCGCATCCGTTCTCCGGGCGCGCGAATGCCGGCCCGCAAGCCGGACGGCGGTCAACCGTGTTCCCCGGAACACCGCACAGGAGCCGCCATGAACGACAGTGACAGTTGTCCCTTATGCCCGTTGCATACGCAGACCCTTTCGAACCCGGGTCGCGGGGACAATCCGGCCGACTAGCCTGACACGTCGTTCAGGCCCCGGACTGGCCCCGCGCCCACGACGCGGCCGGCACGCCTGCCGTCGCCGCACGGAGCCAGACCATGAACTTCGGCCTTCTGCTGTCGAACTTTCCGCACGTCACGGAATCGCGCCACCACTACGACGCGATGCTGACGCTCGATGCCCGTCCGCGGGTGTTCGCCCGCCTGCTGAACCAGCTGAAATCGTTGATCCACTGAGAAGAAACGCCGAGCGCGCCTCGGCATGCGCACGCGCAGCCGCCCGAGGGCGGGCGCCGCGTGCGCATTCCAAGGTCACACGCTTATCGAACAACCCTTAGCCGTACGGAATACATCATGTCCACGCCATCCAACGTCTCTCCACCGATCGCGGCCGATCGCGGCGCCGTGCTCGACGAAGCCCATCTGGGCGACATTCGCGGTGCGCTCGGCACGATCGCGCACCACGACACCGGCGCGCGCGGCACGTGGTGGGCGCGCTTGCGCACGCTGCTCGCGATCATCGGCCCGGGCCTGATCGTGATGGTCGGTGACAACGACGCCGGCGCATTCGGCACCTATACGCAGGCCGGCCAGAACTACGGCACGACGCTGCTGTGGACCCTGCTGCTGCTCGTGCCCGTGCTCTACGTGAACCAGGAAATGGTGCTGCGCCTCGGCGCGGTCACGGGCGTTGGCCATGCGCGCCTGATCTTCGAGCGCTTCGGCAAGTTCTGGGGCGCGTTCAGCGTGATCGACCTGTTCCTGCTCAACGCGCTGACCATCGTCACCGAGTTCATCGGCATCACGTTCGTGCTGGATTTCTTCGGATTGCCGAAGGTGACCGGCGTGTGTGTCGCCGCGGCGCTGACGATGGCCGCGGTCAGTACCGGCGATTTCCGGCGCTTCGAGCGGTTCGCGATCGGGCTGTGCGTGCTGAGCCTGCTGCTCGTGCCGGTGCTCGTCTCGATCCACCCGCCCGTCGCGCAGATGACGCGCGATTTCTTCGTGCCGAACTGGCCCGCGCACGCGAAGCTGTCCGACGTGATGCTGCTCGTGATCGGCATCGTCGGCACGACGGTCGCGCCATGGCAATTGTTCTTCCAGCAGAGCTACGTGATCGACAAGCGCATCACGCCGCGCTTCATGAAATATGAAAAGGTCGACTTGTGGATCGGCATCGCGTTCGTGCTGGTGGGGGCGGTCGCGATGATCGGCTTCAGCTCGGCGCTGTTCGGCGGCCATCCGGAAGCCGGCAACTTCACCGACGCGGGCGGCGTCATCGCGGGCCTCGAGAAGTATGCGGGCCGCACGAGCGCGACGCTGTTCGCGGTCGCCTTGCTCGACGCATGCATCATCGGCGCGGCGGCCGTGTCGCTGTCGACCGCGTACGCGATCGGCGACGTGTTCAAGATCCGCCACTCGCTGCACCGCGGCGTGACCGACGCGAAGGGCTTCTATCTCGTCTATTTCGGCATCGTCGCGGCCGCGGCCACGCTCGTGCTGATCCCGGGCAGCCCGCTCGGGCTGCTGACCGAAGCCGTGCAGACACTGGCCGGCGTGTTGCTGCCGAGCGCGACGGTGTTCCTGCTGGTGCTGTGCAACGATCGCCAGGTGCTGGGGCCGTGGGTCAACTCGACGAAGCTCAACGTGTTCACGGGCGCGGTGATCTGGGTGCTGGTGCTGCTGTCGATCATCCTGACCGCGTCGGTGATGTATCCGGACATCAGCGGGGAAGCGATCGTCGACGTGCTGGTGGGCGGCACCGTGCTCGCCATCGCCGGCTATCTCGCGACGGTGCTGATTCGCCGCCACAAGCGCGTCGTCGAGCCGGCCGTCGACCGTTCGCTGCGCGACACGTGGCGCATGCCGCCGCTCGACACGCTCGAGCCGCAGAACATGACGCTCGTGACGCGGATCTGGATGGCCGTGCTGCGTGGCTATCTGGTGATCGCGGTCGGTCTCGTGATCGTGAAGGTCGTTCAGATGACGTTGCTGAAGTAATGCTGCCCGTCTGACAGGACGCGGCGCCGGACCCGGCGCCGCGCCGCAACCCATGCATGCCGGCCCGCGAGGCCGGCATGTGCGTATGTGCGCCCGGTTTCGCGAAGCGGCGCCCGCGCCGCGCCCGTGCTCAGATCAGCTCGAGCTTCGACGTCAGGTACGTGAGCTGGATCCGGTTCGCGACGCCGAAGCGCTTGCGCAGCTTGCGCAGGTGATAGTCGACGTTGTGCGCGCTGGTGTCGAGACGCCGGCCGATTTCCTTGTCGGACGCACCTTCGGCGATGCCGAGCAGCAACTCTTGCTCGAACGGCGTGAGCCCGTTGACCGCGCGCTCGCGCGACGTCGAGATCAGTTGAGGCGACGCGAACTTGTGTACCGACAGCCCGATCGACAGTGCCTGCTCGATCGTCGCCGGCGTGATCCATTCGCGCGTGCGGCGCGGCGCGGTGAAGCTCATGAACGCGTGCAGCCGCGTGCCCGGCACGGCCATCGAATACATGATGCCGCTGCACATCCCGTCGTCCTGCATCGTCTGCAGGAAGCCGTCGAGCGCGGCCGGGCTCACGCACGGCGCGTCGTCGCGCTCGCGGTGTTCGCGGCGCAATTGCTGCAGATCCCACACGATCGGCATGTTGCACACGCGCGCGCCGAGCGTGCGCGGATCGACGTCGTGATGGTTGTGACGCACGTAGTCGCCGCGATAGGTGGCCGGCGTGAACGCTTCGTGCAGGTAAAGACTTTCGACGCGCTCGCGCGTGAATTCGAGTGCGAAGTACGCGAACGTCGAGAAGCCCGTCAGATGCAGCAGGCTCGCGACGATCCGGTTGCGCTCGGCCGTGCTCTGCGCGTGCGCGAGCGTATCGGCGACGCCGAGCTTCGGCGCGTGCGGCTGCGCGACGTCGCCGCCTTTCACGTCGTCGCACCAGACGACCTGCACGGGGCGCTCGCGCAGCGCGTCCGCGCTTGCGTGCGATCCGCGCGACGAGCGGGACAAGGTGGTTGGGGCGACCGCTTCTTCATGCAATGCAATATCGGACATGAGCCATCCCTCGGAATCGACGCGCATCGCCTGGCGGCGGCCGTATCGTGTACGGCATTCGCGGCGGTGCGACCGAGCATCGTTGTGATATGCGCCGATCGTCATCCCTGACGAAACGCGGGGGCATTGTACAAAAATGCCGGTGTGTGCGTAATATGCCGTAATACGAATGGCGGCGAAAGGTTCATATTCGCACGCCTATGGCGACGACCAGAAAATCATAAAGAAAAGACCAGATCGTGACGGGGCGCAGTTTCACATATTGGGAAAGGGGCGGGCTCCTCATGACATATGCTGACGGCGCACCACGCGTCGAGTGGTTCTCACAAGCCGATATAGCGGCCGCTGCCGCTTATTCGAACGAATATCATGCAATCGAGCGCGACGTTTTTACCGGTATTCAAATAACGTCCGGTAAAAGCGACCTCGCGTCATTCGATTTCGCGCAATGCCATGCGCGATTGCGGCAAATCGGATTCAGTACGCTCGGTTACGGCGCGTACGAAATGATCGGGCGGCGCATTCTGCGCGCGCATCTGCTGCGCGACCTCGCGCCGGCGACGTTCATGCAGCCGTTCATCGAGGGGATGCTGTACGAAAGCGATCCGCGCTTCGCGCAGGTGCGGCAGAGCGGCTTCCCGGTCGCGTGGCGGCTCGACGAGATCGAGGCGGCCGCGCAGGGCAGCGGCGACCGCAAGGTGCTCGCGCTCGCCGGCCATCTGCGCGCGCATGCGATGAACAGCGGCGTGATCTTCAGCCTGTCGGCGCCGCACCTTGACCTGCGCGTCGCGGTGAACGTGACGTCGGAAACGCACGGCACCGACTGGATCGACGATCGCGTGATCGGCGGCGCGCTGTCGGTCAGTCTTGCCGTGCATCGCGTCGCGCTGCCGTTCCTCGAGGCGCGGGTCGCGCGCATGCGCGGCTTCGCGCTCGGCGACGAGCAGCAGCAGGTGCTCGACCGGCTCGTGCACGGGCTGTCCGACCAGGAGATCGCGAGCGCGCTGCGTACGTCGCTGCACAAAGTCGCGCACCACATTCGCTCGCTGGAAAAGCTCTTCAACGTGCAGAACCGCGCGCAGCTCGCGTATCTCGCCGCGCGGCGGCTGCCGTCCTGATCCGACGCCCGTCGCAGGCGCGCGCCGGCCCCCGGCGCGCGATGGAAGCGGTTCCGGCGGCACGTGCCCGAGCGGGCCGCCGGGTTTCGTAGTCCGATTCGATCGTCTGAGGAAAACGCGCTTTCGCGCTACGAGGCGCGCTTCTTTTTCCGCCGTTTCCCGTCGCTACACTCGTCCCATTCAACGGTCCGCGCAGCACGGGGAAGGGTTGCCCGTGCCAGCCGGCGACAACGACAGGACAACGGCACGATGGCTGAACCGAAGGCGCTCTCCCGCGACTGGCAGCGGTGGTTTTCCGCCGGCCGCGGCGTGTCCGGACGGCGCCTCGGAGGCGCCTCGCCGCGCGCCGACCTGTTTCTCGCGACCTTCATCGTCGCGGTCGTCGCGCTGTTCATCCTGCCGCTGCCGCAGGCCGCGCTCGACGGGATGATCTCGCTGAATCTCGCGGCGAGCGTCGTGTTGCTGACGGTGTCGACCTACGTGCCGTCCGCGGTCAGCTTCTCGTCGTTTCCCGCGCTGCTGCTGTTTACGACGCTGTTCCGGCTCGCGCTGAACATCGCGTCGTGCAAGCTGATCCTGCTGCACGCGAACGCCGGCCACGTAATCGATGCGTTCGGGCGGCTGGTGGTCGGCAACAACGTGGTGGTGGGCGGCGTGGTGTTCCTCGTGATCGCGGTCGTGCAGTTCATCGTGATCGCGAAAGGGTCGGAGCGGGTGGCCGAAGTCGGCGCGCGCTTCTCGCTCGACGCGATGCCGGGCAAGCAGATGAGCATCGACGCCGACCTGCGCGCGGGCATCATCAGCGCCGACGAAGCCCGCGAGCGCCGCGAGAAGCTGGAGCAGGAATCGCAGATGCACGGCGCGATGGACGGCGCGATGAAGTTCGTGAAGGGCGACGCGATCGCGGGGCTCGTGATCGCGTTCATCAACATCGTCGCGGGGATCGCGGTCGGTACGCTGATGCACGGGATGGACATCGGCGAGGCGCTGCAGCGTTACGCGATCCTGACGGTCGGCGACGGGATGGCGTCGCAGATTCCGTCGCTGCTCGTGTCGATCGCGGCGGGCATCGTGACGACGCGCGTCGCGACGCGCGATGCGCGGCAGCGCCAGCTCGGCGAACAGCTCGGCGAGCAATTGGGCGCGCACCCGCGTGCGTTGCTGATCGCCGCGTTCGTGCTGACCGGTTTTCTCGTCGTGCCCGGTTTTCCGAAATGGTCGTTCGCGCTGATCGCGCTCGGCCTCGGCGTCTTCGCGTTCTCGCAGCTCAAGCGCAAGACGTCCTCGCCGAGCTTCAACCTGATTCACGTCGCGGGGCGCGTCGGCGCGGCCGACGACGGCCAGCCCGCGAAGGTGTCGCATGCGGCGGGCGTCACGTCGCTGATCGCGGTGTCGCTGTCCGACGACCTGCGTACGGGCCTGAATCTCGCGCAACTGCAGGCGGCGTTGTCGAGCGCGAAAGCGCGCGTCGACGCGGACATCGGCACGGTGTTTCCGCGCATCACGCTGAACGACGACGAGGGGGCGCCGGCCGGCACGTACCGGATCTACCTGCAGGACGTGCTCGTCGCGCACGGCGCGCTGAAGCCGGGCTGGCTGCTGTGGGACGGCGTCGCGCCGCTGCCCGAGCGCGCGGAGCGCCAGCCGGCCGAGGCGTTCGGCCCGTTCGCGACCGCGCTGTGGATCAAGCCGGACGGCGCGGCGCCGGACGGCAAATGGCTGTCGAGCGAGGGCGCGCTGGCCGCGCACGTCGAGCAGATCGTGCGCCAGCATGCGGACGAACTGCTCGGCATCCAGGAGACGCAGGCGCTCGTGCATCTGGTGCGCCGCGATCATCCGGAACTCGTGGGCGAACTGACGCGGCTCGTGCCGCTGCAGCGCGTGACCGAGGTGCTGCGCCGGCTGCTCGCCGAGCAGGTGCCGATCCGCAATTTGCGCGTGATTTTCGAGAGCCTGATCACGTGGGCGCCGAACGAGCCCGACGACGTGATCGCGCTGGTCGAACTCGTGCGCGTTGACCTGCGCCGGATGATCACCGATCGTCACGCGGGCACGGCGCGCCAGTTGCGGGTCGTGCTGTTCGAGCAGAACCTGCAGGAACGGATCGAGAGCGCGGTGATGCGCACCAAGCAGGGTAATTTCCTCGCGCTGTCGAGCGCGGTCAAGCAGGACATCGGCGAGCAGGTGCGCGCGATCGTGCAGGCCGCGCAGGCGGCCGGCCCCGGCAGCCACGGCAACGCGCCGGGCGCCGCGCGGCTCGCGGTGATGGTCGCGCTCGGCGCGCGCCGCTACGTGAAGACGATCCTGCAGCCGGTGCTGCCCGAACTCGCGGTGCTGTCGTACCAGGAAGTCGAGGAGGACGTGCAGTTGCATACGGTCGGCTGGGTGAAGAACCCGCCGGACGACGGCACGGTCGGCGCGGGCGCCGACGTGCGCGCGCCGGGGGCCGTGCAATGACGAGCTCGACGATCCTCGACCTGACGCGCCAGGCGCTGATGCTGGTGCTGCTGCTGTCGCTGCCGATCGTGCTGATCGCGACCGTCACGGGCCTCGTCGTCGCGATCCTGCAGGCCGTCACGCAGGTGCAGGACGCCAATATCGGCATCGCGGTGCGGCTGATCGCCGTGATGGTCGCGCTCGTGCTGCTGTCGGGCTGGCTCGGCGGCGAAGTGCTGCGCTTCGCGCAGCAGGCGCTGGAACGCATGTTCGTTTCTTCCACAGGAGTCCTTTGATGCGTCGACGCGTCGCCTCGATCCGGTTTCAACCGCGCAGCCTGCAACGGGCCGCGCTCGCCGTGTGCGCGACCGCGCTGCTCACGGCGTCGCTGTGCATGGCGCCCGCGCAGCATGCGCGCGCCGCGGACCTGCGCTGGCGCAACAAGCCGTTCACGATCGTCGCGAACGGCAAGAAGATCGGCGACTTCATCCGCGAGCTCGCGTCGTCGCAGGGGGTGACGGCGGTGGTCGACCCGAAGGTCGACGGCGTGATCAGCGGCCGCTTCTCCGGCACGCCGCAGCAGACGCTCGACACGATCTGCTCGACCTACGGGCTCACGTGGTACTACGACGGCTCGTTCCTGTATGTCGATCCGGCCGACCAATCGCAGACGCAGATGATCCCGATCCCGCCGAACGCATCCGGCGAAATCGGCCGCGCGCTGCAGGCGATGCAGATTCCGGACAAGCGCTACACGCTGGTGATCAACGACCGTGCGAACAGCGTGTACGTGGCCGGCCCGCGCCGCTATGTCGAGCTGGTGCGACAGGCGGTCGGCTCGGTCGGCGATCCGTCGGCGAACGGCGCGCATGCGGACATTCGCGCGTTCCGGCTGAAATACGGCTGGGCGTCGGACTTCACGATCAACCGCTCGGGCAAGGAGGTGACGGTGCCGGGCGTCGCGACGATCCTGCGCAGGCTGTTCGGCAAGAGCGGCGGCACGACCGCGGCGCCGTCGAGCACGCCGCTCGGGCAGGCCGCGCGGCAGGTGAAGCTCGGCTCGGGGCTGACGATCGCGGTGCCGCGGCTCGATTTCCCCGATATTTCCGGCGGCCCGCGGCAGGGCGGTTACGGCGGTGCGGACAGCAGCCTGGGCGGCGGATTCTCGCCGTTCTCGAACAACGGCGGCGGCGACACGCTGCCGCAGATCGTCGCCGATCCGGCGATCAACGCGGTGATCGTGCGCGACCTGCCGGAGAACATGTACCGCTACCAGTCGCTGATCGGCCAGCTCGACGAGCGGCCGCGCATCGTCGAGATCAACGTGACGATCATCGACATCAACGAGGATTCGCTCGACAGCCTCGGGATCGACTGGCGCCTGCACACGACGCACGGCGACGTGCAGATCGGCAACGGCGCGAACCCGTTGAACGGCAACACGCAGTACAACGGCGCCGGCAATCCGCCGCTCACGTTCGGCGTCGGCGCGTCCGAAACGGGGTCGACCGGCACCTTCATGCCGACCGGCATCGCGCTGACCGCGTCGATCGGCGGCTCGCTGCGCAATTACCTGCTCACGCGCGTGAACGCGCTCGCGCAGAAAGGCCAGGCGCAGCTGCGTTCGAAGCCGAAGGTGCTCGCGCTCGACAACACCGAGGCGATCCTCGAGAACCTCACGCAGTTCTACGTGCAGGTGCCGGGCTACCAGGATTCGTCGCTGTACAGCGTGACGACCGGCACGAGCATCAAGGTGACGCCGATGATCGTCGACGAGGCGATCCGCAATGCGGCGGCCGTCTCGGGCAATCCGCAGAGCGTGATGATGTCGATCGACATCCAGGACGGCAATATCGTGCCGGGACAGGCGGTGTCGAACGTGCCGGTGATCCAGCAGCGCAACATCGTCACCAAGACGATGATCGACGAAGGCAAGAGCCTCTTGATCGCCGGTTTCAACGACGACGAGGTGCGGCTGAACAAGAGCGGCGTGCCGTGGCTGTCCGACATCCCGCTGATCGGCAACCTGTTCAAGTACACCGACAAGTCGGGCAATCACATGGAGCGGTTCTATCTGCTGACGCCGCGCGTGGTGACGACCGCGTCGATGTATGCACCGGACGGCGCGCCCGTGAACCCCGGCGTCGACGGTCCGGCGAACCAGGAAGGGATGTCGATGTATCGCCCGCCGGACAACGACATCGCCGTCCCGCTGACGCCGAAGCCGCTGCCCGGCACGAAGTTCGGTCCGCCCGCGTTGCCGCCGCCGGATGCGGCGGCGCAGCCGGCGACGACCGCAGGAGTGGTCACGCATGTCGACGAGCATCATTGAACCGCACGGCGAAGGCGCATTGCCCGGCGGCGCGGGAGGCGCAGGGGCCGGCTCGGCCGCGCTCGCGTCGCCGTGGAACCTGTGCTTCCTGAGCGGGCCGATGTACGGCCGCACGATGTCGCTCGCGCGTGGCGCGAACTGGGTCGGCACGGCGGCCGATTGCGAAGTGATCCTGCCCGATCGCGAGATCGGCGCGAAACAGGTGTGCCTGCAGGTCGGCGCGCTCGCGGTGACGGTGCAGAACCATGGCGGCGACACCGGCGCGCCGGTGCTGTTCAACGACGAGCCGCTCGGCACCGGGCGCCGCTCGCTGACGCCGAACGACGTCGTGACGGTCGGCTCGATCCGGCTCGGCATCGCGCGGCATGCGCAGGCGAGCGTCGCGCTGCCCGACGAAACCGACGCGCCGGACGCCGCGCGCGAGGCCGCGTGGCTCGGCTGGCTCACGGGCGGGCTGCGCCGCCTCGGCAGCAGGCGGCTCGTGATCGCGCTGGTCGCGCTGTGGCTGGGCGTGCTGCTCGGCGCGCTCGGCTACGGCTTCGTCGCGTGGTCGGGGCGGCTGCCGTGGCAGCACGAATCGGTGCTCGCGCGCACGCACCGGCTGCAGCAGTTGCTGCACGCGTATCCGGAGCTGGCCGTCGCGCCGCGCGACGACGGCGTGATCGTGTCGGGCTACGTGAGCGACCCGGCCGCGCGCGAGCGCGTCGCGCAGATCGTCGCGGGCGTCGACAACGCGGCGCTGGGCAACATCTACGTGGTCAGCGATCTCGTGGCGACCGCGCAGACCTATTTCAGCGACACGGCGCTGACGGTCACGTATCTCGGCCGCGGGCGGATCGAGCTGACGGGCACGGCCGCGCGCGCGCAGATCGAGCCGCGCATCCGCAACTACATGAAGGACGCCCGCCCGGCGCTCGAGGTGGTCGATCACGTGCGCGATGCCGATGCGGCCGCGCCGCGCACGGCGACGACGCTCGGCGGCACGGCCGGCATTCCGGAGATCACGACCGTGTTCGCCGGCGACGGCGACCAGCGCTACATCGAGACGGTCGACGGCAGCCGCTATTTCGAAGGCGCACGGCTGAAGGAGGGGGCGACCGTCGTATCGATCGGGCCGGACGCCGTGGTGTTCGAGCGCAACGGCCAGCGCATCACGATGCCGCTCGGCGGCGCGTCGGCGAGCGCGCCCGAGCAGGCGCCGGCGCCGCCCGTCGCACCGCTCGCGAGCGGCGCGGCGGCGGGCGTCGCGCAGCCGGTGCCGGGGCCGACGCTGTTGCCCGATGCGCCGGCGACGCCGGCCGTCGCGGCGGCCGGCGCATCGAACGGCGCGACGCACTAGGGTCGCGACAGGATCGGCGCATCGCGTCGCGCGATGCGCGCATTACGCGACACGCCGCGCGCATGCGGCGCGTCACGTCGCCGGCGGGGCATGGGGCTGCCGCCGGAATGTGGAGTGTGGTTCACGTAAAGGAGCGAAGCATGGGTACCTCGGCAGCAGGTGGTGTGACCAACACGGGCGACGTGCAGAAGCAGGCCGACGACCTGACCAAGACGCAGCTCGAACTGACGAAGATCAACTTCCAGGTTCAGCAATCGACTGCGACGTTCGAAACCAGCAACGCAGTGACCGCGCAGGAGGGGACGGCGAATGCCCAGGTTGCGCAACACCTGAGTTCCGCCGGCCGCGCGTGACGCCGGTCGCCGGCCGTGCCGCGCGACGCCGGATGCCGGGGCCGCCCGTGACGGGCGCCCGGTGTGGCGTGGGTGCGTGCCGGCCGGCCCGTTCCCGGCTCTGCCGGTCAAGGAGGACACGATCATGTCGGTAACAGGCGTAGGCGCGGCGCCGCCGGGCGCAGCCGCGCTCGCGAGTGCCGCGCAGCAAACGGGTGCGACGTCCGATCCGGCGCAGGTGCGCCAGTTCGATGCGCTGATGCAGCCGGGCGCGTCGCCGGCCACCGCACCGTCTTCGTCGGGCGTCGCGATGTCGCGCGCGCCGGTGGATGCGGCGCCGGCCGTGCAGATGACGCCCGCGCAGGCGAACCAGTCGTCGCTCGTCGAGCGGTTGCGCACGTACGGCAACGATCTCGACGCGCGGTACGCGAACATCGACAAGCACCGCAGCGAAATGCTGACGTCGATGGCGGACAGCCGCAGCGATCCGCTGATGACGATGGTGAAGGCGATGGATTTCCAGTGGACGGCAACCACCACGATTTCGGAATACCAGTTGAGCCTGTCGGTTGCGCAGGCGGCGAACGGCTTCACGCATACGGTGCTGAAGACGCAGGAGTGAAAGCGCGCGTGGCGGCCATGCGCCTTCACGCGCCCTGAAGCGGACAAACGATGACGACGATCGATTCGACGCCGCGCACGCATGCGTGGCGCAGCCGGGCGGCGCGCGCGCTGCTCGCGGGGCTGCTCGTGCTGTTGGCCGGGTGCCAGAAGGAGCTGTACTCGGGCCTGTCGGAGCGCGACGCGAACCAGATGGTCGCGGTGCTCGGCGACGCGGGCATCAGCGCGTCGAAGGACAACGACGCGCGCGACACGTCGGACCGCAACGCGTGGCTCGTGAGCGTCGCGGACGGCGACATGCAGGCGGCGCTCACGGTATTGCAGGCGAACGGGCTGCCGAAGCCGAGCTACGCGAGCCTCGGTGAGCTGTTCCAGAAGCAGGGCCTCGTATCGACGCCGGCCGAGGAGCGCGTGCGCTACCTGTACGGTGTGTCGCAGGATCTGTCGCGCACGCTGCAGGACATCGAGGGCGTGGTGGTCGCGCGCGTGCAGGTCGTGATTCCGGAGAACGATCCGCTCGCGGACAAGATCAAGCCGTCGTCGGCCGCGGTGTACATCCGTTACCGGCAGGGCGTCGACCTGCGCGCGATGGCGCCGATGGTCAAGGATCTCGTCGCGCACAGCATCGAGGGGCTGCAGTACGACAACGTGTCGCTGTTCCTGCAGCCGGCCGCCGCACGTGCGACGCGCGTGGACGGAATCGGCAGCGCGGTGTCGGACATCCTGCGATTGCGCTCGCCGCTCGGCTGGCTCGTGTTCGCGCTGATCCTGCTGACCTGCGCGGTGATCGCGCTGTCGGCCGCCCGGCGCGGGATGTTCGGTGCGCGGCTCGCGGGCCTGCTCGGCGCGCCGCGCGGCGCGAACGGGGGCGGCGGCGCGGCCGCGCAGCAGGCAGGCGGCGGGCTGCGTACGCCGGACGGCGCGCGCGACGGCGCATGAGCGATCCGCATGCGCCGGCGTCAGGCGATGCGGCCGAGGCGGCGCTGCTGCCGTGGCTGCAGCCGCTTGCGCCGCCGCCCGCCGCGCGCGCTGCCGCGTTTCATGCGCTGGTCTGCGACTTTAACCTGCGGCCCGACCGCTATCTGCACGTGACGCGCGTGCCGGCCGAGTGGCCCGCGCGCTACCGTTCGCCGGACGCGTTCGGCGCGGCCGGCCGCAAGCTGCTGGCGCGCCATCTGCTCGACGTCAACGGCGTGGCCGACCGCCACGACTTCGCCGTGGCGAATCCGTGCGCGCGGCTCGCGCTGCTGCCGGGCGCGGCGCTCGAGCAACTGGCCGCGTATGCGGGGCTGCTGCTGCACCGCGCATGGCTGCGCGACGCGCTGGCCGGGCGGCGCATCCGCGCGGAAGTCGCGGCGCGGCTCGGCGGCGATGCGCTCGAACTCGCGCTCGAACGCGCGCCGGAATTCGGCGCGCTCGCCGAAACGCTCGAACCGTGGCGTGCCGATCCCGCCGCGCTGCCGGCCGTGATCCGCGCGCGCGGCGGCCGGCTGCTCGCGGATTTCATCGGCGTGGCCGGCGACGCGGTGGCGCGGCGCGTGCGCCTGAAATTCAACCGCGCGATCGACGACGAAGCGCCGTACTGGCTGAACCGCGCGCAGCGCGACCAGTTCGGCGAACTGATGTTCCTGTTTCTGATTCCCGAGAGGCTCGCGTCATGGGACTGGCTTTTCTGATCACGAGCGACAACCTGCAACTGCTGTCGGAGCGCAAGGTGCTCAAGGAGCGCGAATACGCGGCGCTGCTCGACGCGTCGGCGGTGATCGCGACCGCGCATGAAGAGGCGGCGCGCATCGTCGCCGACGCGCAGCGCGAATTCGACAAGCGCCAGGCAGCCGGCTACGACGAAGGCATGCGCCGCGCGCAGCGCGAGCAGGCCGCGCAGGCGTACACGCAGGCGCTCGCCGCCACGCGCACGATGGAGACGATGAAGGACGCGATGGCCGATATCGTCGTGAAAGCCGTGCGCGCGATCGTCGGCGAGATGAGCACGCAGAAGCTGTACGAGGCCGCGCTCGCGCGGATCGCGCCGCTCGTGCGCGACGAGGCGTTCCTGATCGTGCGCATCGCGCCCGGCCGCACGGAGGAGATGCGCGACGCGCTCGACGGCGCGTTCGCGGGGCAGTCGAACCGGCAGAAGATCCGCATCGTCGAGGACGCGCAGCTCGAACGCCACGCATGCACGGTCGAGACGCCGTCCGGGCGCATCGACGCGAGCCTCGACCTGCAGATCGACGCGTTGCGTCAGGCGATCCGCCGCGACGCGCTGAAGGGCGCCGCGCGATGAACGCGCCGCTCGACGATACGCAGCCGTTCGGCAGCGGCGACGACGACGGCGTGCCGTTCGATCGCGGCCGCCTCGTCGGCGAGCTCGACGCGGGGCTCGCGTTTTTCTCGCCGGTGTCGGTGCAGGGCCGCGTCAATCACGCGGTCGGGCAGATATTGAATGCGACGGGCATTCGAGCGCGGCTCGGCGAAATCTGCGAGTTGCGCACGCCGAACCAGCCGACGCTGCTCGCGGAGGTGGTCGGCTTCTCGCGGCAGACGACGCTGCTGACGCCGCTCGGCGACGTGGCGGGACTGTCGCCGGAGACGACCGTCGTGCCGTCCGGGCGCGAGCATGTATTTCCGGTGGGCGAAGGGCTGTTCGGCCGCGTGCTCGACGGGCTCGGCCGGCCGCTCGACGATCGCGGGCCGGTGACGGGCGCCGCGTGGGTGTCGACGCAGCAGGATCCGCCGAACCCGCTCGCGCGCAAGATGATCGACACGCCGTTTCCGACCGGCGTGCGCGTGATCGACGGCCTGATGACGCTCGGCATCGGGCAGCGCGTCGGCATCTTCGCGCCGTCGGGCGTGGGCAAGAGCACGCTGCTCGGGATGATCGCGCGCGGCGCGCAGGCCGACGTGAACGTGATCGCGCTGGTTGGGGAACGCGGCCGCGAGGTGCGCGAATTCATCGAGCACAGCCTGTCGCCCGAGGTGCGCGCGCGATCGATCGTCGTCGTGTCGACGTCGGATCGCCCGGCGATGGAGCGCGTGAAATCCGCGCTGGTCGCGACCGCGATCGCCGAGCACTTCCGCGATGCGGGCAAGCGCGTGCTGCTGCTGGTCGATTCGCTGACGCGATTCGCACGCGCGCAGCGCGAGGTCGGTCTCGCGAGCGGCGAGCCGCCGACGCGGCGCAGCTTTCCGCCGTCGACCTTCGCGGTGCTGCCGCGCCTGCTCGAACGCGCGGGGCAGGGCGCGCACGGGTCGATCACCGCGCTCTATACGGTGCTCGTCGAAGGCGACGAGGAGTCGGACCCGATCGCCGAGGAAGTGCGCTCGATCCTCGACGGCCATATCGTGCTGTCGCGCAAGATCGCGCTCGCGAACCGCTATCCGGCGATCGACGTGCTCGCGAGCCTGTCGCGCGTGATGCCGCTCGTCGCGAGCCGCGCGCATCAGCATGCGGCCGCGCGCGTGCGCGAGCTGATCGCGAAGTACCAGGAAATCGAGCTGCTCGTGCAGATCGGCGAGTATCGCGAAGGCAGCGACCGGCTTGGCGATCTCGCGCTGCGCGCACGCGATGCGATCGGCGCGTTCTGCGCGCAGGCGTCGGACGAGGACGTGCGCTTCGACACGCTGCTCGCGAAGCTGACGAAGCTGGCGAACGATCATGTCTGAAGCCGACGACCGCCTCGTGCTCGCGACGCTCGCCCGCCTCAAGCGCGTGCGCGAGATGCGCAGCCAGATCGCGCGCGTCGCGGCCGCGCGCCAGCAGGGCATTGCCGCGCAGAGCCGGCGCGCGCTGGCGGCCGCGCAGGCGCAGCTCGCGCAGCAGGTCGCGGCGAAGGCGGCGATCCAGACGCGCCTGGCCGACGACGTGCGCGAAGCGCGTGCGTTGCAGAACGCGGCGGCCGATACGCGCACGTTCGACCGCCATATCGGCACCGCGAACGCGTCGGTGAGCGAGGCCGCGCACGTGCATCGCGGTCACGAGGCGACGCTAGCCGACCTGCAGCGCGCCGCGCGCAAGGCGAAGGCCGCCGAGGACAAACTGGAGAAGGCCGGTGAGAAGGCGCTGCACGCGCGCGCCGCGCGGGTCGAGCGAGATGCCGACGAAGTCGCGGACGGCTACGCGGTGCGGCGCTTCGCGACGGGCGGCACTTGGTTGGCCGGCGCGGGCGATGCGTCGGGCCATGCGTCCACGCCGCCGGGGGCTGCCGCCGCGTTCGATGCGGCAATGACCGAAACGGAAACGGGCGCCGATAGCGCCGCAGAAGCCGACGCCGAAGCGGGCGCCGCGCCCGACGATCCCGCCCCGCCCGCCGCCGCGGAGCGCCGATGCTAGACCAGGCCGCGGGCTTCAACGACGTCGCCGGCATGCTGCGGCCGCTGCTCTACGTGATGCCGCGCCTGCTGCCGATCATGTTCGTCGTGCCGGTGTTCAACGAACAGATCGTCACGGGCCTCGTGCGCAACGGGATCGCGGTCGTGATCGCGGCGTTCGTCGCGCCGACGATCGATGCCGCGCAGGTGGCCGCGCTGCCGTTCCTGATGTGGTGCGTGCTCGTCGCGAAGGAGGCGATGGTCGGCATGCTGCTCGCGGGCGCGTTCAGCGCGGTGCTGTTCGCGATCCAGGGCGTCGGCTACCTGATCGACTTCCAGACCGGCAGCGGCAGCGCCGCCTTCTTCGATCCGATGGGCGGGCACGAGGGCGGCCCGACCTCGGGATTCCTGAATTTCGTCGCGATCGCGCTGTTCGTCACGGCGGGCGGGTTGCAGGTGCTCGTGCAACTGTTCGCGCAGTCGTACGCATGGTGGCCGATCGGCTCGCTCGGCCCCGATTTCTCGTCGATGCTGCAGACCTTCATCGTGCGGCAGACCGACACGATCTTCGAATGGATGGTGAAGCTCGCCGCGCCGGTCACGATCGTGCTGGTGCTCGTCGAGCTCGGCATCGGCCTGGTCGGCCGCGCGGTGCCGCAGCTCAACATCTTCGTGTTCTCTCAGCCGCTGAAGAGCGCGCTCGCGGTGCTGATGATGATCCTGTTCCTGCCGGTGGTGTACGCGTCGCTGCATTCGCTGCTGAGCCCCGACAGCGGATTGATGGCGTTGCTGCGCGCGCTGTTCGCCGCGCACGGCGGCGGCTGAGCGCGCCGGAGCCGACATGGCCGAAAAGGACCAGAAACCGACCGCGAAACGCTTGCGCGAGGCGCGCGAGAAAGGCGACGTGCCGAAGAGCGCGGAAACGGTTTCGTCCGCGTTCTTCGTCGGCGTGTGCGTGGCGCTCGCGGTGGGCATCGGCTCGCTGTTCGCGCGATTGCAGGCGCTGTTCCGGCTCGTGTTCGACGCGGTCGGCGCGGCCGACCCGTCCGCGCGGCTCGCGGTGCTGATCGATGGCGCCGCGCGCGACTGGGCGACGCTGTCCGCGCAGATCGCCGCCGCCGGCCTGCTGGCCGGATTGCTCGCGGGCTTCGTGCAGGTGGGCGGCGTGATGGCGTGGAGCCGCCTCGTGCCGCAATTGTCGCGGCTCAATCCGGCCGAGGGGATGAAGAACCTGTGGTCGCTGCGCAATCTCGTCAACCTCGCGAAGATGCTGCTGAAGACGGCGCTGCTCGTCGCGACGCTCGGCTGGCTGATCGTCGAGTCGCTCGACCCGTCCGTGCAGTCGGGCTTCACGCGGCCGGTCTCGATCCTCGCGCTGATCGTGAAGCTGCTGATGCTGCTGTTCGGCTGGGCGGCGCTGATCTACATCGTGATGGCGCTGATCGACATCGTGCACCAGCGGCACGAGTTCAACCAGAAGATGAAGATGTCGATCGACGAAGTGCGGCGCGAGCACAAGGAGGACGAAGGCGATCCGCACATCCAGGCGAAGCGCCGCCAGCTCGCGCGCGAAGTGCAGTTCGCGTCGCTGCCCGACCGGATCGGCTATGCATCGGTGGTCGTCTATTCGCCGCGTGTCGCGGTCGCGCTCTACTACGGCGGGATCGGTTCGCTGCCGTGGGTGCTCGCGCGCGGCGAGGGCGACGCGGCCGAGCGGATCGTGCGGCTGGCCCGCGACGCGCTGCGCCCGACGCTCGCGAACGTCGGGCTCGCGCAGGCGCTGTACGAGACGACGCCCGAGAACGGCACGATCCAGCCGCAGCATTTCCGCGAGGTCGCGCAGTTGCTGAAATGGGCGACCGGCGCGGGTTGATGCAGGGCGGCATCCCTGTCGACATGCGGCCCTTTTTTCGATTCGCCAGTATCCGCCGGGCGACCGGCCGATTCGATATGGCCCCGTCGCGCCGCCATGTGCACACGGCGCTTGACGTCTATTTTTTTCCGAATTCCGCCAACATTCACTGGTGAATTATTGCTGATTTATTTCTTCGTAATATGGCTCGACCGTCATGCCCGACGGCGGGCCGCGAGGTTGCGCCGCGCGTGACGGAACAGGTCAACAGGGGCAGACAAATCAATGTGCGGAATCGACGGCTTTCTGAATAGCGTCGCCTTCGATGAGGAGACAGCGCGCGGCACGCTCGCGCGAATGACGGCGAGCCTCGCGCATCGCGGGCCGGACGGGCAGGGCATCTGGGTCGACCCGGAAGCCGGCATCGCGCTCGGCCACCGGCGGCTCGCGATCGTCGATCTGTCGGTGCATGGCCGGCAGCCGATGGCTTCCGCGTGCGGCCGCTATGTCCTCGTCTTCAACGGCGAAATCTACAACCATCGTGAACTGCGCGCGGAGCTCGAGCGCGCGGGGCGCGCACCGGCGTGGCGCGGCCACTCCGACAGCGAGGTGCTGATCGCGGCGATCGTCGCGTGGGGCGTCGAGGCCACGTTGCGCCGCGCGACCGGCATGTTCGCGTTCGCGCTGTGGAATCGCGCGTCGCGGGTGCTGACGCTCGCACGCGACCGGATCGGCGAGAAGCCACTCTACTACGGCCGGGTCGGCGACGCGCTCGTGTTCGCGTCCGAGCTGAAGGCGCTGCGCGGCTATCCGGGCTTCGACGGCGCGGTCGACCGCGACGCGCTGTGCCTGTACCTGCGCCAGTCGAGCGTGCCCGCGCCTTACACGATCTATCGCGGCATCCGCAAGCTGCCGCCCGGCACGTACATCCAGTTCGAACATGCGCGCGACACGCCGCGCGTGCGGGCGTACTGGACGCTCGAACAGGCGATCGAGGCGGGCCGCGCGCAGCCGTTCGAGGGCAGCCCCGACGAAGCCGTCGGCGAGCTCGACACGGTCCTGCGCCAGGCCGTCGCGCGGCAGATGGAAGCCGACGTGCCGCTGGGCGCGTTCCTGTCGGGCGGCATCGATTCGTCGACGATCGTCGCGCTGATGCAGGCGCAATCGGCGACGCCGGTCGACACGTTCACGATCGGCTTTCACGAGGCCGGCTACGACGAAGCCGGTTACGCGAAGGCCGTCGCGCGCCATCTCGGCACGCGCCATACCGAGCTTTACGTGACGGCCGACCATGCGCTCGGCGTCGTGCCGAAGCTGCCGTCGATCTACGACGAGCCGTTCTCCGATGCGTCGCAGATCCCGACCTTTCTCGTCTCCGAACTGACGCGCCGGCACGTGACGGTGAGCCTGTCCGGCGACGGCGGCGACGAGCTGTTCGGCGGCTATACGCGCTACTTCCTCACGCCGCGCCTGTGGCGCAAGCTGCATCGCGTGCCGGCCGTCGTGCGGGCACGGATCGCCGCCGCGTTGCATGCGCTGCGGCCCGATCACGCGGACCAGCTCGCGGCCGTCGCGCAGGGCGCGTGGGGCGGCGGCGTGGAGGCGCGCGAATCGTCGTCGCGCATCGGCGATCGCCTGCACAAGCTCGGCCATGTGATGACGGCGGAGAGCCGCATCGGGCTGTACCGGCTGCTGATGTCGTCGGTGCATCATCCCGAGCGTATCGCGTTGGCGGGGCAGGAGCCGCCGACGCCGCTCGACACGGTGTCCGCGTGGCCGGCGCACCTGAGCTTCGCCGAGCAGGCGATGGCGATCGACACGCTCACGTACCTGCCGACCGACATTCTCGCGAAGGTCGATCGCGCGGCGATGGCCGTGAGCCTCGAGACGCGCATGCCGTTCCTCGACCATCACGTCGTCGAATTCGCGTGGCGCGTGCCGGCATCGGTGCGCTTGCCGGAAGGGCAGTCGAAGGCGCTGCTGCGCCGGCTGCTCGACCGGTACGTGCCGTCCGCGCTGATCGACCGGCCGAAGCAGGGCTTCTGCGCGCCCGTCGACCATTGGCTGCGCGGCGCGCTGCGCGACTGGGCCGAGGCGCTGCTGCGGCCGTCGCGCTTGCGCGACGAAGGCTTCTTCGATGCGGCGGCGATCGAGCGGCTGTGGCGCCAGCACCAGACGGGCCGGATGAACTGGCAGCACCCGTTGTGGACGGTGCTGATGTTCCAGGCGTGGCTGGAGGCGCAGCGCGCGGGGTGACGGCAGGGTCGCGCCCGCCGCACGTGGCGCGCGGCGGGCCGGCCCTCATCCGACCACCAGCGGCGTGCCGATGGGCAGGTGCGCGGGATCGCGCGCGGCCGACGGATTGAGCTGCAGGATCTCGTTGAGCGCACGCGCATCCTGCTCGCCGCGCGTCATCGCCTGCTGGTCGGCGCGCGACACGTGCGCGGCATCGAGCAGCGACTGGCGATGCTGGTCCGCGATCACCCACAGCGAATCGCCGTCGACGACGATATAGGGCTGCGCGGCGTTCGACGGCGAAGGCGGGTTCGACGGCGTGCCCGGCGGCGACGGTTGCGGTTGGGACGGCGTGGCGCTCGCCGACGGCGATGGCGGGGCACTCGGCTGCGGCGCATGCGTGACGGGCGCTGGCTGCCCCGGCGTGGCGGACGGCGACGGCGCGACGGCGTGCTGGGTCGAGCCGCCGCCCGGCTGCTGCGTGCCGGATGGCGGCGGCTTGCCGTCGTCGTCCTCGAACGCGGTGTAGATCCACTTGCCGACGTAGATCAGAATCGGCGCGACCATGAGCGAAGTCGGGATCGAGCCGGTGAGCCGCTTCGGCAGGTTCGGGAAGTGCGTATCGATACGCGCGAGTGCGAGCAGCGTCGCGGACGACAGCGACGAAATCGCGATCGGCAAGTCCGAGTGGATCGCGGGATGCGGGCCGACGAACGGCGCGATCGCGCCGCCGGCGATGCTCGCGAGATCCGACATCAGGTCGATGCCGCGCACGACGCGGCTGCGCCGCTCGATGTTCAGGTGTGCGAAAGCACTGCCCTGCACGAGGCCGGTGTACGTGATGCCGAGCAGCGCACCGGCCGCGCCCAGCGCGGGCACCACCGACGGATTCTGCAGCAGCGCATGCAGCGACAGCTCGCCGAGGCTCGCATAGCCGGCGATCGCGGCGGCCCGTCCGGCCTTGCCCATGAAGCGGCGCGGATTCCCGTAATGCAGCTGCTGGATCGAGGTGCCCGCGAGCACGCCCTGCATCTGCTGGAGCATGTCGTTGGCGATCATCTTCGTGTACTCGAGCGTCTTGTCCGCCGGCAGCGATGCGGCCTTGTGCAATGCCAGCTGGAGATGGATCTTCGCGCGCGCGCTTTCCGCGAGCAGGATCAGCGACGCGTTGCGCTGCTCGGCATGCATCTGGTGCGCATCGAGCTGATTGTTCAGGCCGTCGACGAAGCGGTCGATCACGCGGTCGAACAGCCGCGGGTCGCCGCTTTGCAGCGCGCGCACGGTGTCCTGGTGCACGGCCTGCACGAGCCGGCCGGTCCGCACGCCGACGAACGCCGCGTTCGCGGCCTGCTTGAATTTGTCCGGCGTCAGGCCGAAGTGATGGACCGCGAAGCCGGCCGCCGCGCCGATGGCGATCGACATCAGGTTCTTGCCGTTCAGCAGCGCGGCGATCCAGCTGTCCGGCTGATGCAGGCGCAGCGCATGCAGTTCCGCGGCCGCGGCGAGCGGATCGTCGGGACGCATCGGTTCGTTCGTCTGCGCGCTGACGAGCCGGCTTTCGCTGATCGGTTGCGTATCGGCGGCGACGAGGGCCGGCGCGAGGACGGCTTCGCGCCAGGCCTGCAGCGGCTCGACGCCGGTGCCGCCGCCGTCCGTCGTGACGAGCTGTTCGGGCGCCGCGAGCCGCGCGCCGACGTCGGCGAGCCACCGTTCGGTGAACATCCGGGCGGCATCGCTGGCCGCGGGCGCACGGCGCGGGTCGGCGGCCCATTGGTCGACCGCGAAGCGCGACGTCGCATAGCGGGCGCGATGCAGCAGTTGCGAGGTGTTGCCTTCGTACAGTTGCTGGCGCAACGCCGCGATCCGCGCAGGCGACATGCCGCGCGCCCGGCCGATGCGGTCGACTTCCGCGAGCAGCAGGCTGTGCTGGTTCATCAGCGTCGTGCGGTCGACGCGGTCGTACACGCGTGTCAGCGCGTCGGCACCGTGCAGCCGTGCGAGCGTCGGGTCGTTCGCCCGGGCGCGCTCGACGAGCAGCGTCGCGAGCGCGGTCGTCAGTTCCTGGTTCGCGACGAAGTCCGAGCCATGCGTCGCGTACGACAGCCCGACATGAACCCACGGCAGCGCCGGATGGTCGAGCAGCGATTTCGCGAGCTCCAGATGGCTCGCGCCGGATGCGGGCTCCGGCACGGTGTCCCAGCCGTGGAACGTCACCATCACGTGCGGCGCCGGCTGGCCGAGGTGCTTCCGGTTCCACGATTCGAGCAGCGCGCCGAGCCGCGCGTGGTCGTGATAGCCGGTGTTGGGGCCGGGCTGGTGCCGGTGGTCGACGGACGACACCAGCGCCCGCGCCGGCGCCATTTCGAAGCGCAGCAGGAAACCGGCCTTCGACGACGCGTCGAGCCAGTCGTGCACGTATTGCTCGGCCAGATCGTCGATACGCATCGACTTGCCGTTCGCGCCGGCGATCGTGCCGGTCCAGTAGTCGATCGTCGCGTCCCGGTGGTCGCCGATCGACTTCGCGTCGTGCACGACGGCGGGGTCGTGCTTCGCGCCGCGCGTGGCCGCGAGCGTGTGCGGATCGATCACGACCGTCACGGCCGCCATCACGCCGCCGTGCCTTTCGATCTGCGCGACGAACGTCGCGGGATCGTCGGAAAGCCGGAACGCGCGGCTCATCGGCACGACGCGCTGCTGGTACGCGGGATCGGCGGCGAGGAGCCGGCAGCGCAGCGCGCGATCGGTCGCGAGCGCGGTGCTGAAACGGCTCAGCCCCTTTTTTCTGAGCGGAATCGGCGCATAGCGCGAGCCGCCGCCCGACCAGTCTCGCGCGACGTACAGCGGCATGCCGGTGTCGCGCAACGCCTGTGCGTCGGCCATGATCGCCGGCGGTACGCCGTCGACCGCATCGTCCATTTCGAGCGGCGCGGCGCGCGGATCGCGCGCGTGCTGCACGAGCGCATCGATCCGGTCGTAGTGCGCGAGCAGGGCCGACGCGTTGCCGTCGCCATAGCGCTGCAGCGATTCGACCTGCGTCGTGCTGACGAGCGACGGTTGATAGGTCCGCACGTCGAGCACCGGATGGGCCGATGCCGCCTGCCCGTTGCGCGCGGCCGCGGCGTTCGCGCGGCGGATCGCCTGCAGCGCCGCGTTGCGTTGCGACCGCAGCCGCCGCGCCTCGGCCGCGCCCCAGTTGCGCCGCGCGTCGGACGTTTCCGGCGACGGGTCCTTGGCGAGTGCGTCGACGTCCGCGAGGCGGGTCTCGAGCGTCTTGAGCCGCGTGCCGCGCGCGTGTTCCGCCAGCGCATCCGGCGCGAGTTCGGTCAGCAGCAGATGGGTGTCGCCGCCGTACGGGCCGCCGCCGATCGGCGACGCTTCGAGCGGTACGCCCGGGCTGTCCGGTTTGCGCCAGTTGTCGTGCCACGTCAGTTCGCCTTCCGCGTTGGCCGTGATCACCGCGCGCGGCTTGCCGAGCCGGTACGCGATGCGGTCGCCGCCGCCATACACGTAGATGAAATGCTTGCCGGGCACGAGGCCGCGCGCTTTCGCGAGACCGAGCAGGTGCACGATGTTGTGGCCGCTGAAATCCAGCGCATGACCGGACGCCGAGGGCAGCAGGCCGGCTTCGAACGTGCGGGGCGCCGGCGCCAGCGCGGTGGTCGCGGGCGGGCGCGTGCCGCCGGCCGGCAGCGGGCGCGTCGCGGGCGACGCGCGGCCGAGCGTCGCGATCGCGCGGGCGCGGCGCAGCGCGATCGCGGCGCCCGCCCCGGTCAGCGACGCGAAGCGGCGCCGCAGGCCGTGCACGCCGCTGATCGCGACATGGCCGCCGTATTGAAGGCCGCGGCGCGGCAGGACTTCGGTCTTGTCCTTCTTCGGTGGCCGCGGCGCGTCGAAGCGGTCGCCGACCCGCGCCAGCATGGCCGGCTCGACGCTGCTGACGAAGAACGTCATCCCACGCGTGCGTGCGCGCGTGAGCGGCACGCTGTGCAGCTTGCCGTTCGGCCGCAACCGGATGCGTCCGCGTTGCGGGTATGCGGCGGCGAGCGGACGCTCCTTCACATGGGTCTGCGCGTGCGGTGCGTTTTCCTGGTATTGCCAGACGCCGGTGGCCGAGTCGTAGCGCGCATGACCGGCGATCTTGCCGGTCGCCTTGTCGACGACGTAGATCGTATCGGCGTGGCCGGCCGTCGCGACGGCCTGCTTCGCGCGTGCGAAATGCCGAGCATTCGACAGCGCGTCGATCGCATCGACGTACGCATCGCGCACGCGGCCGTTGCGCGTGAATTCGACCGTCTCGCCTTCGCGCGCGGGTTTGATCTTCGCCGGGCCGCCGAGCGCGGCCAGTTCGCGGTGCGTGACGGGCGACGCATGGAAATCGAACGCGCGGCGCGCGGCGGCGGTGCCGGTCGGATCGCTGCGTTCCATCGCGCTCGACAGCGCCTGCTTCAGCGCCTGCCGTTCCTCGGCGCTCAGCGCGTTGCCGAGAAAGCGCAGGCGGAGGATCGCGCCGTTCGCATCGACGTGCGCGGTCGCGACGAACGTCGGTGGCGCGTCGGGCGTCGGCTTGCCGGCGCGCGAGATCAGCAGGGCCGTGTCGGTGCCGGTCTGCTGCACCAGGTGCCCGAGCGTGGGCGCGTGCTGGCCTTCGGCGCGCGTCAGCGTGCGCATGTCGCGCTCGTCGAGCCACGCGCGCGCGTGCTTCATCGCGTCGCCGTCGACCGCATGGCGGCCGCGCGCCGGCGCGGCGAGCCGTGCCGCGACGGGGCGGCCGGCGGCCGAGCGAACCTGTGCGCCGTAGTAGTCGCGATAGGTCGGATTGCCGGGCGTCGACGTGTGCATGTCGCCGAACGTATCCGCGAGGGCGTCGAGCGCGGCCGGGTCGCGGCTCGTCAGCGCATGCTCGGTCGCCCGGGCGAGCGCGTCGGGCAGCTTCGCGTGGGCCGCGATGTCGGGCCCGCCGGCGGCGAGGATTTCGTTGCGTATCGTGTACGCGTTGACCTCCGCGCGCGCATCCGACTTCAGCAGCGCGGCCACCGCGGCTTCGGGGCTGGCGTGTTCGGCGGCCAGCGCGCCGGTCGCGAGATCGACGCTGTGCTGCAGTTCGTGGCCCCACACGAACACGAGCGTGCCGGCGCGGCGCGTATTGCCGTCGAGCACGATCGTGCGTGTCTGCGCATCGGCGTAATGGCCGCCGCCCGGCGTGCCGACGCGGATCGTCCAGCCGTCGCTGCGGGCCAGCCGCATCTGCGCGCGGAAGGTCGGCGACTGCCGCGCGATCGCATGCGCGCGCATCAGCAGCACGCGGCCGCGGAACCGCTGCACGACGCGCCCGAGCATGCCCGGGCGTTGTGCGTACGCACCGCTTTCGGCATACGCGGGATGGGCGAGGCGAATGCGGCCCGTCGCGATGCCACGCTGGACCGTGTCGATGACTCCGTCGATCCGCTCGACGACGTCGCCTTCCGGGTCCGCCTTGTGCATGACCTGGCCGGGATCGTGCAGCAGCACTTCGCCATGACGGCCGAACAGCACCTGGAAGTCGTACAGCAACCCGTGCTGTTGCGTGACGTTGCGAATGTTCACCAGATCGCCGAGACCGCTGCGCCGGACCACGCCGGGCAGGCCGAGCCCTTTCTCCATCGCGGCGCTGCTCAGAAGGGCGGCCGGCTTGTACACGACACCGACCCGGCCCAGGTGCGAGAACGGGCCGTCGACCGTGCTGACGGGCAGGCCGAGCCGTTTCAGTTCGCGCAGGCCGCCCTGTTCGGCGCCGATCTCCTCATGCGCGACTTCCACGCCGTCCGGCGACGTGTCGCGGAAGAAGCCGATGGCCTGGCCCGTGCCGCCGTCGAATACCGTCTTGTAGAGCCCGGAGCCGACGAGCGGGCCGAGATGGTCGGCGGGGTCGACGGGGCGCGCCGGGTCGCCGGCGACGTGCAGCCGGCCGCCGGTGACCGACAGCTCGCCGAGCGCCGGCTGCGTGTAAGCGGCCGGCACGTAGCGATTCATGCCCGACAGATCGGTCAGGCTGCCGCCTGCGCCGACGGCGTCCGGATGCACCGCGTAGACGGGGCGTTGCCACAGGTTCGCCAGTTGCGCGGCCGCGCCTTCGTTCGCGTGCCGTGCGGCCAGGATCACCACGCGCTGGCCCGCGTACGGCGCGTCCGACAGCAGCGAGAAGCCGTGCGGATCGATCGGCCGGCCGTCGGGGCCGAGCAGCGTGCCATCGGGCTGCGTGTCGGCGTGGACGATCGCGAGACGGTCGGCTTCATCCATCGACACGAGGCCGCGCCGCCTGAGCCCCAGCGCATCGAGCGCCGGCGTCGCGGCGCCGAACGGCGACGCGTTGCGCTCGACATGCGCACGCGACCACGCGACGCGCTGGGCCTGGATCTCGCGCATCGAGCGCGGTGCATCGTCGCGCGGCTTGTCGCGGCCCCCGCGGTCGTGCGGCGGATCGCCCGCATCGCGCGGCGGCGCATCGCCGCGATTGCCGAGGTCGACATCGTAGCGGGCCTCGAACGAATTGAGCTGCCGGCTCGCCTCGGCTTCGAGCGCCTTGCGCGTATAGCGGCCGCCGGGACGCTTGCCGGCGGCGTTCGCGCGCGAACGGTCGCCGCCGAGCAGGCGCATCTGCTGGGCGAGCGTGCCCGACTGTTCGGCGAGCGCGCTGACCTGGTTCGGCAGCGGCGTGCCGCCGGCACGCATCTGCACGTCCGGGCGCTCGAGCTTCACGTCGCCGCGCTCGATCCCGCGTTCGAGCAGCGTGATCTGATCGTCGACGTCCGCCAGGGTCTGACGATACGCGTCGCTGTTGGTCTCGATCGGGCCGGGATCCGCGAGCAGCAGCCGGCCGTCGCGATACACGCCTTGCGGATCGAAATAGAGCCGGTCCTGCTGAATCGCGTCGCGCAGCGTGCGCAAGGTCTGCAGCGATTCGGGGTCGAGCG
Source organism: Burkholderia sp. MSMB1459WGS (assembly GCF_001534535.1). Lineage (NCBI taxonomy): Bacteria > Pseudomonadati > Pseudomonadota > Betaproteobacteria > Burkholderiales > Burkholderiaceae > Burkholderia > Burkholderia sp. MSMB1459WGS. The sequence continues at coordinate 73,513 of NZ_LPMU01000003.1, forward strand.
TCGTCGGCAGCAGCCCGCGCCCGGCATCGCCGGTATGCACCCCGCCGCGCGGCTGGTACAGCACCGCGACGCGACCGGCGTGCGAAAACGGGCCGTCCATCGCGACGGTCGGGAGATCGTAGCGACGCCGCAGCAACGCGAGCGCCGCGCGCTCGGCGTCGGCACTGGCCCGCTGTTCGGCGCGCGTGCTGAAATCCTCGTAGAGGGCGACGACCGCGTCCCGGCCGAGCGCGAAGCCGCCCTTGTGCGCACCGAAGCCGAGCAGCGCGCCGAGATGCTCGTTCAGGTCCACGGGCTTGCCGCTGTCCGCGTGGAATACCTGCAGGCCGTCCGCCCGCAGTGGCCCGAGCGCGACGTCCGGATGCGGCGCGGGATCGAAGCGCAGGAAGCCGCTGGTCGCGCGGATCGTGCCGTCCGCCGCGAGCGCGCCGCGCGGTGCGACGAAAACCGGGCGGTTCCAGACGTTCGCGAGTTCGGGCGCGAGCCCGGCCTCCGCACCTTCCGCGACGAGCACGATCGGCTCGTCGAGCCGGGACGGCGCCGGCAGGCCGTGGCGCGTGTCGAGCGCGAGTTCGTGGCCGGACAACGGCGTGCCGTCCGGGCGCGTCAGGGGCGCATCCGCGCGGCCGTTGCGCACGACGAACAACGTGCGCCCGCCGTAGCTGTGCTGCTCGACGCGCGGGCCGACGGTCGCGACCGCGACGTCCGCATCGCGGGCGGCGAAGCCCGGCGCGAGCGGGGACGATTCGATCGCATGGAGGACGGTCCAGGCGACACGCTGGCGAAACGTCAGCGGTTCGAGCGGGCCGCCCGCGCCGGCTTCGGCCGGATCGGCGATCCGCCGGTACTGGATCGTCCGTGCGTCGCCGCTGCGGCGATCCGCGCGCGATGCGGTGCGCGCATCCTGGTCGTTCTCGGCGGCGCGTTCGCGTACCTGCGCGGACGCGCGGCCCGCCTGCGCGGTCGCGCGCGACGTCGCGGCGGCCGGCTCGGCGACGGCCGCCGTCGGGTCCGTTGCCGCGCGCAGTGCGGACGGGGTCGCGCGGGCCGCATTCGTGCGCGCGCCGTCGTCGTGCGGCGGCGCGGCCGGCGCTGGCGCGGCGGGCGCCGGGGTCGCGCCCTGCGGGGCGCCGACCTGGCTCGGTGCGCGCAGCTCGATGCCGTCGGACAGCGTCAGGCTGCCGTCCCGGCCGGCCGTGATGCGGCCATCGGTGTCGTAGCGGTTGAAGCGCGTGCGCTCGAGGGTGCGCCACGAGCCGTCGACGCGCTCCGCGATCGTGATGCGGCCTTCGTGGTCGACGAACGCGGTGGTGCCGGTCTTGCCGCGTGCGCCGGTATTCACCGCATTCGCGCGGCTCAAGACGCGGATCGGCACGCCTTCGTAGGTCAGCACGCGCTTGCCGACCATCAGCGTGCCGTCGCCGGCCACGGTCACGCTGCGGCCGTCGATGGTCGCGCGCGTGCGGCCGAGCCGCAGCGTGTTGGTCGCCGTGTAGCGGCTCTGGCCGATGCGCACGGTCTGGTCGCCGATCTGCACGGCCTGATTGTTCAGGTCGCGGCCGCCGAAGCCGCCGGTGCGCCGCACGATGCCGGTCGTCACGGCCTTGAGCTTCTGGTGGCCTTGCGCGAGGCCGAGATTCAGGATGAACGACGACGCATCGCCGGCGAGCCGGTCCGTATGGCCCGTCAGCGCATCGTGCACGAACTGCACGCCGGCTTCCGCCGCGCCGCCGAGACCGGTGACCGTCGTCGCGCGCCGCACGAACGTGGCGAGCCCCTTCGAGTCGTTCAGCAGCGTGGCGATCTTGCCGACGCCGCCGACGCCGGCCGGCACGAGGTTCAGATAATCGGCGCGCGCTTGCGCGTCGAGCGGGCTGATGGTGCGATCGTGCTGGATGCGATTGGCGAGGTCGTAGCCGGAGTTCGCGACGGCCGCCGCCGCCGACGTGTAGATCAGCCCGGTGCCGGCCGCATTGAGCGCGACGCCGAGCGGCGCGCCGAACACGGTCGCATCGAGCAGGCCGCCGCCGACTTCGAGCGCGATCCCGCCGAGCAGCATCCCGAGGTTCACGTCGCCGGCGCCGAACGTGTGCATCACGCTTTCCCACCAGCTGTCGTCGTGCGCGGTGTCGTGCCGGTCGATCCGTGCGGCGCCGTTCGCGTCGTAGCCGGTCGCGATGTCGAGCGTGCCGTCCGACGACAGCGAGTTGTCGTCGATGAAGTTGTCGATGCTCGAATATTTCGCGCCCTGATCGTCGACGTAATGCGTGTCGCCGTTCTCGTTCGTGACCTTGAAGATCGCGCTCGTGACGAGGCCGGCGTCCTTCGACGCATAGACGATCGGCATCACGTTGACGCGCGTGCCGGCGCCGCCGCCCACCTTCAGCAGTTCGTCGCGCACCTTGTCGATCGATTCGAGCTTCTTGCCGTCGCTGAATTGCGCGGCGTGCGGGTCGTCGGTCGCGTGGTCCGGCGACAGCCCGAGCGCGACGCCGACGAGATTGCGCTGCTGCGTGTCGTCGAGCTTGCCGAAGTCGATCGTCGCGCCGTGCCGGGTGGCTTCGCCGGCCTTGTCGAGCAGCGACTGCGACAGCTCGCTGCGGTGCGCGCCGAAGAAGTCGGACAGCGCCTTCGCGTAATCCTTCTGATCGGATTCGGTCTTCGGATTGCGCAACCGCTCGTCCAGATGCGCGTCGAATTCGTTGAACAGCACCTGCTGATGCAGCGTTTCGCCGAGCAGTTGCGCGCGCTGGACATCCTGGTTCGCCCGATCGAGTTCCGCGAGCGCATCGGCAAGCGGCTTCGCGTATTGATTGACGACGAACGGCACCGGCGCCGTCAACGGAATGTTCTTCGGGGTGCCCTGCGGCTTCGCGATGGAGAACACGCTCGGCGTCGGGCCGATGCCGTGATCGCGGTTCCACTGGTCGTACTGGGCCTGCAACCCGTCGACCTTGATCTTCAGCTCCTGCTGCTTCGCCTGCGCATCGGCGAGCGTCTGCTTCGTCGCCCGCTCGTTGACGGACACGGTCATCCGGTCGTCGGCCTGATGCAGCGCGGACGCGATCGTTTTCAGGCCCTTGATCTCGAGCGGCGTCGGATCGTTCGCGATGCACATCGTCCGGTGGTCGTACCGATCCTGCACGCCGGCGGCGAGATCGTCGTAGTGGATCGCGAGCGCGTTGCCGTAAGCGGCGACATAGCCGTCGTGCGCGAGGCTCGCGGCATCCTTCGCCTTCGACAGTTGCGTGGCGGCGTCTTCGACGCCGAGATCGGCGCGCGGATCCATCAGCTTGACGCCGGGATGGTCGCGGCGCCATTGCGTCGCGCTCTTTTGCGTGGCGTCGTAGTGCTTCTGCTGTTCGTCGACCTGGCGATTCGCATACAGCATCTGCAAATAGCCGCCGCTCACGCGCGCGCTCGCCTGCGCGTGATTCAGCAGGTCTTTCTGCGCGGCGACCGTCGTGCTCATCACGGTCGGCCCGTACTTGCCGGACACCGCGTTGTACGTGCCCTGGATGTCGGCGACCTTCGCCGCGTCGGTGGCCGCATTCAGGCACGCGTTCGCATAGTTCGCGTCGTCGGCGCTCTGCGTCAGTTGCGTCCGCGCCTCGTCGGGCTTCAGCGCCGGCGGCACGTCGATCACGCGCTCGAGCGGCGCGAGCTGCTTGTTGATACGCGCGATGCCGGCGTCCATCGCATCCGCGTAATCGCCGTTCGACGCATACGACTGCAACTGGGCGAGCGCGAGATTCGAGTTCGCGATGTCGGCGTTGTGCAGCGCCTTCGCTTCGGACAGCTTCGCGTCCGCCCGCTGCCACGCGTCGTAGGCCTGCTTCTGCTGCGGCGTCCAGTTGTCCTGCGACGCCTGGGTCGGATCGTCGCCGATGCCGGGAACCGCCGCTTTCAGCCGGTCGAGCGCCGCATTCGCGTCGGATTGCGCGGAGCCGGCGCGTGTCGGATCGAGCGCTTCGTTGTCGTGATTGGCCTGCTGCGCATACGCGATCATGTAGCCGGCGTCGGTCGTGACGTCGAGCTCCTTTTCCGCCTTTGCGGTGGCCTTGTGCGCGTTGTCGTAGGCGGTTTGCGCGCGGGCCAGCGCGTCTTTCGTCGTGGACGGATCGTTCTTCGCGTTCGTCAGCGCGGTCTGCTTGTCCTGCTCGTCCTGCAGCGCGTTGTCGTATTGCGTCTGCGCGCCCTGGATCGCGGTCTGCGCGGCTTTGGTCAGCGGATCGTCGACCGTGATGTCGGGCGGCTTGGGCCGGTATTGTTCGGCGAGGCTCCGGATCAGCGAGGTCGCGGACGCGATTTCGGCATTGGTCGGCTTCGACGGGTCCGTATCGGGCGTGACCTGCACCGTGATCGGCGGCGGCGGGGGCGTGGCGGTCTGCTGTTTCGACGGATCGCCCGATTGCCGCGCGGCTTCGGCCGCCGCTTGCGCGCGTTCGGCTTCGAGCGTGCGCTCGAGAAACGCCATCCAGTTGGCGCCCATGCCGACGCCGTCGATATCCAGCATCAAACTTCTCCCGGTCGCGCCGCGCTCTCGACGGGCCGCGCATTACGATGCCATTACGGTCAAGCTTGGAGTGTAGAAAGGCATGCACCGCGATGACGCAGCGCGTTTCGTAGCGCGACGCCGATGCGCGCGCGCCGCCGGGGCGGCGCTACGAACGGCGGTGAAGTGGAGCGGGCGCGGTGGGGGCGGGCCGACTTACTGATCGAGACACCGCACGCAGAGCCGCTTCGCCTGGTTCGCCGGCAGCCCGCGGCACATCATCAGCACCGGGCGCGCATGGCACGACGGCGCATCCGCGGACGCGGCGGCCGACGGCAGGCGGCGCGCGCGTTCGGGCGGCGTCGCGGCGGCCGCGGCCATGCGCCGCTGGCGCGCGGGCGGCGGCGTGTCGGTCACGACGGGAATCGGTTCGACGCCGCCTTCGCGCGCATTGCGCTGCGCGCTCGCGACGACGCGGCTCACGTAGCCGCTCGAGAAGCCGGTCGTGAAGTTGCCGCTGTAGTAGCACGACAGCGCCGCGCGCAACGCGGCCTGCGTGGCGCGGCCGGTGCCCGACGAGCGCGCGAAGCATTCGGTCAGGATCGCGCCGCCGGCCTGCAGGTTGCGGCACGGCTCGAACATCGTCGCTTCGTCGAGCCCGTATTTCGCGAAATTGCGTTCGTTCACCTGCGCGAGGCCCACGCTGTAGCTGAAGCCGCGCGACGACAGTTCGCGCGCGGTCGCGCGCGCCTCGTCGAGCGACGTGGGCTGGCGCGTCAGGTGCCCGCCGACCACGCCGATCGCATACGGATTGAAACCCGACTCGGTGCGCACGAGTGCGGCGAGCGTCGCGGGATCGACGTTCGGCGCGCAGGCGCGCGCCAGTTGCGCGAAACCGGCGCCGCCGCCGGCCGCCTGCACGACGCGCGACGGCAGGCACGCGAGCGCGAGCATGGCCAGCGCGCACAGGCAGGCGGCGGTTCGCAGGCGGCGCGAGTTCATCCCGCCCCCGCCACGCGATACGACAGCACGAGCCCGTGCACGAGCAGCGACCAGCCGTCGAGCGCGACGAACAGCAGCAGCTTGAACGGCACCGAGATCGTCGTCGGCGAGATCATCTGCATCCCGAGCGCCAGCAGGATGTTCGCGACCAGCAGATCGACGACGATGAACACGATGTAGATCACGAAGCCGATCTGGAACGCCTTCGTCAGCTCGGCGAGCGTGAAGCTCGGCACCAGCACGAGCAGATCGTCGTCCTTGATGCCGTCCGCGCGATTCTTCGGCCAGACCGACGTCGCGGTCCGCACGAAGAATTCGCGGTCGCGCTGCCGCGTATGCGATACCAGGAAATCCTTGATCGGCGGTAGCGCCGCATCGGCGAGCACGCCGATGTCCGAGGTCGACAATTGCCCCGACGCATCGAAGTGGCGCGCCTGCAGCGCGTCGCGGATCGACATCCCGACGGGCGCCATGATGAACAGCGACAGGATCAGCGCGATGCCGTTCAGCACGAGGTTCGGCGGCACCTGCTGGATCCCGAGCGCGGAGCGCAACAGGCCGAGCACGACCACCAGCTTCGTGTAGCTCGTCACCATCAACGCCGCGAACGGCGCGATGCCGAGCGCGGCGATCACCGCGATCAGCGCGACCGGATTCGGCAGATTGCCCATCGTTCAGCGCTCGCGCGGCGCGGGTTGCGTCAGCGTGACGACGCGCACGCCGAGCTTCTGGCCGACCGCGATCAGATGGCCGGTGCCGATCAGCATCCCGTTCGCGACGAGATGGATCACGCTCTGGTTGATCCCTTGCTGCAGCTCGATCACGGCGCCCGGCTGCAGCGCGCTCAGCTCGCCCAGCGGCATCGACGTGGGCGGCAGCTCGAAGCGCAGGTCGACGGCGAGGCCGTCGAGCGAGCGCGGCGCGTCGGCGGGCGGCGCGTCGTGCGTCGTCGGCGGCGAGTCGGTGCGGGTCGGTTCCAAAGGCATCTCCCTGATTCGTTCGACGGTCAGCCGGTTGCCCGACGGCCGTCCGGTGATCTCCCACGCCGGCGCGGCCGGCAGACGCGCGACGCACAGCAGGTTCTGCTCGTGCGCCTGCCAGCGCTCGATCGCGATGATGTCGCCGCCGACGACATCGGCCAGCTCGGCCGTCGTCAGCTCGGTACGGCCGATCTCGAACACGAGCGGCACGGGCAGGCTCGCGTAGGCCGCGCGCGCGTCGGCGAGCGCGGCCGGGGCGGCCGCGAAGAACACGGCCAGCGCATCCGGCGCGTCGAACAGCAGCGCGCCGTGGCAGCGCCACGCGGCGTCGGCGCGCCGCAGCTCGAACCGCAGCGCGGCCGGCGATGCGTGCGAGGCCGGCGCGCCGGCCGGCGGCGGCAGCAGTTCCACGCGCTGCCGCGTCGCGGCCTGCAGCACCGCCGCGAGCGGCGCGCACAGGTCGGCGAGCAATGCCGCGCGGATCACGGCCGGGACCGCCGGGTCGGCTGCATCGCCGAGCCATTCGGTTTCCGCGATCGGGTCGATCCACAGCGTGCCGGCCGCCGGGCCGACGACGAAGCGGTACGCGTGCGCATCGGCGGCCGGCTCGGCGTCGACGCGCCAGCGCACCTCGTACGCGTGCTCGCCGAGCGTGACCGGGACGGCGCCGGTCGCACAGTACGCATGCGACAGCCCGCGCGCGGCGGCGGCGGACAGGCGCGGCAGGTAGGGCGACGCGTCGAGCGCGACCGCGGCCGGCGCGGCGGCGGGCGGCGGGGAAGCGGCGGGCATGGCCCGGTTCGCGGCGTCGCCGGCGTCGGCATTCGTCAGGAACAGCGCAGGCACGGCGGGATCGGGGCGGATTCGGCGTTGGTTCGACGGATTGTTCTGGGGCCGGCGGCGCCGAGGGGCGCGCGGCTGCTGCGTCGATTGTAGGGACGGCGCTGGCCGCGTGCCGCGCCGGAATCCGTAGTCGCGACCATCGCGCGCAGACGGCGGGAGCGGAGCGCTACGAAGCGCGATGAACGACGGCGAAGGGCGGTGGCGCGCGATGAAGCGGGGCGCTGCCACGGCGGGCGGTCAAAAGCAACCGCCGCCCGGAGGCGGCGGTTGGGGTGCGGCTGGCTGGCGGGCCGGGCGGCGTGCAGGCCGCGTCCGGCCGGCCGGTTGCGAGGTGCTGCGAATCCGCGCAGCGCGGTGGGGAAGCATTGCCGGCGCGCCGCGATCGGGCGGCGCGCGAGTGACGCGTTACGCGTAGTCGGCGGCCATCGACGGTTGCGGCGCCGTGCGCTGCATCGGCGCCGCGTCATGACGCTCGACGTGCGTCATCGCCGCACCGAACAGCACCAGGCGATAGCCGACCGCGTAGATCGGGATGATCCGCAGATTCTTGTCGTGTTCGAGCTGCAGCTTCGAACGGATCCGCGAGATATGGGTGTCGAGCGTGCGCGACGACACGCCGAGCTCGCGGCCCCACACGGCCTCCTGGATTGCCTGCCGCGGCACGATCTTGTTCATGTTGTCGAGCAGGAATTCGACGACGTCGAATTCGCGCGGCGTCACGTCGACGACCTTGTTGTCGATTTCGATCGTGCGGCGCACGAAGTTGATTTTTATATTGTCGATGTACAGGTATTTGCAATCCATGGTGGCCCTCGCATGTCCGTAAAGGAGTGTTTGCGAGCCTTGTGCTGCAACTTCCGGGCCAGGGGTGGATCGTCAGATGGTAATAACGGGCGATCGCGGCGCGGACGGCGCGGCAGCCTTGAATTTACAAGAATTTTTAACGGGAAGCCGCCGGGCGACCGATGAAAGGGTCGGACTGGCGCTGAAGGATTGTTACGTAGCATCGCGTCGCTACGTTACGGGGCGTTACGTCCGACGTAACGTGGGGAGGCCGGTAACACGCGCTCGACCGAGGTTGGCGGCAGGCTTCGGAAACCCTGCCTGGAACCCTACATCGGACCCGACATGTGTCAATGAAAACTCAATATGAATCAGTGACATACGCGATTCAATCGCCGACATCGAACCCTACATGGAACCGTACGAGGAAGCATGACGGCCGTCGCTACCTTCGAACCGTCGTTTCCCGAAGATAGCGTACTCGATCCGCTGCTCGGGCACGCCGCCGAGCGGGTCGATGCTTCGCGGCGGTGGCTTGCCGTCAGCGATACCCCGCTGGCCACCGCGCTCGTGCCGCAATTGCGTGCGATGAATTCTGTTTCCGAGGCTTTGGCCTGAAGTCGACCAAGCGTGAGCGACGCCGAGCCGCCCCATGTCATGCGGACTTTGGCCCGGATAAGCGGGGTGTTCTCGCGATGCATTGAAAAACGCCGGCCCCGGGGCATGCGTCGCCCGGCAGCCGGCGTCCCCGCATATCAGGCCTTCGCGCTATCCGCCGAATCGAACGGCAGCACGTAATGCCGCTTGCCGGTCGCCGCGAAGATCGCGTTCGCCACGGCCGGCCCGACCGGCGCGACGCCCGGCTCGCCGACCCCGGTCGGCGCTTCCGCCGACGGCACGATATGCACTTCGACCTTCGGCATCTCCGCCATCCGCAGCACGTGGTAGCCGTCGAAGTTGCGCTGCTCGACCTGGCCGTCCTTCAGCGTGATCGCGCTGTGCATCGCCGCGCCGAGCCCGAAACCGATGCCGCCCTCCATCTGCGCGGCGACGATGTCGGGATTGATCGCGATCCCGCAGTCGACCGCGCACACCACGCGCTCGACCTTCACCTTGCCGTCCGCGTCGACCGATACCTCGGCCACCTGCGCGACATAGCTCTTGAACGCCTCGGCCACCGCGATCCCGCGCCCGCGCCCCTTGGGCAGCGGCTTGGCCGGATCCCAGCCTGCCTTCTGCGCGGCCAGATCCAGCACCGCGCGCATGCGCGGCTCCTTCGCGAGCAGGTCGCGGCGGAACGCATACGGGTCCTTGCCGGCCGCGTGCGCGGCTTCGTCGATGAACGCCTCGACCGCGTAGGCCGTGTGCGAGCTGCCGACCACGCGCCACCACAGCACCGGCAGGCCGACCTGGGTCGTGGTGAGTTCGACCGACACGTTCGGCACCGCGTACGGCAGGTTCGCCGCGCCCTCGACCGACGTCGCGTCGATGCCGTTCTTGACCATGAACGCTTCGAATGGCGTGCCGGCGAGGATCGACTGGCCGACGATCCGGTGGCGCCAGCCCACCAGCCGGCCGTCCGCGGTCAGGCCCGCGTCGAGCTTGTGGAAGTACATCGGCCGGTAGAACCCGCCCTGGATGTCGTCCTCGCGCGTCCATTGCAGCTTGACGGGCTTGCCGTCCGCGCCGAGCGCCTTCGCGATCGACACGGCCTCGACCACGTAGTCCGACCACGCATTCGCGCGCCGGCCGAAGCTGCCGCCCGCATACAGCGTGTGAATCCGCACCTGTTCGGGTTTCAGCCCGGCCGTCCTGGCTGCGTTGCCCTGGTCGACCGTCTGGAACTGATCGCCGGCCCAGATCTCGCAGCTGTCCGCCGTCAGCTTGACGACCGCGTCGAGCGGCTCCATCGGCGCATGCGCGAGATACGGGAATTCGTACGTCGCGGCGATCTTGCGCGCCGCGCCGGCGATCGCCGCATCGGCATCGCCGTCCTTGCGCGCCGACGTGCCCGGCTTCTCGGCGAGTTGCCGGTATTCGCGCATGAGCTCGTCCGAGCCGCGCTTCTCCGCCTTCGTTTCGTCCCATTCGACCTTCAGCGCGTCGCGGCCCTGTTTCGCGGCCCAGAAGCCGGTCGCGACGACCGCGACGCCGCCCGGCACCTGCACGACCGACACGACGCCCGGCACGGCCTTCGCGGCCGTCGCGTCGAACGATTTCACCGTCGCGCCGAAGCGCGGCGGCCGCTGCAGCAGCGCGACGCGCATGCCGGGGAACGTCGTGTCGAGCGTGAAATGCGCGGTGCCGTTCGATTTCGACGACGCGTCGACGCGTGGAATCCGGTGCCCGATCAGCTTGAAATCGGCCGGCTGCTTCAGCGTGACCTTGTCGGGCACGGGCAGCTTCGACGCATCGGCGACGAGCGTGCCGTACGCGGCCGTCTTGCCGCTCTTCGCGTGCGTGACGACGCCGTCGGCGGTGGTCAGCTCGGCGGCCGGCACCTTCCAGCGGGCTGCCGCGGCCGACACGAGCATCGCGCGCGCCTTGCCGCCCGCTTCGCGCAGTTGCTGCCACGAGTTCGACATGGCCGAACTGCCGCCCGTGCCCTGCATCGTGCCGAACGCGAGGTTCGCGTAGCGCTTCGCATCGGCCGGCGCGCTTTCGACGCGCACGCTCGACCAGTCGGCGTCGAGCTCCTCGGCGACGATCGTCGCGATGCCCGTATACGCGCCCTGGCCCATTTCGACGTGCTTCGCGATCACCGTGACGGCGCCGTCGGGCGTGATGCGCAGGAATGCGTTCGGCGCGAAATCGCCGGCCGGCGCGGTCGCGGCGAGCGCGCGGCGGCCGAGGCCGGCCCAGTCGAAGCCGATGGTCAGGCTGACGGCGGCGGCTGCTCCCGCGGCCTTCAGGAACGTGCGGCGCGACGGGCGCACCGAATCGGTGTGGTCGAGTTCGATCGTCATGGTCAGGCTCCCAGCGTCGCGGCTGCGTCATGGATCGCGGCCCGGATGCGGGCGTAGGTCGCACAGCGGCAGAGGTTGCCGTTCATCGCGGCGTCGATGTCCGCGTCGGTCGGCTTCGGATTCTGTTCGAGCAAGGCGGTGGCCGACATGATCTGGCCGGACTGGCAATAGCCGCATTGCGGCACCTGCAGCTTGACCCACGCGGCCTGCACGGCCTGCGCGGGCTTGCTCTGCAGGCCTTCGATCGTCGTGACGTGCTTGCCCGCGATGCCGGCGAGCGGCAGCACGCACGAGCGGACGGCCTGGCCTTCGAGATGCACGGTGCACGCGCCGCACTGCGCCATGCCGCAGCCGAATTTCGTGCCGGTCAGTCCCGCGTGTTCGCGAATCGCCCAGAGGACGGGCATCGACGGATCGGCGTCGAGCGTGACGTTCTTGCCGTTCAGGACAAACGAGGTAGGCATTTTTGATTGTCTCCGTGGGGAAAACCCGGCGTGGGCCGGATTAGCGCGAGTGTGCGCGAGCAGCCGGTTTTTGCGTCTACCCAATCCTGCAAATTTATTGAACAATCCTGCAAATCCCCTGCACGCCGCGAGCCGTTTCGCTATGCTCGCGCGACACGGGAAATCATTCGAGGATGCGTCATGGACATGACCGATATCGTGGCGTCGCGCGAATCCGGGCGGCGCGAGCTGGCGTCGCTGATCGGCCGTTTCGCGCCGGCGGACGGCTCGCACTCGACGGCCGTGCCGGGCCTGATGCTGCATCGGCACACGCGGCCGGTCGATCTCGGCTGCGGCGTGTCGCGCGCCGCGCTGGTGATCGCCGCGCAGGGCGCGAAACGCGTGATCGTGGCCGGCCACGCCTACGAATACGACGCGCACAATTGCCTGATTACGTCGATCGACTTGCCGATCCTCTCGCGCGTGACGCGTGCGTCGGCGGAAGAGCCGTACTTGTGCCTGTCGCTGACGCTCGATCCGCAGCGCATCGTCGAACTGGCGGCCGAGATGCGGCTGCCCGAGCCCGACGCGGGCCCGGAAGGCGAAGGGATCGCGCTCGCGGAGCTGACGCCGCCGCTGCTCGATGCGGCGTTGCGGCTGCTGCGGCTGCTCGATACACCGGCCGACATCGCGGTCGTCGCGCCGCTGATCGAGAAGGAAGTGCTGTACCGGCTGATGACGAGCGGACAGGGCACGCGGCTGCGGCACATGGCGATCGCCGGCAGCCAGACGCACCGGATCGCGCGTGCGATCGAATGGATCCGCGATCACTTCGCGGAGCCGATGCGCGTCGAGTCGCTCGCGCAGGCGGTCAACATGAGCGTGTCGTCGCTGCACCATCATTTCAAGCACGTGACGACGCTGAGCCCGCTGCAGTACCAGAAGCAGTTGCGACTGCACGAGGCGCGACGGCTGTTGTTGCGGCAGGGCGGCGACGTCGGGTCGGTGGCGGCCGTCGTCGGCTACGAAAGCGCGTCGCAGTTCAGCCGCGAATACAGCCGGCTGTTCGGCGCGCCGCCGATGCGCGACGTCGTGCATCTGCGCAAGAAGGAACTGCTCGGCTGACGGGCGGCCGGCCGGTCGCCGATCGGCATGTCGCGATGACGGCGCGTTGCGCTCGAGGATATCGGCCGCGACGCGCGGCCCGCCGCGGATCGCGTCGCAATGGTCGGGCGAGAGATCATCGTATGCGACACGGCTCGTGTTCCGCTTTCGCGAGCGTCTTGCACGGATGGCTGCCGATATAGCCCGTTCCCCCTGTCGCGAGCACCTTCATGCGACCGCGCCGGCGATGTCGACGAAGCGTCGCGACAGGCGCTCCGGTTTCGCCGACAACCCCGTTGATGCTTGAACGACGCAAGCATCGATCTATCGATAGTGGTCTTCATCGCCTTTGTTTCAGTGATGAGAATCCTGCGGATAAATGCTCGAAAACGTTTCTTCAATGAGTCGCTCGCCAATGGCTGGTCGACTGGAAATGAAAAATGATGGCCCGTTTTTATCGGGATCGAGCGTTTACATTTGTTTTAATTATTACGCCCGCAGCGTGCCGGATGGCGAAGGTTTTTTCACCGCATGATCGTGTGGGTATTTTCACGGATGAATCAAATCCGTTTCGTATTTCGGACGGAACCCGTGTTCCGGCCGTGTCGCCGGCCGCGCGGCGCGGGGCATCGAGCGGCCGGCCCGCCATTCGCCGGGGGTAATGGACGGTTGCCGGCCTGCCGCAACACACGGTTCGTCAGCAGAAACGCGCGAAACGCGGGCCATGCATCGAGAGCGGGCTCTCAAATTTGCAACAACCGTCCGCAGGGACGTCCGGCGAGCCTCGGTGCGCCGGATTCGTCCGTCAAATCAAGGCATTGCGTCGCGGTGTTCAATGATCGCCGCCGCGCGGGTGCCGTTATCGCGATACATTCGTGAAACGAAAAATGCCGTTCCTGGCGAAATGGGCGGGGCTGGCGGCCACATGCCGCGCGCAATGCGCAGTGGAATATCGCATGGCATGCGGCTTGCGAGATTGGACGCACCGGCGAGCGGTCGACACGATGCAACAATGATGTGGGGGCGGCCAGTTCGTCACGAGCCAGTCGGGGAAGCGGCGATGAACACTATAAGCAGTGGCTTGATCCGCGCGTTTCTCGCGCACCATAGGGGTAGTCGGATCGATGGGGGTAGCGCTTGCGACGCAGTGCCAGCGTCGGTGGTTGCGCCTTGCCGATTTCCCGCCCTCCGCGCGCGTCGCGTGCTGGAGCGGTTGCCGTTTCGCGCGACAACCCGGCGACAGCGATACTCGACTTCATTCGGTGTTTCCGGATGGGGTGCGCTGTTCGTGCCGGACAGCGTGGCGCCGATTCCTCTTCAACCGTGCAGAGCCGTTTCGATCGCGCCGGGCCAGTGCCGGCGCGGGCCGGACTAGATCGAATGCGCGTCGGCCGGGTTATCCGGAAGGCCTTTCTCCGTCAGCTCAGGGAGCGGACATGCCGTCTGGTTGCAATGCAGGCCCGTCGTCGCCTGGCTGAAGGGCGCGTGCCGAGCGGGCGCTGCAATTTTTCGGTAGTCGATACGTTCGCTAATTTTCAATTCCGGAAATGGGTGCCGGTGCCGGTATCTGTTTTACACAAGGTATTGAAAATCGCAATCCGGAAAGATGTGCGCGTCATTTAGGTAAATTTAATCAATGGTGTTTTGAGTTAATCTCAATGTTCATAAAAATAATTGAAAACACCTACTCATAGATTTTGGACAACTTAAAAACATAAAACTAGACTTCGGCTGGCCAAAAATAAAAAGAAAATTTTACGAGCCTGAAATAATTTCTCTATTCGATAGCAATCCTTATTTTTAAGGATTGCTCGAGGCGGGAAGGTCGATGGCGTGCGATCTTCCATGCTCATTCTCTCCACGCCGTTATGGAGTCGACCATGAAGAAGCTTCTGATTGCAGCAGCAGTTCTGGCGGTTTCGGGTGCAGCGTTTGCAGCGAGCGGCACGATCTCGAGCAGCAACTCGTCGAGCGGTGGCCAGACGATGGCCGGGGTCGCCGGGTTCGGCCACTTCACCGCAACCGATTCCGGCTCGGCACTCGGCGCAGCCGGCGCAATGGCCGGTGGCGGCAGCAGCGGTTCGGTCTCGTACACGAACCACACGCAAACGTCGACGGTCGGCGGCTTCGGCTTCGGCGGCGCACAAGCAGGCGGCAGCAGCGGCGCAAACGCGGGCTCGACCGGCTGGACGTATCACCACTAAGCCGCGACGCGTAGCGTTCGTCATTGGCTGGCGGCACGGATGCCGGGTTTCGTCCCGCAAGGGCAGGCCCGGCTCCGCCACCGTCGAACTTCCTCACAGCAAGGAATTGCTATGAAAGCCAAAGTCATGTTAGCGACAGCGCTCACCGTCATTTCGTCCGCTGCGTTGGCGGCCGGATCGTCCACGACCAACCAGACGCAGTCCGTTGCGGCGGGTGTTTCCGGTTCGGTGCTGGTCGGCTCCGGCAGCTATACCAGCAATTCGACCTCGACGGCCGGCGCGAATGCAGGCAGCACCGTGACACCCGCCGGCTCCGCCGGCACGGCGTCCGCTTTTCACAACTCGACTTCGACGGCCAGCGGTTCGGGCACGAACGGGGGCGCGTTCGCGGCAGGTGGCGGTATCGGCGCCGCGGGCTCGTTCGCCGGAAACGGCAGCACGAACGAGAACGCGAATGCGCTGTCGGGAGGGGTGACCGCCACGATCGTACTCGGTGCGAACCACTACACGGCCACGGGCGCGAACGACCACGGCATTGCCAACGCGGGTGCCGCGGGGTGGACGGGCGGTGGCGGGTCGGGCGCCATCGCGGGCTCGAATCACTACAACTCGTCGAGCGTGTGGAGTACCGGGCCGGCCGGTTCGCCGTCCGCGTCGGGCGGAAGCCAGGGCAACTCGAGCGCGACCGGGAGCAGTCATTAGTCAGGTGTGGGGGGACCAGTTTCCCAGCGACGCTGGTCTCTTTTCCGCATCGTTGTCACGTAAGGAGTTGGCATGAAGCAGAACCTGATTGCCGCCGCTCTGATGCTCGCGTCTCTGACGGCGTATGGCGCTGACCGTGCTGCCGATGGTGGGCAATCGAATATGCAGACGTCAAACAACCCTTCTCAGACAACCAAACCGTCAGAACAACAAACGCTTTCGTCGGGCAGTGCCATCGGCGGACCGGACACCCGGCAATGGCAGGGCATGTCGGCCGGCTCGTGGTCCCAGCTGGGCAGCGGCTGGAAGCAGTTCGGGGAAGCAGCGAAAACTGAAGGCATTCAGGGGAATTAGTACGGTTGACTGGGTGGGAGGTCAAACCTCGTCCGGAGAGTGAAATGAACAGCAACAGGATCAAGGTGGCATGTGCGGCGATGTTCGCGATGACCACGATCGGCGCCCACGCGCAAACCGCCGATTCGACGTCGAGCGCGCAATCGTCGACCTCGTCGACGGCGATCAGCCAGGGCGGCGGCTCGAGCATGAACACGAATACGACGAGTTCGCGCGGGGGGAATGCCACCAGCTCCAGCGGGGTGCGCGGCAGCGGCAATTCGAGCGTGAACGTCAACGTGACGCTGCCGTCCAGCACGGTCGGCGGCAACGTCACGCCGCAGAGCGTGAACTCGCTGCAGTCGTCCGGCGCGCCCGGCACCAACCCGTACAACACCCAGATCTCGGAAAACGTCAATTACTCGGGCACGCAGACGATCAAGACGAATCCGTCGATCCAGGCGCCCGGTCTCACGACCACGCTGTCCGATACCTGCATGGGCTCGGTGAGCGTCGGCGTGTCGTTTCCGGGGTTCGGTGCGACGGGCGGCACGACGCTGGTCGACCAGGCCTGCGTGCGGCGTCTCGATGCGCGCGAATTCCGTGCGATGGGTCTGACCGACGTGGCGCTCGCGCTGCTGTGCCAGAGCGATGCGAACCGGCGCGCGGTGGAGGCGACCGGGCATCTGTGCCCGGGCACGACCGCGCCGCTCGCGCGTTCGAACGTGGCGCCCAGCGTCGAAGCGACCGTCGCGGACGACATCAAGTATCGCGATCCGATCGTGCGCGACCGGATGGGCCTGCCGCCGCTCGGCTCGGCCGCGCCAGTGGCCGCGCCGACGCGCCCGATCGAGACGACGTCGATGCGCGCCGCGCCGGTTTCGGTGCCGGTCCCGGTGCCGGCGATGGCGCCTGTCGCCGCCGCTCCGGCAGTTGCGACGCCGGCCGTTGCCGCCGCCGCTCCGGCAGTTGCGACGCCGGCCGTTGCCGCCGCCGCTTCGGCAGTTGCAGCGCCGGCCGTTGCCGCCGCAGTCCCGGCGCCCGCGGCGGCTGCCGCGCCTGCCGTCGCCGCCACCGCGCCCGCAGCGTCGGTCGTACCGGGTGCCGTCATGGCCACCGTGCCGGCAGCGGCCGTCATCGCCGCACCGGCCGCGGCGGACAAGGCATCGCCAGCGTCTGCCGCGCTGGTCGCCGATACGAAGGCGCCGGAGCCCGCGCGGCCGGTCGCCGACAAAGCGTCCGAGCCCGCCACGGCAGTTGTCGACAAGGTGTCCGCACCCGCCCCGGCAGTTGCCGACAAGGCGTCCGAGCCAGTGCCGGCCGTCGCGGACAAGACGCCCGAGCCTGCACAGCCCGTCGCCGCCAACGCACCGGAGCCGATGCCGGCCGCGACCGACCCGGTGCAGGCCGCAGGCGAGCCGGTTGCCGAACCGATGCCGGCGGCAACCGTCGCCGTGGCGCCGGCCGCCGATGCGAAGGTCGCCGAGCCGGCGCCGCAGGCAGCCGCCGAAGCGCCGGCCCCGGAGGCCACGCCGCCTGCCGTCGCGGCGGCGCCCGCCGACATGCGGGCAGCCGACGCGAAAGTGCCGGACGCGGTCGAATCCGCAGCCGCAGCCGCAGCGGCTGCGCCGCCCGCCGACGTGCCGGCGCTGACCGATCCCGCGCAAGCGTTGTCGCCGGCCACGGTCGATCGGCAGGCCGCACCGGCTGCACCGATCGCGCCGGCGCCGACCGTCATCTCGACGAGTACCTCGTCGTAGGCACGCGGGCCGGTTTGCCGTGCGACCGGAGCACGTGTCGCACGGCATGCGTTCGCCCCAATGCCCGACGGTCTTTTCCGGTTTGACGGGTGTTGTTCCTCTCCCCGAGGTCAACACCTCTTTTTGCGTGACGACGATGCGAGGAGGCCTCAATCATGAGGATCTTTTTGGTCGCTTTGCTGCTGGCCAGCGTACAAGCCGCTGCGCAGTCGCTTTTCCAGAATCCCGCGGTCTTCGTCATCCTGAACGAGCAGACCCTCGCGAACGCCGCGAGCGTCCAGCAGGCGCTGTCGACGCTCGGCCGTCCCGACAACACCGCATGCGCGCCGATGGTGATGATCGGCGACCCGCAGATGGTCTACATGATGCCGGAGGCGGGCCATGCGCCGTCGTGGCAAGCGCCGGTATTCGGCCGCGGTGCGCCGTTCGACGCGCACGACGGGCCGAAGTCGGCCGGCAAGACGGTCGGCGCGACGCAGCACACCGAGGCGATGCAGACGCAACCGTGGGGCGACGGCAGCGCGATCACGCAGAAGATCGCGGGCGAGTCGAGCGTCGCGGCCGCGGACCGGGTGAACGAATGGCGGTACACCGGGCTCGACAGGATCGAGACGGCCCGCGCGTCGGACGTGACGGTGAACGGCAAGACCTACCGCGCCTATCGCGACGATCTCAACGGCGCGGCGAAGCCTGTCGTCGAGCCGCAGATCTACACGCAGCGCGTCGTGTTCTGCCGATAGCGCGGCGTAGTTCGAGGACGGAGCGGCGCCGCGCCGCGGGACCACGGGCCCGCCACGCGATCGGCAACGGCCGCTTCGATATACAACCTTATGCGGCGAGGCAATCGTGAACCATTGCTGTCAGCTCGGCATGCCGGGCCCGCACGATGTCGAACGGCAGGCGAGCACGCTGCCGTTCGTCGCGGTCCGGCGCAGTCCCGTCGCGCCGTCGCGGCCACTCGTCTACTTGTCGCGGCAACACGATGCCGCGCTCGTCGATTCGCTCGCGTCGCGCGGCTGGGAGGTGTGGTGCGCCAAAACCGTGGCGGACGCGCAGAATCTCGCCAAGGCGAACCGTCCGCATGCGGGCATCGTCGATTTCGGCAGCTTCGCGTCGCCGGACGTCGCGTCGTTCGAGGCGCTGCTGCGTGACCCGCGCGTCGGCTGGGTCGCGCTCGCCGACGGCGAGCGGCTGCGCAACATCACGATCGCGCGCCTGATCCGCCGCTGCTGCTTCGACTACGTGCGCCATGCGACGGCCTACACGACGATCGGCTATCTCGTCGGCCATGCATACGGGATGCTGGCGCTCGCGGACGGCGACCCGGCCGCGGAAGCGCCGCCGCCGGGCGGCGCGATGATCGGCGCGTGCGACGCGATGCGCCGGCTGTTCGCGACGATCCGCAAGGTCGCGAACACCGAGGCGACCGTGTTCATCGCCGGCGAATCCGGCACCGGCAAGGAGCTGACGGCGGCGGCGATCCACCGGCAGTCGTCGCGTGCCGACGCGCCGTTCGTTGCCGTGAACTGCGCGGCCATCCCGACGATGCTGGTGCAGGCCGAACTGTTCGGGCACGAGCGCGGCGCATTCACCGGCGCGCACCAGCGCAAGATCGGCCGCATCGAGGCTGCGCACGGCGGCACGCTGTTTCTCGACGAAATCGGCGACATGCCGTTCGAGAGCCAGGCGAGCCTGCTGCGGTTCCTGCAGGAGGGCAGGATCGAGCGGCTCGGCGGGCATGCGTCGATTCCGGTCGACGTGCGGATCGTGTCGGCGACCCACGTCGATCTCGAAGCCGCGATGCAGGCCGGGCGATTCCGCGCCGACCTCTACTACCGCCTGTGCGTGCTGCGTATCGACGAGCCGCCGCTGCGCATGCGCGGCCGCGACATCATGCTGCTCGCCGATGACGTGCTGCGGCGCTATCGCGGCGACGGCGCGTACCGGATTCGCGGCTTCACGCCGTGCGCGATCGAGGCGATCCACAACTATTCGTGGCCCGGCAACGTGCGCGAGCTGATCAACCGGATCCGCTTCGCGGTCGTGATGACGAACGGCCCGCTGATCTCGGCCGCCGATCTCGAGCTGCGTCCGTACACGTCGCTGCGGCCGCCGACGCTCGCGCAGGCGCGCCGGCAGGCCGAGCGGCACGCGATCGAGGCAACGCTGCTGCGTCACCGCCACCAGCATGCGGACGTCGCGGCGGAGCTGGGCATCTCGCGTGCGACGCTGTACCGCCTGATGACCGCGCACGGGCTGCATGGCTGACGCGCCGCTGCGCGCGTGCGCTCAAGACCTCGCGGCGGCGGCCGTTAAAACATGAAACGGCCCGGCCGGAACGCGTGCATCGACGTGCGCGCAACCGGCACGCGGCGCATCACGCTTATCCGAGGTCATCGTGGCAGAGTGCAGTCAGTGCGGCAGGACGTTCCTGGTCGGCGGGCGGTCGATCGACGGCCGCCGCTATTGCGGCCCGGTGTGCGCACAGGCGCATCCGGTCGTCGTCGAGGCCGAACGGGTGCCCGACGCGAAGGTCCGGCAGTACGTCGACGACTGGCGCTACGGGCCATGTCCGATCTGTCTGCGCGAAGGGCAACCGGTCGACGTCCACGCGTCGCATCGCGTCGTGTCGCTCGTATTCGTCACGCGCTGGGCCACGCGGCGCCACGTGTGCTGCCGCCGCTGCGGCCGCCGGAAGCAGGCGATCGCGCTGCTCGCGTCGGCCGCGCTCGGCTGGTGGGGGCTGCCGTGGGGCATCGTGCTGACGCCGATCCAGCTCGCGCGCAATTTGCTGGGCCTGGCCGCGCGCGATCCCGAGGCCGCGACGCCGCAGTTCGAGGCGCTCGTGCGGCGCAAGCTGGCCGCCCGCCGGCTCGCGCGCGCGGAGCGGGGCGCCGGCGCCTGATCGCGCCCTCAGGCCGGCCGGTCGAAGCCCGATGCGGCCCAGCGCTCGGCGCTGGCCTTGTTGAGCTTGAACCCGGCCGACACCTTCGCTTCGGCCAGCAGCTCGCCATACGGATCGAACGCCTTGAGCTGCGCATACGGCTCGAACTCGTCGGGCACGATGTCGAGCGTCACCGATACGTCCTGTCCGGCTTCGTCCTGCACCGTCACTTCCTTGTGCAGCATCGCGCGCCGCTGCTGTTCGTGACGCATCAGCACTTCGGTCGCGGTCTTCACGAGCGTGCGGAACGCGTTCGCATCCATCGGCTTCGGGTTCTTCTTGTCACGGCCCATGGTCCACGGCCCGACGAGCGCGGGCTCGGACTCGCCGTCCTTGACCATCTCGACGGCCCAGCCGTCGTCGTCTTCGTTCTTGATGATGCGGGCCGTCCAACCGTTGTCGCGCCAGAGGCCGTCTTCGTGGATGGAGGTGTCGTCGGATTGCAGGTCGGAATCGGTCATGAGGAAAGCGGGAGGTCGGGCAAGCCGGCGAAGGGCCGGCGGCGCGCGGCCGGCATCGGCGCGTCGCTCGCCACCGGCGGGCCGGGGTGGCATGCAAACGCGCAATTTTACCCGCTGGCCGGCCGCGCGGCGCGCCACGCCGGCCATCGGGCCGATGCCGCGACGGTCGTCCGCCGGCCGCCGGGCGTTGAACCGGCGCAAATATCAAACCCGTATTACGTCTTCGGCAGCCAATTCGTACGCCGTCCGATATCGCGCGCGTGCATACGTTCATAGAATCGACGTCCAGGCTAAAAATCGCCTGAATGTCCTTTCAACGCCCAACCGGGCGCGCGCGTTCCGCGTGGCGCGGCCGGTGAACCACCAGGAACTCCGCATGAGGAAATTCAATGTTCGCATCGTCTTCGCGTACGACTGGCCATTGACGCTGGCCGGTATCGAGCAGATCGCGGGCGGCGCCTGCGCGATCGAGCTCGCCGCGGTCTACCGGAGCGCGGCAGAACTGGTCGCATCGCTCGGCGGCATCGATTGCGACGTCGTGCTGGTCGACTATGCGATACGCGGCGACGAGCAGATGGATGGCCTCGCGCTGTTCGACTGGCTGCGCCGCACGCGGCCGAACGTCGGGATCGTCGTGCTGGTCGCGAACGAGAACCCGCTGATCTTCCGGTCGATCTTCGCGATCGGCGGCGTGAGCGTCGTCAGCAAGCTCGACGAGGTCGGCCATATCGTCACGGCGATTCATTCGAGCTACAGCGGCGCGACCTACCTGTCGCCGTCCGTGCGTCGCGCGGTCGATGCGCTCGGCACGCGCGGCGACACGCCCGTGAAGCTGTCGGCGCGCGAAATCGAGGTGATTCGCCTGTATCTGTCGGGCGTGCCGATCAAGACGATCGCGCAGCGCCTGAGCAAGGGCAAGCAGACGGTCAGCGCGCAGAAGATCAGCGCGATGAAGAAGCTCGGCGCGAGCAACGACGTCGAGCTGATCCAGCGCGCGGCGGGGCTGGGGCTCGGTAGCGGCGAGGCCGCGCTGCGGGCGGGCAGCGCGGCGTGAGGGTGGGGCGGCGCGCCGTCAAGCCGGCAGCGCGAACCGCGTCACCGCGTCGCGCAGCGCCTCGGCCTGATCGCGCAGCGAATGCGCGGCTGCCGCGGCCTGTTCGACGAGTGCCGCGTTCTGCTGCGTGACCTGATCCATCTCGCCCACCGCGCGGTTGACCTGCTCGATCCCGGCGCTCTGCTCGCGCGATGCGTGGCTGATTTCGTCGAGGATCTCGTTCACGCGCCGTACCGACTGCACGATCTCGGCCATCGTCTCGCCCGCATGCGTGACGAGCGTCGCGCCGTGCTGGACCGTCTCGTTCGACGACACGATCAGCGACTTGATCTCCTTGGCCGCCGTCGCCGAGCGTTGCGCGAGCGAGCGCACTTCGGCCGCGACCACCGCGAAGCCGCGACCCTGTTCGCCTGCGCGCGCCGCTTCCACTGCCGCGTTCAGCGCGAGGATGTTGGTCTGGAACGCGATCCCGTCGATCACGCCGATGATGTCGCCGATCTTGTGCGAGCGGTCGGTGATCTCGTTCATCGTGCGCACGACGTCGTCGACCACCGCACTGCCGCGCGTCGCGACCTGCGCGGCCTGGCCGGCGAGCGACGCGGCCTGCTCGGCGCTGTCCGCGTTCTGCTTCACGTTCGCGGTCATCTCGTCCATGCTCGACGCGGTCTGCACGAGCGCGGCCGCCTGTTGCTCGGTGCGCTGCGACAGGTCCGTGTTGCCGGATGCGATCTCGCTCGCGCCGACGTTGATGTTCTCGGTGCCGGCCCGGACGCGCGACACCATGTCGATCAGCCCGCCCTGCATCGTGTGCAACGCATGCAGCAGGCTGCCGCGATCGTCGTGCTTCACGCTCACGCGGGCAGTCAGGTCGCCCTGCGCGATGCGCCGAGCGGCGTCGAGCGCCGCTTCCAGCTCCCCGCCGAGGCTCGCGCGCACGCTTTTCAGCACCAGTACCATCACGGCCGTCGCGATCGCGCCGAGCACGGCCGTCATCGCGAGCCAGCGGCCGATGCTCGCAAGCACCGCCGAGCGCACGTCGTTCATGTACATGCCGGTCACCAGATACCAGTCCCACGGCGCGAAGCGCTGCACGGCGCTGGTCTTCTCCTGCGGCTTGTCCGCACCCGGTTTCGGCCACAGATATTCGACGAAGCCCTTGCCGCCTTCCGCGTTGCCGGCCTTCACGATCTCGACGAACAGGTGCTTGCCGTTCGGATCGGTGAAATTCGACACGTCCTTGCCGTTGAGCTCGGCCTTGATCGGATGCATCACGATCACCGGCTTCGAATCGTTGACCGAGATATAGCCGTCGGCGCCGTAGCGCATCGCGGCAATCGCCTCGAGCGCCTTCTGCTTCGCATCGGTTTCCGGCATCGCGTTCTGCTGCGACAGCTTGTAGTAATGGTCGGTCACGCTCGCGGCCTGTGCGACCAGCGATGCAAGCTGGTCGCGGCGGTCGGCGATCATCGACGCGCGGGTCTGCCATGCGCCCAGCCCGGCGATCACGAGCAGGCCGAGCCACAGGATGACGATCATCGAGGCGAGTTTCTGATTCAGGGAAAGATTGCGCATGGTATGAGGTCGGTCAGTCGAGGAAGCTCGCCGGGACGGCGTGACGGGGTAAGTGTCTTGACGGCGCGCGATGTGCGGCGCTGTAGGCGGGAAATCCCTTAGAAGCGGCTCGTTTCCCGATGCCCGCGACGCGGGCGCGGGCATCTATGCATATGCATAAAAGTGGCCGCTATACTGTCGGGCGATGGTGTATGCGCCACGCCCGCACGGGCCGCGGTGCGACACCGAACCAAACCGAAAGGAGGCAACGATGCGGATTCTGGTAGTAGGGGCCGGCGCGGTCGGCGGATACTTCGGCGGCCGGCTGGCCGCGGCGGGGCGCGACGTGACGTTCCTGGTGCGCGACGGCCGCGCGGCTGCGCTTGCACGCGACGGGCTGCTGATCCGGAGCCCGCGCGGCGACCTGACGCTCGCGAACGTGCAGACGGTGCGCGCGGGCGATGCGGGCGCCGGCGTCGCGCCGTTCGACCTCGTGCTGTTGAGCTGCAAGGCGTACAGCCTCGACGACGCGATTGCGTCGTTCGCGCCGTTTGTCGGCCCGCAGACGCTGATCCTGCCGATGCTCAACGGGATGCGCCACCTCGACGTGCTGCGCGAGCGCTTCGGCGCCGCGCAGGTGCTCGGCGGGCTGTGCGTGATCGCGGCGACGCTCGATCGCGAGCAGCGCATCGTACACCTGAACGACACGCACGGCGTGACGTTCGGCGAGCTTGCCGGCGGCGAATCGCCGCGCGTGCGCGCGGTGGCCGACGTGCTCGGCGGCGCGGGCTTCGACGCGACGCTCAGCGACGATATCGCCGCGCGGATGTGGGAGAAGTGGGTGTTCCTCGCGACGCTCGCCGCGAGCACGTCGCTGTTTCGCGGTTCGATCGGCGACATTCTCGCGGCGCCGGACGGCC
Organism: Burkholderia sp. MSMB1459WGS; assembly: GCF_001534535.1. Taxonomy (NCBI): domain Bacteria; kingdom Pseudomonadati; phylum Pseudomonadota; class Betaproteobacteria; order Burkholderiales; family Burkholderiaceae; genus Burkholderia; species Burkholderia sp. MSMB1459WGS. The sequence continues at coordinate 98,058 of NZ_LPMU01000003.1, forward strand.
GCCGCCTGCTCGAAACGATGCTCGCCGAATGCAGCGCGATCGCCGAACACAACGGCCACCGGCCCGACTCGTCGGCCAGCGAGCGGATGCAGCGGATGGTGCTGACGCCGTCGCCGCTGACCGCGTCGATGCTGCGCGATGTCGAGAATCATGCGCGCGTCGAAGCCGATCACGTGATCGGCGACCTGCTCGCGCGGCGCGACCCGCAGGCGGCCGATGCGTTGTCGCTGCTGCGGATCGCGTACAACCACCTGAAGACGTACGAGGCGCGCACGGCGCGCGAGCACGCGGCGGCGTAAGCCGGCGCGGGCGGCCAGCGCGGGCGGCCGTCCGCGCGATTCCGCGCCGCAACAAATTTGCCGTCCGGCGCCGTTTGCGGCCGGATCGTGCAAAAAAGTATCGGAAATCAGGCGTAAAGTTGGTGGAGCCGCGCGCTCGATCGACCTACATTGCTTCCCATGCGACCGGTCCGCATCGCCGCGCGAAACCGCCGGCGGACACGCGAACGAGCCGAACAGGCCGGCCAGCGATACATGGGAATGGAGACGCCAACATGATGCACCCCGATCTCGAAGTGGTCGAAGTGCGACGCGACGAGTCGTTCAAGGTCTGGTCGCACGGCTATCCGTATCGCACGATCCGCTGGCATTTCCATCCCGAATTCGAGCTGCACCTGATCGTCGCGACGCACGGCAAGTATTTCGTCGGCGATCACATCGGCTCGTTCGGCCCCGGCCATCTCGTGCTGCTCGGCCCGAACCTGCCGCACAACTGGGTCAGCGACATGGCCGAAGGCGAAACCGTCGAGCGGCGCAATCTCGTGATCCAGTTCGATCCGTCTTTCGTGCGCCGCTGCATGGACGCGTTTCCCGAATGCCGCGACGCGCAGACGCTGCTCGACGATGCGCGGCGCGGGGTCGGCTTCGACGCGGCGACGAGCGCCGCGATCGCCCCGCTGTTCGACGCGTTGCTGACCGCGCGCGGCATGCACCGCATCGCGCTGTTCATGACGATCCTCGAGCGGCTGTGCGGCGCGGCCGAGCGCACGCTGCTCGCGAGCCCCGCATACGACCAGACCGACGTCACGCCGACGCGGCTCAGTCACGCGCTGTCGTATATCGGCAAGAACCTCGCATCCGAGCTGCGCGAATCCGATCTCGCGCAACTGACCGGGCAGAGCGTCAGCGCGTTCTCGCGCGCGTTCCATCGCCACACGGGCATGCCGTTCGTCCAGTACGTGAATCGCCTGCGGATCGAATCCGCATGCCAGATGCTGCTCGCCGACGACGCGAGCATCACCGACGTCTGTTTCCAGGCCGGCTTCAACAACGTGTCGAACTTCAACCGCCAGTTCCGCGCGGTGAAGGGGATGGCGCCGTCCGAATTCCGTGCGCTGCAGCGCCTGAACGCGCGCAGCCGCGAGCTGGCGCTGCATGCGGCGCCCACCGGTAACCCGCTGCCGCCGCGCGTGCTGACGCCCGGCGCACCCGAGCTCGCGCCGCAGCCCGGATGATCGCCGGGCCGCCGCCCGCCCGAGTTTGCTCCGTCGTTTTACCCAGCCGATCGCGTCGCTCACGTCGCGAGGGGCGCATTCATCCACGAAAAAGCCGCACACAATTCAGGAGACACCGTCATGACGCACGCATCGCCCGCTTCATCCTCCCGTCGCGCCGCCCGCCTGGCGGCCGTTGCCGCGCTCGCCGTCGCGGCCCTGCTGCCCGCCGCCGCCCACGCCGCGCCGCTGCGGATCGGCATGACGTTCCAGGAGCTGAACAACCCGTATTTCGTGACGATGCAGAAGGCGCTGAACGACGCGGCCGCGTCGATCGGCGCGCAGGTCGTCGTCACCGACGCGCATCACGACGTCAGCAAGCAGGTGAGCGACGTCGAGGACATGCTGCAGAAGAAGATCGACATCCTGCTCGTGAACCCGACCGATTCGACCGGCATCCAGTCGGCGATCGCGCAAGCGAAGAAGGCGGGCGCGGTGGTCGTGGCCGTCGATGCGAACGCGAACGGCCCGGTCGATTCGTTCGTCGGTTCGAAGAATTACGACGCGGGCGTGATGTCGTGCGAATACCTTGCGAAGGCGATCGGCGGCAGCGGCGAGGTCGCGATCCTCGACGGCATTCCGGTCGTGCCGATTCTCGAGCGCGTGCGCGGCTGCAAGGCCGGGCTCGCGAAATTCCCGAACGTGAAACTCGTCGACACGCAGAACGGCAAGCAGGAGCGCGCGACCGCGCTGTCGGTCACCGAAAACATGATTTCCGCGCATCCGAACCTGAAGGGCATCTTCAGCGTGAACGACGGCGGCTCGATGGGCGCGCTCGCCGCGATCGAGGGGTCCGGCAAGGACATCAAGCTGACGAGCGTCGATGGCGCGCCCGAGGCGATCGCCGCGATCCAGAAGCCGAACTCGAAGTTCGTCGAGACGACCGCGCAGTTCCCGGCCGACCAGGTGCGCATCGCGCTCGGCATCGCGATCGCGCGCAAGTGGGGCGCGACGGTGCCGAAGGCGATTCCTGTCGACGTGAAGGTCGTCGATCGCGGCAACGCGAAGGGTTTCAGCTGGTGAACGACGCGCGACGCGAAGGGCGGCGGCGTGGCCGACGCCCTTCGCACGGAGAAGCCGATGGATACGATACTCAGGCTCGGCCACATCACGAAAAGCTTTCCCGGTGTGAAGGCGCTGTCCGACATCGATCTGGAGATCGCGCGCGGCGAGATCCATGCGCTGCTCGGCGAGAACGGCGCCGGAAAATCGACGCTGATGAAGATCCTGTGCGGCATCCACCAGCCGGATGCCGGCACGATCGAGATCGACGGCGCCGCGCGCCATTTCGCGGACTATCACGACGCGGTCGCGGCCGGCGTCGGCATCGTGTTTCAGGAATTCAGCCTGATTCCGCACCTCGATGCCGTCGACAACCTGTTCCTCGGCCGCGAGTTGCGCACGCGCTGGGGGGCGCGCGATCGCAAGCGGATGCGCGCGGCGGCGGCGGCCATCTTCGCGCGGCTCGGCGTGGCGATCGATCTCGATGCGCCGATCCGTGCGCTGTCGGTCGCGCAGCAGCAGTTCGTCGAGATCGGCAAGGCGCTGTCGCTCGACGCGCGCATCCTGATCCTCGACGAACCGACCGCGACGCTCACGCCGGCCGAGGCCGAGCACCTGTTCGCGATCATGCGCGAGCTGAAGCGGCAGGGCGTCGCGATGATCTTCATCTCGCATCATCTCGACGAAATTTTCGCGGTGTGCGACCGCATCACGGTGCTGCGCGACGGCCAGTACGTCGCGACGACCGACGTCGCGCGCACCGATGTCGAGCAACTGGTGCGGATGATGGTCGGCCGCCGGATCGAAAGCAGCTTTCCGCCGAAGCCGGCGCTGCCGGCCGACGCGCCGGTCGTGCTCGACGTCCATGCGCTGCAGATCGAGCGCGACGGCCCGGTGAACAGCTTCGCGCTTCGCGCCGGCGAGATCCTCGGCTTCGCGGGGCTGGTTGGCTCGGGCCGCACGGAAACCGCGCTCGCGGTGATCGGCGCGACGCGCGCGCATCGCAAGGAACTGCGCGTACGCGGCGCGGCGGCGAAGCTCGCCGATCCGGCCGACGCACTGCGCGCGGGCATCGGCCTCCTGCCGGAAAGCCGCAAGACGGAAGGGCTCGTCACGTCGTTCTCGATTCGCGACAACATCTCGCTGAACAATCTCGGCAAGTACCGGTCGATGCGCTGGCTGATCGACCGGCGCGGCGAGGCGCGTACGACGCACGACGTGATGCGGCGCGTCGGCGTGAAGGCGCCGTCGATCCACACCGAGGTCGCGACGCTGTCCGGCGGCAATCAGCAGAAGGTCGTGATCGCGCGCTGGCTGAACCATCACACGTCGGTGCTGATCTTCGACGAGCCGACGCGCGGCATCGACGTCGGCGCGAAAGCCGAAATCTACGGGCTGATGCGCGAACTCACCGCGCGCGGCTACGCCATCATCATGATCTCGTCCGAATTGCCGGAAATCGTCGGCATGTGCGATCGCGTCGCCGTGTTCCGGCAGGGCCGCATCGAGGCGACGCTCGCCGGCGACGAGATCGATCCCGACACGGTCATGACCTATGCCACGGCCGGCACGCGAGGAGCGACCCATGAACCTGCCTGATTCCTCTTCCACGCCTTCCACGACGCTCGCGGCCACGGCCGCCGATGCGCCGCCGCCCCGCGCGATGTGGGCCCGGTTGCGCCGCTCGACGCTGTTCTATCCGCTCGTGGGCCTCGTCGTCGTGTGCATCGCGATGATGGTCGCGAGCCCGAGCTTCCTGTCCGCCGCGAACCTCGAAAACGTGCTGCGCCAGGTCTCGATCAACGCGATCATCGCGGTCGGCATGACCTGCGTGATCCTGACGGGCGGCATCGACTTGTCGGTCGGCTCGGTGATGGCGCTGTCCGGCACGCTCGCGGCCGGGCTGATGGTCGCGGGCGTCAACGCGGCCGCCGCGCTGGCGATCGGCATCGCGGTCGGCCTGGGCTTCGGCTTCCTGAACGGCGTGTTCGTCGCGTTCGCGGGGATGCCGCCGATCATCGTCACGCTCGCGACGATGGGCATCGCGCGCGGCCTCGCGCTGATCTACACGGGCGGCTATCCGATCGACGGGCTGCCCGACTGGGTCGCGTTCTTCGGCAGCGGCAAGGTGCTCGGCATCCAGACGCCGGTGCTGATCATGCTGGCGATCTATGCGATCGCGTGGCTGTTGCTCGACCGGATGCCGTTCGGCCGCTACGTGTACGCGATCGGCGGCAACGAGCAGGCGACGCGGCTCACCGGCGTGCGGGTCGCGCGCGTGAAGCTGATCGTCTACACGCTGGCCGGCGTCACGTCGGCGCTCGCCGCGATCGTGCTGACCGGGCGTCTGATGAGCGGGCAGCCGAACGCCGGCGTGGGCTTCGAGCTCGACGCGATCGCGGCCGTCGTGATGGGCGGCACGTCGATCTCCGGCGGGCGCGGCGCGATCCTCGGCACGCTCGTCGGGGCGCTGCTGCTCGGCGTGCTCAACAACGGGCTCAACATGATCGGCGTGAACCCGTACGTGCAGAACGTGATCAAGGGCGGAATCATCCTGCTCGCGATCTACATCAGCCGCGAGCGATCGCGGTAACGATCGATCCATCGGTTATCCAAATCAATTGAAAAAGAGACAACTCATGACGACACCCGAAGCCCAGCCGCGCATGACCGCGGTCGTCTGCCACGGCCCCGAGGACTATCGCGTCGAACAGGTCGCGAAGCCGCACCCCGGGACGAACGAGCTCGTGATCCGCATCGCCGCGTGCGGCATCTGCGCGAGCGACTGCAAGTGCTATACCGGCGCCAAGATGTTCTGGGGCGGACCGAGCCCGTGGGTGAAGGCGCCGGTGATCCCCGGCCACGAATTCTTCGGCCATGTCGAAGCGCTCGGCGACGGCGCGGCCGAGCATTTCGGCGTGGCGATGGGCGATCGCGTGATCGCCGAGCAGATCGTGCCGTGCGGCAAGTGTCGCTATTGCAAGTCGGGCCAGTACTGGATGTGCGAGGTGCACAACATCTTCGGCTTCCAGCGTGAAGTCGCCGACGGCGGAATGGCCGAGTACATGCGCATTCCGCCGACCGCGATCGTCCACAAGATCCCGCTTGGCGTATCGCTCGAGGATGCGGCGATCATCGAGCCGCTGTCGTGCGCGATCCATACCGTGAACCGCGGCGACGTCCAGCTCGACGACGTCGTCGTGATCGCGGGCGCGGGCCCGCTCGGGCTGATGATGACGCAGGTCGCGCACCTGAAGACGCCGAAGAAGCTCGTCGTGATCGACCTGATCGACGAACGGCTCGAACTCGCGCGGCAGTACGGCGCCGACGTGACGATCAACCCGCGGCGCGACGATGCGCGCGAGATCGTCCGTGCCCTTACCGACGGCTACGGTTGCGACGTCTACATCGAGACGACCGGCGCGCCGGTCGGCGTGAACCAGGGGCTCGACCTGATCCGCAAGCTCGGCCGCTTCGTCGAATTCAGCGTGTTCGGCGAGGATGCGACCGTCGACTGGTCGATCATCGGCGACCGCAAGGAGCTCGACGTGCGCGGCGCGCATCTCGGGCCATACTGCTATCCGGTCGCGATCGATCTGCTCGCGCGCGGGCTCGTCACGTCGAAGGGCATCGTCACGCACGGCTTCGCGCTCGAGGACTGGGACGATGCGATCCGCGTCGCGAAATCGCCCGAATCGATCAAGGTGCTGCTGAAGCCGGCCCGCTGACGGCCGGCGCGCGCCTCACCGGAGACATCATGGAATACGTCATAGGCGTCGACATCGGCACGCAGAGCACCAAGGCGCTGCTGGTCGACCGGCACGGCACGATCGTCGCGCGGCGCTCGGCCGGCTACCAGCCCGATACGCCGCGCCCGCTGTGGGCCGAGCAGTGGCCGCAGGTGTGGTTCGACGCGGTGCTCGACTGCATCGCCGGCTGCGTGAGCGATGCGCGTGCGCAGGGCGTGCCGGCCGATGCGATCCGTGCGGTGTGCGTGAGCAGCCTGTACGGCGGCTCGGGCATCCCGGTCGACATCGACATGCGGCCGTTGCATCCGTGCCTGATCTGGATGGACCGGCGCGCGACCGCGGAAGTCGACTGGGTCAACGAGCACGTGAATGTCGAGCGGCTGCGCGTGATCACCGGCAACGGCGTCGACAGCTACTACGGGTTCACCAAGATGCTGTGGTTGCGCGACCGGCGGCCGGACGTATGGGCGAACGTGCGCTACTTCCTGCCGCCGAACGCGTACGTGATCTACCTGCTGACCGGCGAAGTGGCGGTCGATCACAGTTCGGCCGGCAATATCGGCGGCGTGTACGACGTCGCACGCCGCGAATGGTCCGACGACGCGCTCGACATGCTCGGCATTCCGGCGACGATGATGCCGGAACGGCTGGTCGATTCGACGGACATCGTCGGCGGTCTGCTGTCGCAATGGACCGCGCAACTCGGGCTGCCGGCCGGCACGCCCGTCGTCGCGGGCGGCGTCGATGCGGCGGTGGCGACCTTCGCGGCCGGCGCGACGCGTGCCGGGCAGCACGTCGCGATGATCGGCACCAGCATGTGCTGGGGCTACGTGAACCGGCACGTCGATGCGCGGCATGGCCTCGTCAGCATGCCGCACGTGTTCGACGGGCAGCGCGACCTGTACGTGTTCGGCGGTGCGATCGCGGCCGGCGCGTCGGTGGCGTGGTTTCGCGATCAGTTCTGCCATGCGGAAGTCGATGCGGCGCGCCTGCTGCCGCACGGCGATCCGCATGCGCTGCTCGAGGAAGCGGCCGAATGTGTGCCGGCCGGCGCCGACGGCGTGCTGTTCCTGCCGTATCTGATGGGCGAGCGCAGCCCGGTGTGGGATGCGAAGGCGAGCGGCGCGTTCGTCGGGCTGAGTCTCGCGCATACGCGTGCGCATCTTTATCGTGCGGTGCTCGAAGGGGTCGCGTTCGCGTTGCGCCACAACATCGAGGCCGGCCGCCGTGGCGCGGTGACGCTGGACGATCGATTGATCGTCGTCGGCGGCGCCGCGCATTCGGCGCTGTGGATGCAGATCATCGCGGACGTGACGGGTTTCCCGGTATGGACGATCGAGCAGGACGTCGAAGCCGCGATGGGGGCTGCGCTGCTTGCGGGTGTCGGAGCAGGGCTCGTGTCGCGCGACGACGCGCAGGGCGGCTGGGTCACGCTCGTCGAGCGCGCACGGCCCGATGCCGACCGCGCGAAAACGTACGACGCGCGTTTTTCGCTGTACACGGCGCTGTATCCGGCACTCAAGCCGATCATGCACGGGCTGGGCACACCATCATGAACACACGATTCGATTTCGGCGGGTCAACGGTGCTCGTCACGGGCGCATCGAGCGGAATCGGCCGCGCGTGCGCAGTCGCGCTGGCGCACGCCGGCGCGCGCGTCGTCGCGGCGGGGCGCGACATGGCCGCGCTCGATATGCTCGCCGGCGAGATTGCGTGCGAGACGTTGCGCATGGATGTCGGCGAGGACGAACGCGCGATCGATGCCGCACTCGCTGCATACGACGCGTTCGACGGCCTGGTCAATTGCGCGGGGATCGCGTCGCTCGAACCGGCGCTCGATGTCGGCGCCGCGCATTTCGATCGCGTGATGGCCGTCAATGCGCGCGGCGCGGCGCTCGTCGCGCGGGCCGTGGCCCGAAAGATGATCGAGCGCGACGCACGCGGCGCGGCGCACGCCCGGGGCAGCATCGTCAACGTGTCGAGTCAGGCCGCGCTCGTCGGCCTGCCCGCGCATCTGAGCTATTGCGCGTCGAAGGCGGCGATGGACGCGATCACGCGCGTGCTGTGCATCGAGCTCGGGCCGCACGGCATTCGTGTGAACAGCGTGAACCCCACCGTCACGCTCACGCCGATGGCGCAGTTCGCATGGAGCGACCCGGAGAAGCGCGCGCCGATGCTGGCCGCGATTCCGCTCGGCCGATTCGCGGAGCCGGACGAAGTCGTCGAACCGATCCTGTTTTTGCTGAGCGATGCGGCGTCGATGATCAGCGGCGTGTCGCTGCCGATCGACGGCGGCTATACGGCACGCTAGACCGCAGTCGCGCGAGGAGCGGGTCGCGTTCGCAAAGCGGCCGGCGCGCTAGACCGGATCCTTGCTCGGCGGTTCGTCCGGCTGCTGCGGGTTGTCGTGATGACCGGGCGGCGACGAGAACGGATCGTTTTCCGGATCGCGGTTCGGGTCGGCCGGTGGCTCGGGCGTCGGGGTCGTGTGATCGCTCATGGAGAACTCGCGCGGTGCGTGACGGCGGTGGCGCGGCGGACGCGCCTCGTCTCCGTTATAGCCAATCGGGCGCGGGTTTGCAGCGGGATTCTTGCGGCGGGTGGTCGATCGTCGCGGAAATCCGCCGATCGGCGGGGTTCGTGCGGGAACGTGCGGGCCTGCGCAATCGACGTCAGCGCAAATCCGCGGGTGTATCGACGTCGCGCAGGATGCCGGGGTCGTCGACGTCGAGCAGTGTCACCGGTGCACTGGCGAGCAGCGCGCGGGCGCCCGTGTCGCCGTCGAGGGCGGCGAGCGCATCGAAATGGTGCGCGGCGAAACCGACCGGATGGCCGCGCACGCCGCGATGCGCGGGCGCGACGATCGACGCGTGGTCGGCTTCGAGCGCGCGTGCGACCGTTTCGTAAGTGGACGCCGCGATCCATGGCATGTCGCCGAGCGCGACGAGCCAGCCGCTCGCGTCGGGCGTGGTGCGGACGCCGGCCGCGAGGCTCGCGCCCATGCCGCGCAACGCGTCGGGTGCATAAACGACCTGGCAGCCGGCTTCGTTCAGCAAAATCGCAAGCTTTTCGGCGCCGGGACGCACGACGGCGATCACGTCGGCGGTGGCGGCCGCGAGACGGCGGGCGGCGGCGACCGCCACCGGCGTGCCGTCGGGAAGCCGAGCGAGCAGCTTGCTGTGCAGGCCGCTCGGGTCGAAGCGTTGACCAAGGCCGCCGGCGAGCAGGACGCCGGTGGCGAGTGACGCATAGGACATCGGCGCGAGGGGAGTGAGGCAGGTGCTGCGATTGTGCGGGAGCACACGCGGATCGGCAAGTGAGGATGTTACCGGGTCACGCGTGTCGGATCGGGAAAACCGTCATCGCGACGATACGTCGAGCATGCGTTCGTCGACAGGACCGTAAATTGCGTGCGATTCGTTCTGCATGACGGCCCAATGACGATCGCCGAACGAGAGATCGACGAACCGTTCGTGCGACTCCCGCAGGGCGATCGACCGGACGGCGGCATCGGAGAGCGGTATCACGGTAGCGGGCCAATGGCACGAGGACGGTTGCGGGCCACGCACCGATATCGAGAGGGGCGGCCGCGGTCGTTTGGTCAGACGAATCGCCAATATGCTGGAGTCTGGCGGAAGGTGCGCCGCGGTTCGACCCGCGGGCGGGCAACGCTCACCAGAGCGTCTTGACGTGCGCGTACGCGCGGATTTTTTCGTCGCGGGTGACGAGCGGCGCGCCGAGCCGCCGCGCGGTCGCGACGATCATGCGATCGGCCGGATCCTTGTGGAACGTGCCGGGTAGATCGGTGGATTTCGCGGCGATGTCGGCATCGACCGGCACGAAGCGCATGCCGTCGATCTGCGCGACGGTGGCGAGCCATGCGTCGACATCCATCGTCAGTGCGAGGCGGTCGTTGCGCACCAGCATCGCAATTTCCCACGCGGAGATGGCGGATGCGGCGAGCGCGCCTTCGCTCCGTGCACGATCGATCGCGCTTCGCGCCTTCCTGCTGAGCGCCGGGTCGCCCGCTACCCACCACACCAATGCATGTGTATCCAGCACGATCACCGCGACGCCTCCCAATCATCTTCCGCAATCGGATCGAGAGGATTGTCGTAGCGCATGACCGAACCGCGCAATATGTCCAACGGTTGAGTTTCGCGCGAGCGATACGGCCGGATCTCGAGCGTCGGTTTGCCGTGGTCGGTGACGATCAGGCTCTCGCCCGACGCCTCGACGAGCCGGAAGTATTCGAGTGCGCGAGCCTTGAATTCGGATTTCGATACGGGAGCGTGCGGCATCATGATATGAGCATGGTCATTTGACGATGGTCATTTTAGACCTGCTTTTCGACGCGGCGCAAGCGCCGGGGCGTGACCGGCTCGCGCTACGCGTCCGCCCACTTCCTCAACAGGTTGTGATAAATCCCGGTCAATGAAATGACCACCGGATCCTTCGCCCCTTTTTCGGCGGAAAGCGCCTGAATCTGCGTATCGAGCTGAAACAGCAGCGTGCGGTCGCCATCGTCGCGCACCATGCTCTGGATCCAGAAGAACGACGCGACGCGTTCACCTCGCGTCACCGGCGTCACGTGATGCAGGCTCGACGCCGGATACAGCACGAGATCGCCCGCCGGCAGCTTCGCGCGATGCACGCCGTACGTGTCTTCCACGCACAGCTCGCCGCCGTCGTACGCTTCGGGCTCCTCGAGAAACAGCGTCGCCGACAGGTCGCTGCGCACGCGGAAATCCGTGCCGCGCAGCAGCCGGATCGCGTTGTCCACGTGCGTGCCGAACGCTTCGCCGCCTTCATAGCGATTGAACAGCGGCGGAAACACCTTGAGCGGCAGCGCCGCCGAAAAGAACAGCGGATGGCGCGCGAGCGCGTCCTGGATCGCGTCGCCCACCGCGCGCGCGGCCGGCGAGCCTTCCGGCAATTGCCGGTTGCGTTTCGCGAGCGCCGACTGCGCGCCGGACGTCGCGTTGCCGTCGACCCATTCGGCGGCATCGAGCAGGTCGCGGCATTGCGCGACTTGCGCTCGAGTCAGTACGCCGGGGATATGAAGCATCATGATGTGGATTCCATTTCGTGCGGCGCCAGTTGCATGGCCGCCGCACGAAAAGCGTCGACCGGCGACGAAACGAGATACGCACGCATCTTCGCGATGAACGCGGGTGTCGCGGTGGCCGGCACGCGCGCGAGCCAGACGAGCGCTTCGTCGACGCGCCCGCGCTCGGCGAGCAGCCGCGCATAGTTGAACTGGCCGCGGAAGTCGCCGGCAACGGCGGCGCGGCGATAGTGGTCGAACGCGGCGTCGGTGTCGACGGGTACGACCCAGCCGTCCTCGTAGAAGCCGCCGATCAGGTTGATCGATTTCGCATGGCCGAGCGCGGCCGCGCGGCGGAACCAGTCGAGCGCGTCGGCGCGGTTCTCGTCGACGCCGTTGCCGAGCGCAAGGGCAGTCGCGTAGTTGTACATGCCCCAGTCGAGGCCCGCGTGCGCGGCGAGCCGGTACCAGTACACGGCGACCGGCGCGCACGCGGCCGTGCCCCAGCCGAACTCGTAGCAGCGCCCGAGCATGTTCATCGCCATCGGGTGGCCGGCTCGCGCCGCGTGCCGGAACCAGCTGAATGCGGCGGCCGGATCGCGTGCGACGCCGTGCCCGTCGAGCAGGTATTGCCCGTAGACGGCCTGCGCGTCGACGATGCCGTGGTCGGCCGCTGCCGCGACCCACGCGGCGGCGCGCTCGGGCGGACCGGCCAGGATGTCGGCGAACGCGCGCGGCGATACCGACGCGAGCGCCTTCATCGATACGGCTTGCATCGATCAGTAGCGCGCGTTCAGCGTGACGAACGCCGAGCGGCCCGGGGCGATCGACGCATAGTGCGCCGGATACGCCTGATCGAAGTAGGTGCGGTTGAACAGGTTGTTCACGTTCAGTTGCAGGTCGAGCTTCTTGTTGATCCGGTACTGCGCCATCGCGTCGAAGCGCCAGTACGACGGCACGGCGCGCAGGTTCGCGGGATCGCCGAACACTTCCGACATGTAGAACGCGCCGCCGCCGACCGTGAACTTCGGCGTGACGTCGTAGTTCGACCACATCGTGAGGCTGTGCTTCGGCGTGTTCGGGAAGCGGTTGCCGTTGTTCGCGGCGTCCTTGCCGTTGTCGCGCAGCGCGCTCTTCATGTACGTATAGCCGCCGAACACCTGCCACTGCTTCGTGATCTGGCCGGCGAGGCCGAGCTCGAGGCCCTGCACGCGCTTGTTGCCGACCATCGCGTACTGATTGTTCGGCAGCGTCACGCGTGCGTTCGTCGTATCGATCTGGAACAGCGCGGCCGTCAGCGACAGCTTGTCGTTCAGCACGTTCCACTTCGTGCCGAACTCGATACTGCGGTTCTTCTCGGGCGCCATCTGGTCGGCGTTCGGCCCGACGCCGCCGCGGCCCGGCGTGAGCGACTGCGTTTCGCTGCCTTCGCCGAGCAGCATGCCGGCGGGCGTCGACGACGTCGCATACGACGCGTAGATACTGCCGTTCCGCGCCGGCTTGAATACGAGGCCGGCCTGCCAGTTGAACAGCGTGTCGTCGCGCGTATAGGTCTTGCCGCCGTTGGCCTTGGTATCGGTGAAGCGGGTCGAGTAGTCGTCGACGCGTACGCCGGCGTTCACCTGCCAGCGCGGCGTGAGCTCGATCGTGTCGAAGCCGTAGATCGACTTCGTCGTCGTGCGCGCATGCGCGTAGTCGTTGTTGCGCGTGATCGAACCGGCCCACGGGTCGTTCGGATTCGGCGACCAGAGGCTCGTGCAGTTGTAGCCCGACGGCGCGCCGATGCCTTTCTGGCAGATCGTGCCCTTGTCGGTCGCGACCGTGTACGAATCGCGCTTGCCCCATTCGCGCGACAGCTCGATACCCGTCGTGAAGCTGTGCTTGAACGGGCCGGTACGGAATTCGCCGAACAGTTCGGTCAGGTTCGCGAGGCTGTTGATCGAGCTGTTGCGGTTGTTGTTGCGGCGCCAGACCTTGCCGTTCACCACGTTGCCCTGGCTGTCGTCCGGCTGCGTCCAGATGTAGTCCTGCGTCGATTCCGTGTAGCGCGTGGTGTTGCGCACCGTGAGGTTCGGCGTGATGTCGTGCTCGATCTTGATCGTGCTGATGTCCGACGTGGTCTTGCGGAAGTCGCGGTCGACCAGGCCGTAGAAGTTGTGGCGATCGACCGGCGCCGGATAGATCGTGCCGACGTTCGCGGGCTTGTTCGACGTCGTGTAGAAGTACGGGATCCCGCCGTCGGGCATGTCGTCCGTCTGCAGGTGGTAGTAGCTCGCGGTCACGCGCGTCGGCGTGCCGAGGCCGAACGCGATCGACGGCGCGACACCCCAGCGCTCGTTGTTGACGGCGTCGCGGCCGGCGACGTCGTTGTTGTGGCTCATCAGATTCAGGCGGAACGCGGCGTGATCGGCGAACTGCCAGTTGCCGTCGGCGGTGAAGCGGCGATAGCGGTCGGTGCCGAGGCCCGCGCTCGCGGCGGCCGTCGTGCCGAGATGCGGGGCCTTCGTGATCAGGTTGATGCTGCCGCCGGCGCCGCCGCGGCCGCCGTATGCGCCATCGGAACCCTTGGTGATCTCGACGCGCTCGGTGTTGAAGATCTCGCGCGTGGTGGCGCCCGTGTCGCGCATGCCGTCGACGAACATGCTGCCCTGCGTGTCGTAGCCGCGGATGAACGGACGGTCGCCGAGCGGGTTGCCGCCTTCGCCGGCGCCGAACGTGATGCCCGGCACCGTGCGCAGCGCTTCGGTCAGCGTTGCCGCGCCGCTGCTCTGGATCAGTTCCTGCGGGATCACGGTGACGGATTTCGGCGTGTCGACGAGCGGCGCGGTGAATTTCGCGGAAGCGGAAAAGTCGGCCTTGTAGCTGTGCTCGGTCTTGCCCTGGATCTCGATCGGCGCGAGGTGGCTTTCGGTGCTGGCGGGCGCCGCGGGCGGCGTGCCGTCGGCAAACGCGGGGCTCGCGGCGAGCACGCTGCACAGGGTGGTGAATTTACCGAGCTTCAGCTCGTCGGGACGGGACTTCATGGTGCGCTTCGACCTCGCGGTATGGCCCCGGCACTGCGGAAATGTGCATGCCGCCGGGAATTATTACGATTTGTTTTCAGGCGGCATTCTATGTAATTTTTGTTTGAATGAGAAGCGTTCTTGTTAGCGTTTGTAAGGGAATGGTTGACGAATGTTGCGGAGGGATGGCGGCGGTTGGCCGGCGGGAAACGACCGATCAGCCCACGCGAACGGCCCGATCGTCGCCACGCGAGACGTCGCGCCGTTCGCCGCGGCGGGGCTTCGAGCGATCGATCCGTGGGTGCGGCAGCGTCCGGTTGCAGCCTCCATAAATCGCGCCGAAATGAAAAACGCGCCGTGCAATGCGGCGCGTGTCGAATCGGGCAAGCGTGCCCGCTGCCCCAGGCAATGGCAGGCGGGCACGACACTCCGGTGCGGCGTCAGTCGATTCCGTGAAACACCGCATCCTCCGGCCCGAGGTATGCCGGCGGGCGCCACGTCGCGTCGCGCATCGAATGCTGGACGAGATTCTCGACGCCGAGCAATACCGCGAAGATCGCCATTCGCACCGGAATGCCGTTGTCGGTCTGCCGGAAGATCGCGAGACGCGGGTCGCGGTTCAGGTCGACCGACAGGTCGTTCGCGCCCGGCCGGCTGTCGCGCGGCAGCGGGTGCATGATCAGCGTGTCGGGCTTGCACACCGAGTCGACGAGCGCCTGGTTGATCTGGAAATCCGGCGTGTAGCCTTCGAACGACTCGTCGGTGAAGCGCTCCTTCTGGATCCGCGTCGCATAGACGACATCCGCGCCGCGCAGGCCGGCCGCGAGGTCGGTCGTCTGCTCGACCACATGGCCATTCGTCGAGATCTGGTCGACGATGTACGCCGGCATTTCGAGTGTCGGCGGCGACACGAGCGTGAACTTCAGCCCGCGGTACAGCGCGAGCAACTTGACGAGCGAGTGCACGGTGCGGCCGTACTTCAGGTCGCCGACCAGCGCGATGTGCGCGCCGTCGACGATCTTGCCGAGCCGCGAAAACTCGCGCTGGATCGTATAGAGGTCGAGCAGCGCCTGGCTCGGGTGCTCGCCGGGGCCGTCGCCGCCGTTGATCACCGGCAGGTTGGTCGCACGCGCGAATTCGGCCACCGAGCCTTTTTCCGGATGGCGGATCACGAGCGCGTCGACGTAGCCGGCCATCACGCGGCTCGTGTCGTAGATCGATTCGCCCTTGGCCATCGACGAGAACGTGAAGCCCGTCGTATCGCACACCGAGCCGCCGAGCCGGCAGAAGGCCGCGCCGAACGACACGCGCGTGCGCGTGCTGGCTTCGAAGAACAGGTTGCCGAGCACGGCGCCTTCGAGCACGCGCGAAATCTTGTGGCGTCGCGCGATGGGCTGCATGACATCGGCCACGCGGAACAGCGCCTCGACCGAATCCCGCGAGAACTGGTCGACCGAGATCAATTGCGGCTTGCCTTCGAACAGGAATTGCTTCGCGAGCCCTTGTTTGTCTACGCTTTGCGTATAGTTCTCGCCGTCGGGCGCCGAGCGTTCGACGATTTCCGACACGAAACGCTCGACGATCTCCGGCATGCCGCGCGATTCCTGCGAATCGTCCGGAAGCAGCCAGGTATCCAGTGCGCGCCGGCTGACGCCGATGCGATTCGCGAATGCCTCGCGGGTCATGTTGAGGCGGCGCATCGCGTCGCGGAGGAAGGCTTGCTGGGGAACGGTCATCGGCGGCTCCTGGCGGAAAATATACGCGATGCGTATATTAGTTGGTGCCGCGATGAAGTCAAGAAAAATCTGCGAGCGCGCGGGGTGTGGCGCGCAGGACACTCGGCGAGGCCGCACCGGCGCGCGTCTCCGTATAATCAGGTCAGGCCCCGTGCCGGCAGCGTGCCGGGCGCCATGCCACAAACGATTCGCCCGGTCGGGCTTGTTGATTCGAAGGAGAATGAGAATGACGCGTACGATTGCTGCAATGCTGCTGGTGGTGACCGCCGCGCTCGCCGGTTGCAACACGGTCGCAGGCATGGGCCAGGACATTTCGAAGGGTGGCCAGGCGATCAGCGATTCGGCTGAAAAGGCGAAGTAAGCCGATCGGTTCCGGAATGCAGAAGGCGCCGGGCCTTTCCGCGATGGCGGGAAGGCCCGGCGCCTTTTTTGCGCCCGACGCGACGTCGGTGGCGTCAGGCGCGTTCCACGAACGCGTAGCGGCCTTCGACCTTGCGCGGCGTGAACCAGCCGTAGTCGGGGAACAGCCGGTTGCGGACGAACCACACGTAACCGACGAGCACGACCGTGATCGCGAGGCTCGGCAGCGCGGACGCCGGATCGCGCCCGAGATCGGCAACGGTCTTCGGCATCTGCAGCAGCGACAGCAGGATGAACGCGTGATACGCGCCGACACGATGGGTCGCAAATCCCCAGATGAACAGCAACGACAGCGGCACGGTCAACGCAAGGAAGACGGTGACGAGCACGCCGCCGGCGCCGGACGCGAAGAAGTAGTACGCAAGCATCAGGCTGATGACCAACTGGGCGACGCCGAGGCCGATCAGGATCCGGATGTGCACCTTGTTCTTGCGGCAGCGTTCGGGATCCGGGCGCGACGCGATCAGGTGCGCGAGCACGCGATCCTTGAGCCCCTGTCCGGACAGTTCGGCCAGCGCGTCGGCCTTCCTCGTTCCCGCGGATAGCAGAACCGCGATTCTTGTTTTGGCTTCCTTCCTGTTCATTGCGTGGGGATTGTCGTTCGAGGGTTGTCAAAGGGGCGGGCCACGCGAATATTGCATCTTGCGCAGTCGCGCGCAACGGTTTTGCGGTGCGCGGACACATTCCTACAGCGCCGGTTACGTCGCGGAAAGGCGGGAATCGGCGGGCGATGCGACGGAAGGAGGCCGCCGCCGTTTCCGCGGGACGCGCGATGAACGCGAGTCAGTCGGTGGCGGTCTGCGCTGCGAGCGTCCCGCGTGATTCGACGGACGGCCTGCGCCGTCGCGTCGCGCCGACGAGCATGCCGGCGACGACGAGCGCGATGCCGGCGACACGCGTGCCGGTCAGCGTTTCGCCGAACAGCGCGACCGCGAACAGCACGGCCGAAACCGGCGCGACCGCCGTGAACAGGGCCGCCTCGGTGCCGCTCGTGCGCGCCGAGCCCGCATACCAGCACAGGTAGCCGAGCACGGTCGGAATCAACGCGTAGTACGCGATCGCCGACACGGCGCCGACGGTCCAGCCGCTCGCCAGCGCATGCCATTCGAACGCGGCCGGCACGAGTGCGAGCACGAAGCCGAGGCCCGACATCGCGGTGGAAAGCGCGAGCGGCGGCAACGGCGCGGCGAGCCGCCGGTTGAGCAGGATGAAGACCGCTTCGCATGCGACGGCCGCCAGCACCAGCGCATCGCCGGCAAGTGTCTGGAGCGACGGCATCGCGTGGCCCGGCGCGAACGTGACGAACAGCACGCCGGCCGTGGCGAGCGCGGCGGCCAGCCAGTCGCGCGGCGTCTGCCGCTCGCGCAGCACGACGGCCGCGATCAGCGTCGACATGGCCGGCAGCGTGCCGAGCATCACGCCCGCATCGAGCGGCGACGACAGCTTCGTGCCGCTGATCAGCAGCACCGTATAGCCGACGCCGCCCGCCGCGGCCTGGATCACGAGCAGCACGGCGTCGCGTGCGCAAATGCGCGGCCAGCGCAAGCGCTGCGCGTGCATCAGCGCGAACAGCAGCGGGGTCGCGATCAGGAAGCGCAGCGCGGTGGCCGCGAACGGCGGCAGGCCGCCGGCCGCGAGACGGCTCGCGACGACGGTGCTGCCGACGCCCGCCATCGCGGCGGCGAGATAGAGATAGCCGATCAGTCGTGTCTTCATGTGCCGCATCGTCGCGCCCCGCGCAGGGTGCGTCTTGAACGAAATTGCAGCACGGAGAGGTGTCGATGCGGTGTGCCGTCGATGTGGACGGGCGCAATGGGGGCGCGGCTGCCGTCGACGCGGCAATCGCCTGCGAATGCAGTGCGCCCGGCGGCCTCGAACTGCGCGGGCGATAGCGTGGCTCAACCCGCCTGCATGAACCGCCCCGGCGTGATCCCGAACTGGCGCGCGAACGCGCGCGTCAGGTGGCTCTGATCGGCGAAGCCGGCCTCGGCTGCGGCATCGGCGATCGGCAGGCCGCCGGCCAGCAGCGCACGCGCGAGCCGCGTGCGCTGCTGAACCAGGTATGCATGTGGCGTAATGCCGAGCTCGCGCGCGAAGCCGCGCAACAGCTGGAAGCGGCTGACGCCGCTCAGGTCGGCCAGCTCGGCGAGCGACACGGGTGCGCCCGGCGCTGCGTCGAGCCGTTCGCGGGCGACGCGGACCGCCGGCGCGACGCCCGCCGCCGGCAGCGTGCGGTTGGCGTGCCGGGCGAGCAAACCGGCGACGAGCATCACGAGCGCTTCGTCGCGGGCCAGCGGCTGGGTTTCGCCTGCGACGATGCGCGCATGCAGCCGGCCGACCGCGGCCGCGAGCCGCGCGTCGCGCACGGCCGGGTGCGCGAGCTCGACGCCGCCGAGGCCTTCTTCCGCCGCGACGCCCGCGACCAGCGCAGGGGCGAGGTACAGCATCCGCCAGCGCCGGCCGGTGCCGGCCTCGAGCGGCAAGCCGTCGTGCATCTCGCCGGGGTTGACCATGATCGCGTCGCCGGCCAGCGCGTCGACTTGCCCGCGGCCGCTCCACGACCGGTGCGCACCGCTGACGATCACGCCGACCCCGAATTCGTCGTGCGCGTGGCGCGGAAACGCGCGATCGGATTCGAGGCTGATTGCCTCGATGCCTTCGTCGCTGCGTCGGTAATGGATGACACGGTGCATGTGCGCTCCTCGCGCCGGTCGCGGCGCGGATCACGTGCACTTTAGCGCGTTCCGGCGCCGCGCGCCCTTCATCCTTTTGGCGGATACCGCGCGGCGCGCGCAGCCCGCACCATGTGCGCATGAGCAGCGTACACGGCCCGCCGGGCCTGAAGCTGCGCGGGAGACGGCAGGTGGAACGACAGGACCCGGTATTCATTCAGGTGGGCGCGCTCGCGGACGGCTTCGCGCCGGAAGCGAACGTCCTCGCACCCGTCGACGCGCTCGTCGGGCGGACGCTGGTGCTCGGCGACGCATCGGGCGTGTGGCGCGTCCATACGTTCGAGCCGGGCGCGCTGCAATGGCGCGATGCGGCGACCGATACCGGCGGCCGCGCACCGTGCCGCGTGACGCGGCTGCGCGACGGCCTGTACTTCGTCGACTACATCGATGCCACCGCACGCGCGACATCGGTGAGCCTCGTGATCGATCTCGACGCCGGCGTGTGGACGTCGGTCGTCGGTACGCTGCCCACGGAAGCCGACACGCGCATCGATGCGTTTACGCGCGTCGCGCGCGGGCTGCCGCTGACGGCCGTCGATGCGCAATTCCGGCACGGCACGCTCGCCGGCCACACCCGGCCGGGGCCGCTGCATGCGGCCACGCGCGAGCTGATCGGCAAGCGGACGATGTACCGCTACAGCCCGACCGAATGCTACGAGCACATCTACCTGAACGAGAATTTCTACGCGTGGCAGTGCCTGCAGGGTGTCGAAGGCGGGCTGGCCGACGTCGACCGCTGTCATTACTTCAGGATCGCGGACGAGCTGTATCTGTTCGTGTGGCGCGAAAAGGTGGTGCCGACGCTCGGCGTCGTGCTGATCGATCTCGCGCAGCGCAAGACCGACGGCAAGATCTTCGGCTATCAGGGCGGCGATTTCGGCACGCTGTCGAATTTCCCGATCGGCGCTTACGCGCAGGTACTGAACGAAACCGTGCACCCGCTCGGCGGCGAGGGGCAGCGATGACAGCCATGCTGGGCAGCGGCCGCGTGCGTGCGGACTTCAGCGGGCGCGTCGTGCTCGTCACGGGCGCCGCGCAAGGAATCGGCGCGGCGATCGCCCGCCGTTTCGCGGAATCCGACGCGTTCGTCGCGCTCGCCGATCTGAACGGCGACGCGGCAGGCGCGCAGGCCGACGCCCTGGTCAGCGCGGGCGGCGACGCACGCGCGTATCGGGTCGATGCCGCGAGTCGGGACGAGCTGGGTGCGCTCGTTGCGGCAGTCGAGCGCGACGGCGGCCGGCTCGATGTCGTCGTCCACAATGCCGCGTATTTTCCGTTGACGCCGTTCGCGCGGATCGACGAACCGACGCTCGAGCGCACGCTGTCGGTCAACCTGTCGGCGCTGTTCTGGCTCGCGCAGGCCGCGTTGCCGGCGTTCGAGCGCGCGGGGGCCGGGCGGCTGCTCGTCACGTCGTCGGTGACGGGGCCGCGCGTCGCCTATCCGGGGCTTGCGCATTACGCGGCGTCGAAGGCCGGCGTGAACGGTTTCATTCGGGCGGCGGCACTGGAGCTGGCGCGCCGCAACGTGACGGTCAACGGCGTCGAACCGGGGATGATCCGCACGCCGGCGGCCGGCAATCTCGGCGATGCGTCGGTCGCGGCGCAAATCGCGCGCGACATTCCGCTGGCACGGATGGGCGAGCCGGAGGACGTCGCGAACGCGATGCTGTTTCTCGCATCGGCCGACGCGGCGTACATCACCGGGCAGACGATCGTCGTGGACGGCGGGGCGACCTTGCCGGAGAGCGGGGCGGTGCTGGGGGACGGGTAGCGGTGGGCCAGCGAGGGCGGCGGTTGTGGCGAGGCCGTGCCGGCATGGGCGTGCGGCCCGCGCGATGCGCGGCCGTGCCCGCCGCCGCCGCGACTACAGCCAGCCGTTGCGGATGAATTCGACGATCGAATAGCGACGTCGCTCGAGATCGTGTTGCCGGACGGCCTCGACGATGCGCGATACGCCGTCCGCATAGGGCGTCGCACCGGATACGCGCGATTCGAACTGCAGGCTGCATGCGCCGTCGTCGATGCGTATCCGGTGAACCGCGTGGCGGCCGAGCTGATCGTCGGGAATGCCGAATTCGCTGCGCTGCACGGCCGGGTCGCGCACGGAGCGGATGGCTGCCGGCTGCACGCCAAGTGCCTGGGCGATGCCGACGGCCGTGCCGGGCACGGACGTCTTGCCGGCCTGATGCGATTCGGTCACGCTGATTGCGCAGTCGCGAAACAGGTGGCCGCTGGTTTCCAGCATGCTCATGAACTTGAGCATCAGGATGTTCGTGTTCGGACACAGCACGACCGGAAAGCCGTACGTTCCGGTTTCGAGGTCGGAGCCGGTCGACAACTCGACGAGCGGCGACGCGGTGGCCTGGCAGAACGCGATCGCCGCGGCGAGTTCGCGGCCGGAGCCGGCATGGACGACGATCGACCGGGCGTCGGTTCGCGTGCCGTCCGACCACGGCATCACGCG
This sequence comes from Burkholderia sp. MSMB1459WGS, assembly GCF_001534535.1. NCBI lineage: Bacteria > Pseudomonadati > Pseudomonadota > Betaproteobacteria > Burkholderiales > Burkholderiaceae > Burkholderia > Burkholderia sp. MSMB1459WGS. The sequence continues at coordinate 119,762 of NZ_LPMU01000003.1, forward strand.
GCAGGTGGCCGGGTCGAGCTTGTGCGAGCCGAGCAGCTCGTGGGCGAGCTTGCCGGTTCCGATGACGAGTACTTGCATGGGATTGACGGGTTGAGGTTCGGGATGCGGGTCGGCGGCGACACGGGCCGCCGGGCCGGGCGGCCCGGCTGCCGTGCCGCGCGCCGCGCGTGGCGGGCATCGCGCATTATGCCCGGCCGTCCGGCTGCGCGCTCGTCGGGCTTCGCCGGCGGTGCATGGACTGGATCCGTCTCGCGATGCCGCCGCCGCGCCGGCGCCCGACAATCACGGCGAAACGACGGGCGAACCGCATCTCCGCACCCTCGTCGCCGTGCGCACGAACGCGTGAACGGCGCTACGCTGTCGGCATTTCATCCAATCACCCTCGATCCAGGAGAACACATCGATGGAACACGACCTGAAAGGCAAGGCAGTCGCGATCACCGGCGGCTTCGGTCATCTGGGCGTCGCGACGGCCGCGTGGCTCGGCGAGCGCGGCGCACGCGTCGCGCTGATCGGCCGCGGCGCGGCCCCGGCGGCGCAGGCGCTGCCCGGCGTGCCGGCCGATGCGCTGCGCATCGGCGGCATCGATCTCGTCGATCCGCAGGCCGCCGCGCAGGCGCTCGAAACGGTCAACCGCGAATTCGGCCGGGTCGACGCGCTGCTGAACATCGCCGGCGCATTCGCGTGGCAGACGATCGCCGACGGCGACGCCGCCACGTGGGACCGCATGTACGAACTGAACGTGAAGACGGCGCTGAACGCGTCGAAGGCCGCGCTGCCGTACCTGGTGGCGAGCCGGGCCGGCCGCATCGTCAACATCGGCGCGGGCGCGGCATTCAAGGCCGGCGCGGGGATGGGCGCGTATGCGGCCGCGAAGGCGGGTGTCGCGCGGCTCACCGAGGCGCTGGCGGCGGAACTGCTCGATCGCGGCGTGACCGTGAACGCGCTGCTGCCGAGCATCATCGACACGCCGCCGAACCGCAAGGACATGCCCGACGCCGACTTCTCGCGCTGGGTGCGGCCGGAACAGCTCGCGGCGACGATCGGATTCCTGCTGTCGGACGACGCGCAGGCGATCACCGGTGCGTCGATTCCGGTGAGCGGGCGCGTCGCATAGCGCGCCGGGCAAGGGCTCGCCGGGGCCGCCGTGCGTACAATGTCGCACCGGATTGCGCGACCCGAACCCGAGACCATGACTCAGCCCACCATCCTGATCGTCGAAGACGAACAGGCGATCGCGGACACGATCGTCTACGCCCTCGGCACCGACGGCATGCAGACCGTCCACTGCACGCTCGGGCAGGCGGCGCTCGACCGCCTGCGCGACACGCGTGTCGATCTCGTGGTGCTCGACGTCGGCCTGCCGGACCTCAGCGGCTTCGAGGTATGCCGGCGGCTGCGCACGTTCACCGATATTCCGGTGATTTTCCTGACCGCGCGGCACGACGAGATCGACCGCATCGTCGGGCTCGAGATCGGCGCCGACGATTACGTCGTCAAGCCGTTTTCGCCGCGCGAGCTGGCCGCGCGGGTGCGCGTGATCCTGCGCCGCTTCCATCGGGCGGCCACGCCGGAACCGGCGCCCGCATCCGCGCCGGCGGACGCGTCTGCACCGGTCGCCCCCGGCTTCGCGCTCGACGCCGACGGTGCACGCGTGTCGTGGCTCGGCCACGCGCTGGACCTCACGCGCTACGAATTCGGGCTGCTGGCGCTGCTGGTCCGGCATCCGGGGCGCATCTATTCGCGCGAACAACTAATGGATCTCGTGTGGCACGAGGCGCTCGATTCGACCGATCGCACGGTCGACACGCACATCAAGACGCTGCGCGCGAAGCTGCGTGCGATCGATCCCGAGCGCGACCCGATCCGCACGCACCGCGGAATGGGTTATTCGCTGCAACCGTAACGACCGGCACCGCCATGCATATCGGCCTGCGCATCTTCTTCGGCTTTTTCCTGATCGTCGGTCTGGCCGCGCTGATCACGCTGCGCGTGTTCGTGCAGGAGGTGAAGCCCGGCGTGCGCGAAGCGATGGAGGACACGCTCGTCGATACCGCGCAGGTGCTGGCGACGCTGGCCGCCGACGACATGGCGAACGGGCATATCGCCGACGGCGCGTTCGCGCGGCAGCTCGGGAAACTGCATGAGCGCCCGGTCAGCGCGAACGTGTGGGGCATCCAGAAGAACGCGATCGGCTACCGTCTCTACATCACCGACGCGCACGGCATCGTGCGCTACGACTCGGCCGGCAGCGCGGTCGGGCAGGACTATTCGCGCTGGAACGACGTGTACCGGACGCTGCGCGGCGAATACGGCGCACGCAGCACGCGCAGCGATCCGAACGACGACGGCAGCACCGTGATGCACGTGGCGGCGCCGATCCGGCGCGGCAACGAGATCATCGGCGTGCTGACGATCGCGAAGCCGAACCAGACGGTCGCGCCGTTCATCGCGCGCAGCCAGCGCAAGATCATGCTGTACGGCGCGTTGCTGATGGGCGGCGCGATCCTGATCGGCGCCGCGTGCACGTGGTGGCTGGTGCTCGGGTTGCGGCGCCTGCAGCGCTATGCGCGCGCGATCGCGGCCGGCGAGCGCGCGTCGATGCCGCTGCAGGGCGCGAACGAGCTGGCCGAGCTCGGACGCGCGGTGGAAAGCATGCATCAGCGGCTGGAAGACCGGCAGTACGTCGAAACCTACATCCATACGCTCACGCACGAGATGAAAAGCCCGCTGGCCGCGATCAGCGGCGCGGCCGAGCTGCTGCAGGAAGACATGCCGGTCGCGAACCGCCGGCGTTTCACCGAGAACATCCGCCGTCAGGCCGGCCGCCTCGAACAGATGATCCGCAAGCTGCTCGCGCTGGCCGAGGTCGAGCAGAAGCAGCGCCTGTCGGTGCACGAGCCGGTCGCGCTGCGGCCGGTGCTCGAACAGCTCGTCGACGATATCGAGCCGCGCGCGCGGCAGCGCGGCGTGAGCCTGCACATCGATGCGAACGATGCGGCCGACGGGGGCGGTGCGGCGGTCGTCGACGGCGATCCGTTCCTGCTGCGGCAGGCGCTCGGCAACCTGCTCGACAACGCGCTGGATTTCGCGCCGCAGGGCAGCACGATCCGGATCGCGCTCGAGCGGCGGCCGGCGGGCAGGGCGCACGTCGCGGTCGTGCGCGTTGCGGACGACGGCCCCGGTGTGCCCGACTATGCGCTGTCGCGCGTGTTCGAACGTTTCTATTCGCTGCCGCGCCCCGACGGGCAGGATCGCAGCACGGGCCTCGGGCTGTGTTTCGTGCGCGAAGTCGCGATGCTGCACCGTGGCCAGGTCGCGCTCGCGAACCGGGCGGAAGGCGGCGCATGTGCGACGCTCACGTTGCCGTCGGCGGGCTGACCGCGCGCTTCACACCCGCCACACATTCACTTCACGCCGGCTTCAATCGCCCTTCACCGGGGCCGCTCATGCTGACCGTACCTTCCACTCCGGTACCTGCCAGCAATGAATCGAGTCCTGTTGTTCAAGTCCATGATCACCGCGCTTCTCGCGCTGGCGATCCTGATCCCGCTGCAGATGGTCCAGAGCATCGTGCGGGAACGCGCCGACTATCGGCAAAGCGCGCTGCAGAGCATCTGGGCGAGCTACGCGGGGCCGCAGACGGTGACGGGGCCGGTGCTCGTCGTCCGTTACACGGAAGTCACGCGCGTGAGCGAAGACGTACGCGCCGGCGGCAAGGCGAAAACCACCCTGAAAAGCGAGGCGAAGCGGCTGCTCGTGTTCCCGAAGACGCTGAAGGTCGACGGCACGCTGTCGGTCAGCGTGCGCTATCGCGGCATTCACAAGGCGCTCGTGTACGGGCTCGACAGCCGGATGACGGGCACGCTGCCGCTGCCGGACCTGAAGAAGCTGCCGCAAGCCGACGGCCACGTGAGCTTCAAGGTCGACGACGCCTATGTCGCGCTCGGCATCGGTGACCTTCGCGGGCTGAAGGCGCAGCCCGATCTGCGCATCGGCGGCAAGCGGATCGACGTGGAGCAGGGTACGCGGCTCGACGGCTTGCGCCAGGGCGTGCATGCGAACGTCGATCTCGCGGCGCTGGCGGACGCAAACGCCGGGGCGACGGTCGTGCCGTTCAGCATCGGCCTGCCGCTCGCGGGCGCGGAATCGGTCGCGTTCGCGCCGGTGGGCGACCAGAACGACTTTTCGCTGAAATCGACGTGGCCGCATCCGAGCTTCGGCGGCGAATTCCTGCCGGCGGAGCGCACGATCGATGCGCGCGGCTTCGTCAGTAACTGGCACGTGACGTCGTTCAACACGAAGGCGCGCGAGCAGGTGGCGTCCGGCAACGGCGACGGCGGGATCGAGATGGCGTCGGTATCGGTGATCGAACCCGTGAACGTCTATCTGCAGGCCGAACGCGCGACGAAATACGGTGCGCTGTTCGTGATGCTCACGTTCGCGAGCTTCTTCATGTACGAGCTCGTGAAGCGGCTGCGCATTCACCCGATCCAGTACACGCTGGTCGGCCTGTCGCTCGCGCTGTTCTTCCTGCTGTTGCTGAGCCTGTCCGAGCACATTGCGTTCGGCTATGCGTATCTCGCGGCGAGCGGCGCATGCATCGGGCTGCTCGGTTTCTATCTGTCGTTCGTGCTGCACAGCGTGAAGCGCGGCGCGACGTTCACCGCGCTGCTGGCGATGCTGTACGCGGCGCTCTACGGGCTGCTGCTGTCGGAGGACAATGCGCTGATGCTCGGTTCGCTGCTGCTGTTCGCGATTCTCGCCGGCATCATGACGCTCACGCGCCGCGTCGACTGGTATTCGCTCGGCGCCGCGTGGCAGCCGCTGGCCGACAAGCCGGCGGCGCTGAAGCCGGGCGCGCCCGCGAAGTAGGCTAGCGGGGTGCAAGCAAGCGCGCGCCGGTCGGCAAAGCCTCGACCGGCGCGCGTTTTCACGCGGGCCCGATGCTCTTCACGCATGCGACAGCGGACGACGAAACCGCGCCAGCGGAATCTCGGCGATGGCCGCGATCTCGATCAGCAGGTCGGGATGGTAGAGCCGCTCGACCTGAACGGTCGTCGTCACCGGATAGGGTTCGGCGAAGTAGGTGTTGCGGATGTCGCCCGCCTGCATGAATGCGTCGATGTCGGTGGCGTAATGGACGAGCGAGATCACGTCGCGCATTTGCCCGCCCAGTGCGGCCAGCACGTCGCGGATGTTCTCGAGCGTCTGGCGAACCTGGGCGCGCATGTCGCCGGCACCGACGACCTGCCCGTCGCGGTCGAGCGCGATCTGTCCCTTCAGATGCACGATCCGGCCGTCGCCCTGGATCACGGCCATCGAGAACGCGCCGAACGGCGCCCAGACTTCCGGTGGATTCACGGCTTCGGCCATCGCGCAGCTCCTGTGGGACGGAACGGGGCGACCGCAGCGGCGTGCCGCACCCGGCGATCGCGCCATGGCGGACGCGTTCATCGTCGATCCGCCCGGCCCGCCGAACGCGGCGGCGGCCCGGATCGCCCTATACTGACCACTCCACATTACCGGAACACGCCGTGCCGAACCAAGTTTCCGGAGATTCGTCCGTCGACGATCCCCGTCCGACCCCACCCGTGCAACCCGAACTGGAAGACTGCTGCAACAGCGGCTGCTCGCCGTGCGTCTTCGACCTGTATGACGAAGCGCTCGCACGCTATCGCGTCGAGCTGGCCGAATGGGAGGCGCGGCACGCGCAGCGCGAGCCTCACCGATGAACCGGAGGCCGGCGAGGTGCCGCGCCGCACCTGTCTCGCGCCTGTTGTCCGGTCCGCGTCGGGCTGACGATGCCGTTTCGTCGCGTGCTCCGTGTCACGCATCCGCATGCAGCCGCCGATGCAGCGGCCCCAGCGCCATCGACAGCGCAATGCAGACCAGCAACACGACCGTCAGCGTGAACATCGACGCCCTGAACCCCTGCACGTAATCGAGTGCGGCCGGATGCATGCCGAGCCGCGCGAAGAACACGCCGCCGATCGTCGCGGCGCCGACCGCCGCGCCGATCTGCAGCATCGCGCTGACCATTCCCGACGCGACACCGGCGCGGGCCGCATCGACTTCCGCGAGCACGATCCGCACGACCGACGGCAGCACGAGCCCTTGCCCGATGCCGATCGCCGCGATGCCCGCATAGAAGCCGGGCCCCGGCGCGCCGTCGCGGGCGAGCGCGGCGGCGCTCGCGACGCCGGCCGCGAGCATCGCGAAGCCGAGCGTGAGCACGCGATATCCGCCGAAGCGGGCGACGAGGCGCGGCATCAGCAGCGGGCTCGCGAGGAAGCCGAGCCCGAGCGGCAGGATCGCGAACCCGGACGCGAGCGGCGACCAGTTCAGGCAGCCCTGCAGATAGATCCCGTAGCTCAGGAAGAACGCGCTCAGCATGTAGAACAGGAACGCGAGCAGCAGCCCGAGCGCGACGACCGGGTTGCGGAACAGGCGCACGTCGAGCAGCGGATCGTGGCCGCGCGCGAGCCGGCGCGCTTCGACCGTCAGCAGCGCGCCGAGCATCGGCAGCGCGCCGACGCCGCACGCGATCATCCACAGCGGCCAGCCGGCTTCGCGACCGTGCGTGAGCGGGTACACGAGCATCAGCAGGAACAGCGACATCAGCACCGTGCCCGGCACGTCGATGCGCTGGCCGCGCGGCGCGCGGTTTTCCGGGATGAAGCGCCAACTGCCGATCAACGCCAGGATGCCGATCGGCAGATTGACGAGGAAGATCGCGCGCCAGCCGAGCCCGAACGGATGCAGGCTGATCAGTGCGCCGCCGCCGAGCTGGCCGATCACGGCCGCGAGGCCGAACGCGAACCCGTAGAAGCCCATCACGCGCACCTGCTCCTGCGGGCTGAACACGCTGCGGATCGTCGCGAGCACCTGCGGCGCGAGGATCGCGGCGAACAGGCCCTGCAGCACGCGGCCGCCGACGAGCACCGTGCCGTTGCCGGCGAGCCCGCACAGCGTCGACGCGAACACGAAGCCGGCCATGCCGATCATGAACATGCGTTTGCGTCCGTACAGGTCGCCGAGACGCCCGCCGGTGATCTGGACGACCGCGTTCGCGCACGCATAGGCCGATACGACGAGTTGCAACTCGGCCTGGCGTGCGCCGATGCCGTCGCGAATGGCCGGGAGCGCGAGGTTCACGATGAAGTAGTCGAGCGGCGGCAGAATGGCGCCGACCAGCAAGACCACGAGCGCCCAGCCGTGGTGACTGCGTGGCGTCGCGGCAGCCGCGCCGGCAGGCGCGCAGGAAGCAAGGGTGTTGTTCGTCATGAAGGATCCGAAAAATTAGGGGCCTGATGGGTGATGGGGCCAGGCAGGCCGTTGCCCCATTATTCTGGGCATCGCCAATGGTTCGGAAAAGCGGGAAAGAGTGGTAGCATCCATCGGGTTAATCGATGGATGAGGAATGACGATGCGCGGTTTCGATCTGGATCAGTTGCGCACTTTCGCGGCGGTCGCGGATGCCGGCAGCCTCACGGCAGCCGCGCCGTTGCTGCACCTGTCGCAATCGACGGTCAGCGAGCAGGTGCGCAAGCTCGAATCGCGCGCCGGCGTGCCGCTGTTCGTGCGCAGCAAGCGCGGCGTCGAGCCGACGCCGGCCGGCTCGCGGCTGCTGCAGCACGCGCGCCGCATCGTCGCGTTGAACGAGGCGGCGTTCGACGAGTTGCGCGGGCAGGCGATCAAGGGCGAACTGCGCGTCGCGATCACCGACTATTACCGCACGAACGAAGTGGCGGGCATGCTGGCGCGGCTGCGCGAGTGCTACCCGCAGTTGAGCCTGCACGTGAGCGCGATGAAGAGCGCGGATATCGAGGCGGCGCACGCGCGCGGGCAGATCGACCTCGGCGTCGTGATGAACATGTCGAGCGGGCCGTTCCGGCCGGCGTCGGCCGACACGCGCTGGGTGCTGCGGCGCGAGCCGCTGTCGTGGGTCGCGTCGCCCGCGCTCGCCGAACAGTTGCCCGAACCGCTGCCGCTGGTGCTGCTGCCGGACGACTGCATGATGCATCAGGTCGCGGTGCGCTCGCTCGACGAACGGCACACGCCGTACGCGCTCGTGCACAGCGCGTCGGGTGTCGCGGGCTTGCAGTCGATGCTCGCGGCGGGGCTCGGGGTCGGCTGCCTGTGCGCGTCGGCGATCGGCGACGGCCTGATGCGGCTCGGCACGAAATACCGGCTGCCGCCTTTGCCCGACGCGGTGTTTTCGCTGACGCCGCCGTTGCCGGGCGAGCGCGAGACCGTCACCCAGGCGCGCGAGGTGCTGTCGCGTCAGCTGCTGATGTAACACCATGCCGCGCGTCGCGCGGCGGCGCGTCACCGACGGGCGCGCCAGGGGGCTACGGGCATGAACGACGACGAACTGAAGAACCAGATGGCCGCGAAGCTGGAGCATGCGCTGGAGCGCGTGGTCGACGAGCGCTCGCTGGTCCACTTCCTGCGGGTGCTCTGCCATGACTGGCGCACGGAGCGGCAGCTCGAGGCCGATGCGCCGCTGTCGCCGTATGCCCACGCGGCGCTCGGCTGGGAAAACCGTTCGATCGGCGAATACCTGGAAGCGATGATCGACTGGGCCGAGGCGTCGGAGGAGGGGTTGGGCTGCTATGCCATGCCCGACAACCCGTGGCGGCGCATCGCCGACATCCTGTTCGCCGGGAAAACCCACGAATGACGCGGCTCGCGCGATTCACGCACGCCGCTTTCTACTCGGCGACTTCATCGTCCGCGTCCGCATACGCACGCAACCCGTTGGCCAGTGCATCGAACACGGCCCGGCAGCGCGGGCTCGTCCGCAGGTCTTCGTGCATCACGACCCAGGTTTCCAGCCGCATCGCGGGCCCGTCCGGCAGCACGCGCACGAGCCGCGCGTCGCGTTTCGCGAGCGCCGTCTGGCAGAAGCCGATCCCGTAGCCGGCGCGGATCATCGCAAGCTGTGCGAGGTTGCTGTCGGTGCGCAGCGCGAACGCGTCGCGCTTCCACATCGGCATGCCGCGCCCCGCGGAGCGGATGAACGGCGTGACCGTATCGAAGCCGATCAGCGCGTGATGCGCGAGCGCGTCGATCGTCGCGGGCGCGCCGTGGTGCGCCAGGTAATCGTCGCGCGCATACAGCCCGACCTCGATTTCGCCGACGCGCCGCGCGACGAGCGCATCCTGCGCGGGCGGCGCCATCCGGACCGCGATATCGGCCTCGCGCTTCAGCACGTCCTGGATGCGGTCGGTCGGCACCAGTTCGATCACGAGCCCCGGATGGTCGCGCCGCAATTGCGCGAGCATCGGCGGCAGCACCTCGACGGCGATCACGTCGCTGGCCGAAATCCGCACGATGCCGCGCACGCCGGCGCCGTGGCTGGCCGCCGCACGCTCGAACGCGGCCGCCGCGCTGCGCAGCGCCTCCGCATGGCCGCGCAGCGCGAGCGCGGCCTCGGTCGGCAGCAGGCCAGACGGCGAGCGCGTGAACAGCGTCTGGCCGAACGCCGCTTCGAGCGCCGCGACATGGCGGCCGGCCGTCGGCTGCGTGATGCCGAGCGCGCGCGCCGCGCCGGACAGCGAGCCTTCCGTCAGCACCGCGAGGAAGGTGCGGTAGCGTTCCCAGTTCAGATCGGTGGTCATGCATAAATGTATAGCCGATCTGTCGGGTTAGGCAATTCCTTGATAGCCGGCTGCGCGCCAGAATGCGTGTCGTGATGGTTTCATTCAAGGGGAGCGGCAATGGCGAAGAACGCAGGCGGGACGCAACGGCTGGCACTCGTGCTCGGCGCGAGCGGCGGAATCGGCGGGGAAGTCGCGCGGCAGTTGCGCGATGCGGGCTGGCAGGTGCGTGCGCTCAAGCGCGGGCTCGCTGCCGAGGCCGTGGAGCGCGACGGCATCGCGTGGGTGCGCGGCGACGCGCTGGATCGCGATGCGGTGGTGCGCGCCGCACGCGGTTGCAGCGTGATCGTGCATGCGGTGAACCCGCCCGGATACCGGAACTGGGCCACGCAGGTGTTGCCGATGATCGACAACACGATCGCGGCGGCCCGGGCCGCGCAGGCGACCGTCGTGCTGCCGGGCACGGTCTACAACTTCGGCGCCGATGCGTTTCCGGTGCTGCGGGAAGATGCGCCGCAGCATCCGGCGACCCGCAAGGGCGCGATCCGCGTCGAGCTGGAGCGGCGGCTGCAGGACGCCAGCACGCGCGGCGTGCGGGCAATCGTCGTGCGCGCCGGCGATTTCTTCGGGCCGCAGCTCGGCAACAGCTGGTTTTCCCAGGGGTTGGTCAAGCCCGGGCGGCCCGTCGCGGCCATCCGCGTGCCGAGCCGCGGCGTCGGCCATCAGTGGTCGTATGTGCCGGACGTGGCCCGCGTGATGGTCGAGCTGATCGAGCGGCGCGAGACGCTGGAGCCGTTCGCGCGATTTCATCTGGGCGGGCATTGGGATGAAGACGGCATGCAGATGGCGCAGGCCGTGCAACGCGTCGCGCAGCGGCACGGCATGAGGCCGGCGCTGCGCGATTTCCCGTGGTGGCTCGTGTGGGTAGCCGCGCCGTTCGTCACGACGCTGCGCGAATTGCTCGAGATGCGTTACCTGTGGCGCGAACCGGTCCGGATGGACAACGCGCGCGTGACCGCGGTGCTCGGCCGCGAGCCGGTGACGCCGCTCGATACCGCGGTGGAGGCGACGCTGGCGGGGCTCGGGTGTCTCGGGTGAGCACGGGCGGGCAGCCCGGGCTGCGCCCGCGCACGGAAACGCGTCACGGCGAACCGGAGAACGCACGGGGCCACAATTCTCCACATACCCGCGTGCGTCCGATGCGCATCATGTCGGTCAGTACCGATAAGGCGAGAACGGGGGCGCGATGGGGTATTGCGGATGGAAAATGTCGGTTGCGGGGGCAATCGTGTTCGCACTGAGCGGGTGTGCGAACCTGGCCGGTGTGCTGTACTGCGGCAATTCGCAGTTCAACTTTCCGGACTACCACTGCTTCGAGTCGTACAGGTAGGAACGGGCGCGTCGACTGAACACCGTCGTGCCCGTGTTCCGTGCGATGTTCCGCTCGCCGTTACGCCACGACCGGCAACACCTCGACTGCATACAGGTGTCGCAAGCTGCGTCCGAGCACCGGATCGTGCAACTCCATCTCGAATGCGTCGCCGTCGTCCATCGCCGCGATCGCGCCGTGCACGGCGACCGTGCCGCCGTACATCGCGCAGCGTGCGGGCATCGTGCGGCGATCGTCGAACCGCTGCCACAGCACGTCGGGCGCGAGCAGGCCGCTGACCGCGCCGTGCTGGTACGCCACCCGTTCGCCATCGCGCGCAATCAGCCACGAACGCATCTCGAGCGTATCCCAGTGATCGGCGACATCCGCATAACGCCAAGCGTCGCGGCCGAGCGGCTTCGCGCACACCTGCTTCGACACGGCGACGCCGTACGCTTCGACTTCGCGATCCGTGTGATCGGAGCCGACCGTGACCAGCGTGCCGGCCGGGCTGTCGACCAGCACGCATTCGATTTCGCCGCCCGAGCGCGCGCCGAGCACGCCGATCGACGGCGCCTGCGTGAGCAGCGCGGACGACACGCGATAGAAGCACGGCGTGGTCGACGGCGGTGCGACGCCGAGCGCCGCGAGTTCATCGATGTGCGCGCGGATCGCGGCCGGGTCGCGGCCGGCCCAGCCGGCGATCACGACGCGTTCGACGTCGGCGTCGACGGCGGCTGGCGTGCCTTGCGGGGAAATCACGTTGAACGACAGGGTTGGCATGCGGCTATCCGTTTGAAGTGCGAAGGAATGAATCGGCTGGCGGCTGCGCTCAATCCTCGAGCGGCCGGTGCGCGGTCTCGCGCGCGGCGACGAGTGCGATCGACGTGACGACGAGCGCGGCGGCGACGTACAGCGACACGGCCGTCGTCGTGCCCGTCTGCCGGAACAACGTGGCGATCACGAGCGGCGCGAAGCCGCCGCCGACGATGCCGGCGAGCGTGTACGCGAGCGACGCGCCGGCATAGCGCACGCGCGTCGGGAACTGTTCGGTCACGAACGCGCCTTGCGGGCCGTACATCACCGCATGGATCACGAGGCCGATCGCGACGGCCGCGACGATCGCCGCGGGGCGGGCCGAATCGAGCAGCGCGAAGAACGCGAACGCCCACACGATGCCGGCGAGCGCGCCGGCGAGATACACGGGCCGGCGGCCGAAGCGGTCCGACAGCGCACCGAAGAACGGCACCGCGAGCGCGTTGCAGGCCGTGCCGATCATCACGGCCGTCAGCGCGACAGGGCGTGACAGGTGCAGCACGGTCGTCACGTAGGTCAGCGTGAACACGACGATCAGCGCATACAGCACGTCCGAGCCGATCCGCGAGCCGCCCGCGATCAGCAGGCGTTTCCAGTGGTACTTCAGCACGTCGGCGACGGGCACGTCGGCGGTCGCGTGCGATTCGGCGAGCTGCTCGAACTGCGGCGTTTCGTCGACGCCGCGCCGCAGCCAGAATCCGAACACGACGAGCAGCGCGCTGGCCGCGAACGGCAGGCGCCAGCCCCACGACAGGAACGTGTCGGACGTGGTGGACAGTGTGACGAGCGCGATGCAGCCGGTGCCGAGCAGCGTGCCGAACGACGGGCCGATCTGTGTCCACGAGGCGGACAGCCCGCGCCGTTTCTGGTCGCCGTGCTCGACCGAGAGCAGCACCGCGCCGGCCCATTCGCCGCCGAGCGCGACGCCCTGCACGAAACGCAGCGCGACGAGCAGGATCGGGCTCAGGATGCCGGCCTGCGCGTAGGTCGGCAGCGCGCCCATCAGCGCGGTCGTCACGCCCATCAGCACGAGCGTGAGCATCAGCACCGCGCGGCGGCCGATGCGGTCGCCGAGGTTGCCGAACACGAAGCCGCCGAGCGGACGCGACACGTAGCCGACCGCATAGGTCGAGAACGCGAGGATCGTGCCGGCCAGCGGATCGACCGACGGAAAGAACAGATGGTTGAAAACGAGCGCGGCGAGCGTGTTGTAGATCGTGAAGTCGTACCACTCGAGCGACGTGCCGATCATGCTCGCGGTCGCGAGTCGGCTGTTGCGGACACGGCGGGGCGCGTGGGCGGCGGGCTGGACGAGAGTGCTCATGGTATCGGGCAGGTCGTGACGGATGACGGGATGAAGCGCGGGGCCGGCGTGGGCGTCGGCGTCGAGCGTTCAGGCAGGCAGGGCGGCAGCGGCGGCCGCGTCGGCTCCGGTGTCGCGTCGCCGGGCAGGCAGCGGCGCGGCGGCGCGCCACAGCAGGTCGAAGGTGCGCACGTCGTCGTGCCCGGCGAGCGTCGCCGCCACGCGCCGCGTGGCCGCCGCGTCGCTGCCTTCGATCAGCACGAGCGCATCGGCGGCCGGGCGGGCGGCCGCCGCGGCGCCGATCGGCGCGGACAGGTCCGGCGACGTGCGGAAGAGCCGCGCGGCGTGGATGCCCGGTTCGTGCAGCGCGGCGTCGAAGCGCTCGCGCAGGTGCGGCACGTCGATGCGGTCCGGCGGCAACACGAACAGCGCGAGATGCGCGCCTTCGCCGTCACCGGCCTCGATCGTCAGCTCGCCGACGCGCCGCTGCGTGCCCGTCATGCGCTCGAAGTTCGCCAGCGACCACGCGGTCTGCTGCGTGAACGCGCGCCGGTACGCGTCGCCGCGGAACACGTCGAGCGCGTCCGTCACGTACAGCGCGAGGTATCGGCGCGGGCCGCCGTCGGTCGCCCGAAACCGTCGCGCATGCGTGAAGCCGGGAATCGCGACACGCTCCTGCATGTGCTCGCGGTCGTACCACGCGTTGAAATCGGCTTCGTGCGTGGGGTCGATATCTGTCCAGACGCAAAGCTGGCCGTGCGGAAGGGAAAGGCGGGTCATCGCGTGGGTCCTCGTGACGGGGGTGTCAGGAACCTCAGTGTCCCGAAGGCGGGCCGCGCCCGTCCAACAAGAAAACAAATTCGCGGTGAACAGGTTTTCTTATGAGCGGCGCGGGCGGCGTTTCGCGGCGGGTGTGGCAGGCGATGCGGCCTTCGCCGTGCGCTTCGTTTTCGCCGACGTGTTCGTCTTCGTCCCGGTTGCCTTGCGCGTGGGCGCTGCGTCGACGCGATCGGGGGCGGCCGGCTTCGCGAGGTTCGCGGCGGCAGCCGTCGGGCGCGCGACTTCGCTCGCGAGTTCCGCGATGCGCGCGGCGACCGGCAGCCCCTGGCTGCGGTACGTCGCGACGAGCGGCAGCGCCGGGAACTCGGGCTCGACGTCGAGCAGTTCGAGCGTGCCTTCGTGCAGTTCGCGCCCGATGATCGCGGGCGGCAGCGCGGCCACGCCGAAGCCGTCCGCGACGAGGCGGATCATCGCGGCGACCGACGTGATGCAGTTGATGCTGGCCGGCCGTTCGACGGCTGCGAACAGCCGCTCGATCGTCGCGTGCGGCCCCGAGTGGCGTGAGAAGCTGATGATCGGAAACCCGGCCAGGCGCGCGACGTCGAGCGGCTGGCCGCCGAGCCCGAGGCGCGGGCTCGCGGCCCAGCGCACCGGGAATTCGCACAGCGGCAGGTTCGTGAAGTCCGGCCCCGGCACCGGGTCGGTCTGCAGAATCAGGTCGACGCCGTCGGTGCTGAGCAGCCGGATCAGATGCAGCGTCGTGTCGCTGGTGATCTCGACGTCGAGGCGCGGATAGCGCTCGCGCAGTTGCGCCATCAGCGCGGGGAACCAGCTGTGCACGATCGATTCGATCACGCCGATCCGGATCAGGCCCGCATCGCTCGCCGCGTCGATGTCGCGCCGCATTTCGCCGTCGAGCCGCACGATCCGCTCCGCGTAGGCCAGCATGCGCCGGCCCGCGGGAGTGAGCGTGGCCGAGCGCGTGTTGCGGTCGAACAGGCGCACGTCGAACGCCTCCTCGAGCGATGCGATGCGGCTCGACACGGCGGCCTGCGTCGTGTGCAGTTTCTCGGCCGTGAGCCGGAAGTTTTCCAGCTTCGCGAGCCAGACGAAGGTTTCCAGAAACCGGATGTTCATCGCATTCCGAACGGTGAGGCGGTGCCGCGCCAGGCGGCGGATCCGGACGATGTTAATGGATTCGGGCGCGGGCCGGCGCGTGCGACGCCTTCCGGTGGCGTCAAAGCCGGTCGAACGCGAGCGTCGGCACGTCGACGCTCGTCGCGCCCCCGTCCGCGACGAGCGTCGCGCCGGTCACGAACGATGCGTCCGGCGACGCCAGGAATGCGCAGACGGCCGCGATCTCGTCGGGTTCGGCCGCGCGCCGCAGCGGCACGTCGGCGCTGACGCGGGCGTACGCCTCGTCGAGCGAATCGCCGTGCGCGGCCATCAGCGGTGCCATTTCCGCATCGGCCATCGGCGTGCGGACCCAGCCTGGGCAGACGGCGTTCGCCCGCACGCCGTGCGGGCCGTAGTCGCGTGCGAGCGATCGCGCCAGCCCGAGCAGCGCGTGCTTGCCGACCGTGTAGCCGCATACGCCCGGCCCGGCCGCGAGCGCCGCGATCGACGCGACCAGCACGATATTGCCGCGCTGCGCGATCAGGTCGGGCAGGCACGCGCGCGCGCTGACGAATGCGGTGTCGAGGTTCGCGCGCATCGCGTCGCGCCACTGCGCGTCGTCGGTTTCGTCAGCACGGCCGACACCGTGGCCGCCTGCGCATGCGACGAGCGCATCGACGCGGCCGAAGCGCTCGGCGATGCGCGGCAGGAAGCCGGCCCAGTCGGCGGTGCCGGCGGCGTCGCCCGCGAGCGCGAGGCCGCCCGTTTCGGCAGCCAGCGCGTCGAGGGGGGCCTGGCGGCGCCCGATCAGCACGACGCGGTCGCCGCGACGGGCGAAGCGGCGCGCGCACGCGGCGCCGATGCCGGTGCCTGCGCCGGTGATCGCGATCGTGCGGGCGGGCGGTTGCGTCATGTCGTTCTCCGGAAAAGGGGCGGTCCGGCCACTTTATGCGGCGCGGGCGCGCCCCGGTATCCGCCGAAAGGATGAATGCGGGCTGTCCGGACGGCCGGGCGCGGCGGCCGTCGCGCATTTTGCAAAGGCTGACGATGTTCGCCGCCGAATCGCTCTATCCTCCACATTTTTGCGATAAGCCGCGAAAGCCCGGCAAAATAGCGCGGGCGTGCGCGCGCAGTGGCGCGGCGCGTCGGTCGGCCGGTTCCGTCGTACGAATCGGGCGGCAGGCGGAATCGGCGCGAGCGGGCGTCCGCGGCACAGGTATCGCGTCCGCCGACGGCTCGTGCCGCCACGGCGTATCGCCCGGTTGCGCGCTGGCGCGGCCGGACCATCGACAAAAGAACAGGGAGGGGCCGGCAATGAGGCTGGACGACGAAAGAGAAAGCGTCAACGTCGAGGATCGACGCGGCGCCGGCGGGTTCGGCGGCGGGCGCGCGACGATCGGCATCGGCACGATCGTGGTTGCGCTCGCCGCATCGTATTTCTTCGGCATCGACCCGCGCGTCGTGCTCGAAGGCGCGTCGGCGCTGCAGGGCCGCCAGCAGCAGGCGCAGCCCGCGCCGACCCAGCACCAGGGCGCACCGGCCAACGATCCCGGCGCGGTGTTCACGCGCAAGGTGCTCGGCAATATCGAACGCACGTGGACGGGCGTGTTCAACACGCAACTGCACGCGCAGTACGAACCGCCGAAGCTCGTGATGTTCACGAACTCGACGCCGACCGCGTGCGGCACCGGCCAGACCGCGATGGGGCCGTTCTACTGCCCGGGCGACCGCAACGTGTATATCGATCTCGGCTTCTACGACGAGCTGCGCAAGCGTTTCGGCGCGGGCGGCGATTTCGCGCAGGCCTATGTGATCGCGCACGAAGTCGGCCATCACGTGCAGAACCTGCTCGGCATCGCCGACAAGGTCGACGCCGCGCGCCGGCGGTCGAGCCAGGCGCGCGCGAATGCGCTGTCGGTGCGCATGGAGCTGCAGGCCGACTGCTTTGCCGGCGTGTGGGCGAACAACGCGCAGCGCGCGAACCAGCGGCTGATGGAGCCGGGCGATTTCGAGCAGGGGCTGAAGGCCGCCGCGGCGATCGGCGACGACCGGCTGCAGCAGCAAGGGCAGGGCTACGTCGTGCCCGAAAGCTTCACGCACGGCACCAGCGAGCAGCGCGTGTACTGGCTGCGGCGCGGGATGGAGTCGGGTGAGGTGAGCGCCTGCGACACGTTCGCCGCGAACGCACGCTGAAACGACGCGCGCGCACCGTCGCGCGCCGATATCGTCCCGGTTGAACCGGCCGCCGCGGCCGGGCCGGGACGATTTGCCGATTTGTGCTCACCGGCGCTTTTCGGCGCCGGTAGGCTGGCCCGACCGTCGAGATTCGATGCGTTCGCCTGCCGGCCGATTTCCCATGCCCATCTTGTCCGTTTCCCCCGACCACGCCCGCGCCGACTGGCAACGCGCGCTGGGCGCGTGCGTGGATGCGTTCGACGCGTTCGCGAGCCCGTCGGCGATCGTGTTCTACCGGCTCGACCGGAGCGGCGAGCCGGCCGATTTCGAGCTGTTCGGGATGCCGGAATCGATGCATCGCACCTATGTTGCCCGCTACCGGATGCTCGATCCGCTCCATCCGTCGCGCTGCGCGGCGGGCGAATGCGCGGTCGTCACACTCGCGTCCCAACTGCCCGACGAGCGACGTGATGCCTCCGCGTACTGGACCCGTTTTCTGCGGCGCCACGACGTGGCCGACGTCGTCGAGATCTGGCTGCGCGATGCGGGCCGGACGGTGGGCGCATTCTCGCTGCTGCGCTTCGGCATTGGCGACGCGAACGGCAGCGGCAGCGGCAGCTCCGGCCGGTTCGCACCGGGCGAGATCGACGCGCTCGCGCGGCTGCAGCCGCTCGCCGAAGCCGCGCTGAGCCCGCTGCTGCGCGCGCGGCGCGGCATCCGCCGGATCGGCTGCGAAGAACGCCTGACCTACCGCGAGGAGCAGATCGCGCGGCTCGTGCGCGACGGCCGCTCGAACAAGGAGATCGCACGCGATCTCGCGCTCGGGCAACCGACGATCAAGACGCACCTGATGCGCATGTACCGCAAGCTCGGCGTATCGAACCGCACCGAGCTGGTCGGGGCGCTATTCCTGTAATCGTTCCGCGCGCGGGCAGCCCTGCCCGCGGCGATATCGAGCCGGGTTACGGCTCCGCTCCGCCCGTGCGTCGCCGCAGGGACGAACTTGCCCCTCCCGGCGTCCCACGCGCTGCCAATTTGCGCTCACCGGGCGCGATTCCCCGTCGATACAGTGGTCCGACGCACGCGTGCCTCACCGGCACGCGATCCAGCCACGACCATCAACGAGACGCCCATGAGCAACACGAACTTCGTCGCCGTCAGCGACACCGTGCGCACCTTCGTCGCGCGCGATTTCGGCCTCTTCATCGACGGTGCAATGCAGCCCGCGCACGCGGTCGCGCGGCTCAACGTGTACGACCCGGCCACGGGCGAGCGGCTCGCGACCGTCGCCGATGCGGACGCACACGACGTCGACCGCGCGGTCGCGAGCGCGAAACACGCATTCGACGCGCGCGTCTGGAGCGGGCTGCGGCCGGCCGACCGCGAACGCATCCTGCTGAAACTCGCAGACCTGATCGAAGCCGACGCCGAAACGCTCGCGCAACTCGAAACGCTGAACCAGGGCAAGTCGATTCACGTGTCGCGCGCGATCGAGGTCGGCGCGAGCGTCGAATACGTGCGCTACATGGCCGGCTGGGCGACCAAGATCACCGGCCAGACGCTCGACGTGTCGATCCCGTTCCCGCCCGGCGCGCGCTATACGGCCTATACGCGCAAGGAGCCCGTGGGCGTGGTCGCCGCGATCGTGCCGTGGAATTTCCCGCTGATGATCGCGGTGTGGAAGCTGATTCCCGCGCTCGCGGCCGGCTGCACGATCGTGCTGAAGCCGTCGCCGGAAACGCCGCTCACCGCGCTGCGCCTGGCCGAACTCGCGCTTGACGCCGGCGTGCCGCCCGGCGTGTTCAACGTGGTCACGGGCGGGCGCGTCTGCGGTGCGGCGCTCGCGAGCCATCCGTCGATCGCGAAGATCTCGTTCACCGGGTCGACCGCGACCGGCAAGCTGGTCGGCGCGGCGGCCGTGCAGAACATGACGCGCTTCTCGCTCGAACTCGGCGGCAAGAACCCGATCGTGATGCTCGACGACGTCGACGTCGCGCAGGCGCTCGACGGCGTGGCCGCCGGCGCGTTCTTCAACCAGGGGCAGGTATGCGCGGCCGCGTCGCGCATCTACGTGCATCGCAGCAAGTTCGCGCCGCTCGCGGAGGGCCTCGCGGGCGTCGCGCAGTCGATGAAGCTCGGCGCGGGCCTCGACACCACCGCGCAGATCAACCCGCTGGTCTCCGCGCACCATCGCGACAAGGTCGTCGAGCACATCGAAGGCGCGCGCCGCGCGGGCCTCACGTTCCTCGCGGGCGGCACGCCGGCCGACGATCTGCCCGGCTATTACGTGAAGCCGGCCGTGATTGCCGATCCGCATCCGGACAGCGCGATCGTGCGCGACGAGGTATTCGGCCCGGTGATCGTCGTCGTGCCGTTCGACGACGCGGCCGACGCGGTGCGCCTCGCGAACGCGTCGCCGTACGGCCTCGCCGCGAGCATCTGGAGCAACGACCTGAAACGCGTGATGCACCTGGTGCCGCAGATCGAGGCCGGCACCGTGTGGGTGAACTGCCATATCCCGCTCGATCCGTCGATGCCGTTCGGCGGCTACAAGCAATCGGGCATCGGCCGCGAATTCGGCCAGTACGCGATCGAAGGCTTCACCGAAACCAAATCCGTCTGCATCGCGCACTGACGCGCGGCGCTCGAACCCGAACGAATCCGAACGAACCGATTCAACCGATCCGACCATGGAGACTGCAATGAGCTACAACGAAGCGAAATTCTGGCATCCGATGCTGCACCCGAACGAAATGAAACAGCGCAAGCCGATCCGTATCGTGCGCGGCGACGGCTGCTACGTGTTCGACGAGGAGGGGCGCAAGCTCGTCGACGGCGTCGCGGGCCTGTGGAACGTGAACGTCGGCCACAACCGCCAGGAAGTGAAGGACGCGATCGTGCGTCAGCTCGACGAGCTCGAATACTTCCAGCTGTTCGACGGTATTTCGCATCCGCGGGCCGAGGAGCTGTCGAAGAAGCTGATCGACATGCTCGAACCGGAAGGGATGCGCCGCGTGCTGTACAGCTCGGGCGGCTCCGATTCGATCGAGACCGCGCTGAAGATCGCCCGCCAGTACTGGAAGGTGCGCGGCCAGGCCGATCGCACGAAGTTCATCTCGCTGAAGCAGGGCTATCACGGCACGCATTTCGGCGGCGCGTCGGTGAACGGCAACACGGTGTTTCGCCGCAACTACGAACCGAACCTGCCCGGCTGCTTCCACGTCGAGACGCCGTGGCCGTACCGCAACCCGTTCACGCAGGACCCGGACGAACTCGGCCGGATCTGCGCGGAAATGCTCGAGCGCGAGATCCAGTTCCAGAGCCCGGACACCGTCGCCGCGTTCATCGCGGAGCCGATCCAGGGCGCGGGCGGCGTGATCGTGCCGCCGGCCAATTACTGGCCGCTGGTGCGCGAGGTGTGCGACCGCTACGGCGTGCTGCTGATCGCCGACGAAGTCGTGACGGGCTTCGGCCGCAGCGGCAGCCTGTTCGGCAGCCGCGGCTGGGGTGTGCGCCCGGACATCATGTGCCTCGCGAAGGGGATTTCGTCGGGCTACGTGCCGCTTGGCGCGACGGTCGTGAACGCGCGGATCGAGGATGCGTTCGCCGCGAATGCCGATTTCGGCGGGGCGATCATGCACGGTTACACGTACGCCGGCCACCCGGTTGCATGCGCGGCCGCGATCGCGAGCCTCGACATCGTCGTGAAGGAAGATCTGCCGGCGAACGCGGCGAAGCAGGGCGCGTACCTGCTCGAAGCGCTGCAGCCGTTCGCGGAGCGCTTCGCGGCAGTCGGCGAGGCGCGCGGCAAGGGGCTGATGCTCGCACTCGATCTCGTCGCGAACAAGGACACGCGCGAGCCGATCGATCCGTTGTCGGGCTATGCGAACGCGGTCGCGGAAGTCGCGCGCGAAAACGGCGTGCTGGTGCGTCCGGTCGGCACGAAGATCATCCTGTCGCCGCCGCTCGTGATCCAGCGCGAACAGCTCGACCGGATCGTCGATGCGCTCGCGGCCGGCTTCGAGGCCGTACCGTTCGCATGACGGCGTGACCGCACGACGGCAAACCCGCGGCGGAGGGTAAACGCCATCGCGGGTTTGCCGATTTGCGCTATGACCGGATTATTTTGCCTGCGTATTTTTTCGACATCGGATCACGCCGTGATCGACAAGGGTCCCGGGTCTCGTCGTGCTGAAGCACCGCCCGGGGCCGACCGCAGAGCATCCGGCCCCGGCCGCCGCCGAAGCGCCGGCTCGGGCCAACCTACGAAGGAGACAACGATGTCGGGATGGTCGGGAATGACCGGCGCCGCGGGCGATACGTCCGCCGGCTTGCCGGCTGAAGCGGGCGGCGGCGCCGCATTGAAGGCCGGTGCGGTCGGTTTCCCGACCGCGCTGGCGAGCGCCGTCGGCCTCATCATGGCGAGCCCGGTGATCCTCACCGCGACGTCGGGCTTCGGGATGGGCGGCTGGGCGTTCGCGGTCGCGATGATCGTTGCGTTCGTGATGATGCAGGCGCAGGCGACCACGTTCTCCGAAGCCGCCGCGATGCTGCCGACGGCCGGCTCGGTTTACGATTACCTGTCGTGCGGGCTCGGCCGCTTCTGGGCGATCACCGGCACGATTTCCGCGTATTTCCTCGTGCACGTGTTCGCCGGCACGGCGGAGACGATCCTGAGCGGCATCATGGCGCTCGTGAACTTCGAGTCGCTGAACGCCGCGTTCGAGAAGCACAACAGTTCATGGCTCGTCGGCGTCGGCCTCGTGGTCACGTTCGCGATCACCAACATCGTCGGCATCAAGGTATTCAGCAAGCTCGAGATCGTGCTGACGGCCGGCATGTGGCTGTCGCTGATGATCTTCGGGATCCTCGGGCTTGCGGCCGCGCCGGCCGTGCATCTCGACGGCTGGTTCGGCGGCTCGGCCGTCGGCACGTCGATCCCGGCCGTGCTGTCGCTGGTCGGGATGGCGATGTTCATGTTCGTCGGCTGCGAGTTCGTCACGCCGCTCGCGCCGGAAATGAAGGCGCCGGGCCGCACGATCCCGCGCGCGATGGCGCTCGGCCTCGTCGGCGTCGCGATCTGCATGTTCCTGTACGGCGCGGCGATCCGCCGCCAGGTCGCGAACGTGCCGGTGAGCCCCGACGGCCTCACACACCTGCTCGACACGCCGGGCGCGATTCCCGCTTTCGCGCTGCAGGTGCTCGGGCCATTCGGCCGCGTGTGGTTCGGCATCGCGTTCCTGTGCGCGGGCGCCGCGACGATCAACACGCTGATGGCCGGGCTGCCGCGCATTCTGTACGGGATGGCGATCGACGGCGCGCTGCCGCGCTGCTTCGCGTACCTGCATCCGCGTTTCAAGACGCCGGTAGTCGGCATCGTCGCGTCGGCGGTCGTGCCGATCTTCCATGCGTGGCTGATCAACGGCAATCTCGACAGCATCCTGCATCTCGTGCTTGCCGCGACCTGCGCGTGGGGCACCGCGTACCTGCTCGTCACCGCATCGGTCGTGATGCTGCGTATCCGCCGCCCGGACCTGCCGCGGCCGTACCGTTCGCCGCTGTTCCCGCTGCCGCAGATCGTGTCGAGCGTCGGTATCGTGCTTGCGATCTGGTACATCACGCCGCCCGGGATGAACCCGCGCGACATCTACGTGCCGTTCGGCGCGATGCTGGGGCTCACCGCGCTGTACGCGCTGTTCTGGACGCTCGTCGTGCAGCGCCGGCATCCGTTCAAGCCGGTGCCGGTCGAGGACGTGCTGCGCAACGAGCACGTCGCGCCGTGAAGGCCGTACTCGCCCGATGGCGCGCGGCGGCCGATGCGCCGCCGCCCGGTCACCGCTCCGGCGCGATCGCCGCGCGCGTGCTCGCCGATCTGCGGGCCGTGCGCGATGCCGGCGGCGGCGTTGGCGGCGTCGGTGGTGTCACGGCGCGGCTGTCGAACGGCGTGCGCGTGAGCATCGACGAGCGCGTCGAGCGCCAGTTCTTGATGCATACGGTCGGCGTGAAGGTGACGGCGGCCGCCGACGGCCCGGCCGCGCGGGGCAGCGCGCGCGTGCGGCAGACCGGCTGGCTGCGTCGAACCGGCATCGAGGCGGCGCCCGCGCCCGGATGCGACCCGCGCTTCGTCGACACGCTGGCCGCATTGATCGCCGAGCCGGCGCTGGCCGACGCGCTGCGGCCGCTGCACCTGACCGACTGCGCGATCGACGCGCGCGACGGCCGCTGGACGCTCGCGATCGTGCCGTTCGGCGGCAGCGAGGTCGTGAACCGGATGCCGTCGTTTCGCCGCTATGTCAGGCTGATCGACGAGCAGGCCGCGGCGCTGTCGGCGGCCTGTCTCGCGTTCGAAACCGTACTACGCAGGATTTTGCGAGGGTAAGCTATGGCGATGCGTGCCGCGCGAACCCGGCGGCCGCGTCCAGCACCCCAGGGTTTTACCGGAGACGCCGATGCTGTTCCAGTCACGCTCACACGAAGACGTGCACGATCACGGGCTCGCGATCGCGGGCTGGCATCAGGTCTATCGTCAGATGACGCCGGGCCGCTTCAAGGGCACCGTCACGCAGGTGCTGTACGACGATTTCCACTTCTTCCGCGAGACGACCAACCGGCGTGTCGCGCAAACGGGGCTCGCGCCGCTCGGGCGCACGTCGCTCGCGGTGCCGCTGTCCGTGCCGCTCGCGGGTACGTTCCAGGGGCAGCCGGTCGACGGCTATGCGCTGCTCGCGCTGCGCGCCGGCGAGGATTTCGAATTCCACACGCCGGAAGGGATGGGGCTCGTCGGGATCAGCGCGGCGTCCGACATGGTCGACGAGCTGTGCGAAGCCGAATTCGGTGCGGCTGCTGCGCGCAGGCTGCGGCACGTGACGCGGCTGTCCGATGCGCAGGGCGTCGCGCTCGGCATGCGGTTGTCGGCGCTGATCGACGATGCCCAGCGCAACCCGGGCTGCCTCGAATATGCGGCCACCCGCAAGATGTTTCGCGACGCGATGCTCGGCATGTTTCTCGATGCACTCGAACAGGGCATCGGCGTCGAGCGCCGCGACATCACGCACGCCACCTACAGCGATATCGTGAGCCGCTGCGAGAAGCATCTGCGCGAGCGGCCCGAAGAACCCGTCACCGTGCTCGAACTGTGCCGCGCGCTGCGCTGCAGCCGCCGCACGCTGCAAACGAGCTTTCAGCGCGTGGCGGACGTCACGCCGGTCGGCTACCTGCGCACGATCCGGCTGAACGCGGTGCGTCGCCTGCTGCGCACGACGCCGTTGCAGCAGCTCGGCGTCGGCGAAGCCGCCGCGAGCTGGGGCTTCACGCATCTCGGCTATTTCGCGCGCGAGTATCGCGACCTGTTCGGCGAGTTGCCGTCGCAAACCTTGCGGCCCGAGTGACGTCCTCCTGCCGCGACGGCGCCGTCGTGCGTCGCCCGTCCTCGTCACCGTTTGCTGATTTGGGATAGGGGTCCGGAATTTTCGCTGGATAAAGTCCTGCCACCCATATCGACAACACCATCGGTTCGCAGTGCAAATCGATGAACATGGAGGGGCGGGACATGAAGAACGGACGACGACTGGCCGCGGCCGCGGTCATGCTGGGTTGCGTGCACGCGCACGCGCAAACCTCGGGGAGCGTGACGCTGTACGGCACCGTGGACACCGGCATCATCTATTCGACCAACCAGCAGTTCACGCGCGCCGACGGCAGCACGGGCGGCGGCCATGCGTGGCAGATGGGCGGCGGCAACCTCGTGCCGTCCCGCTTCGGCTTCCAGGGCGCCGAGCCGCTCGGCGGCGGCCTCGATGCGGTATTTACGCTCGAGCAGCAGTTCCTGTCGGCGAGCGGGCAGGCGCTGCAGGGCGGCACCGCATTCAGCCGGCAGGCATGGGTCGGGCTGCGCCAGGACGGGATCGGCACGCTCGGCCTCGGCCGGCAATACGACTCGTACACCGACATGCTCGGCGCGTACGTGTCGAGCAACAACTGGGCGACGCCGTACGGCTCGCATCTCGGCGACGTCGACAACCTCAATGCCGCCTTCAACTTCAACAACGCGGTGAAATTCACCAGCGCCGATTTCAACGGGCTCACGTTCGGCGGCACGTTCAGCTTCGGTGGGCAGGCCGGCGATTTTTCCGCGAAGCGCGGCTATGCGGTGGCCGCGACGTACACCCGTGCGCCGGTGGCGTTCTCGCTCGGCTATCTCGACCTGCATCAGCCGCTCGACGCGGCGCTCGGCGGCGCGAGCGGCTATATCGGCGATTTCGCGTGCGGCAACCCGGGCGCGATGTATTGCCTGCTGCAGGATGCCGGCTCGATGCGCGCGTTCGGCGCGGGCGGATCGCTCACGTTCGGCGCGGCGACGGTCGCGCTGACCTACACGCATACGCGCCTGGGCGACAGCCGCTATTCCTCGACCGCCGCACAGCCGCGCACGCAGGCGTTCACGTTCGACGTCGGCGAGCTGAACGTCACGTACATGTTCACGCCGGCGCTGCAAGGCGGCGTCGCGTACATCTTCAACGCCGCGCATACGGACGGGCGCGGTACGACGCGGTTCCACCAGATCAACCTCGGCACGAACTACAGCCTGTCGAAGCGCACGGCGCTGTATGCGGTCGCGATCGGGCAAATCGCGAGCGGCACGGGGCTCGGCACCGACGCGAACGGCAACGCGGCGAACTATGCGCAGATTCCGGTGCTCGCGAACAGCAATTCGAGCCGGCAGCTGGCGGTGCTGGCCGGGATTCGCGTGAACTTCTGACGGCTGCTGCTGCGGGCATGAGGTGGCCGGCCGGGCGCGCATGGCGTGCCTGGCTGACCTCCGGGCCGTCGTCGCGTCACGGCACGATCGATACGGCCGGCGCGAGCGGTACGACGACAAATGCCGCGCACCGGCATTCGCCGCATGCCACAAATTCTTAACGATCGGCGTGAACAATGGCGTTCGCATCAGGCGGCCAGCCGCGTCCCCCGCGTTGCACACGTGTGCAACGCCTGGCCGTCCCGCCACCACGCCGAACGAGAGAGACCTCATGACCTTGCCGAGCCGCCTGCGCGCGCTGTCCGTCGCCCTTGCGCTGTCCTTCGCCGCCATGCACGCCGTGGCCGCCGATCTCGTCATCGCGGGCCGCGACGACATCTACGGCAAAGGGCTGACCGACGCCGTCGCCGGCTTCAACAAGCTGCATCCGGGCACCGAGATCGAACTGCTCAAGCTGCCGAACGCGAACCTGTACCAGAAGCTCAAGCTGTCGATGCGCGAAGGCACGGGCGCCTACGACCTCGTGATGATGGACGACACGTGGGCGCCCGAATTCATCGGCAACGGCTGGCTGAAGCCGCTGCCCGCGTCGCTTGCGGACGCCGATCTCGTGCCGTCCGCCGTCGCGCTCGGCCGCAATGCGGCCGGTGCGCTGTACGCGCTGCCGATCGTTGGCAACGTCGAGATGTTCGCGTACCGCAAGGATCTGCTCGCGAAGTACAAGCTGCAGCCGCCGCGCAACTGGGACGACGTGCTGAAGATCGCGCAGACCGTCGGTGGCGCGGACAAGAGCGTGTCGGGCGTCGTGTTCCGCGGCACGAAAGGCAACCCGGTCGTCACGGGGTTCCTGCCGATCCTGTGGGCGTACGGCGGCGACGTGTTCGACCATGCCGGCAACGTGACGATCGATTCGCGCGAAGCGCAGGCTGCACTGAAGACGTTCCTCGCGCTGAAGGCGTTCGCGCCGAAGGACGTCGACGTGTACGGCGCGGCCGAAGTGCGCGATGCATTGCAGCGCGGCACGGCCGCGCAGTCGATCGAGGTATGGCCGGCGTGGGTGCCGGCGCTCGACGATCCGAAGCAGTCGCGCGTGGTCGGGCAGATCGCGCTGCAGCCGCCGCCGGGGCAGACCGCAGGCCCGGCGCCGATGCTCGGCATCTGGCAGATGGGCATTCCGAAGGACGCGCCGCACGCGAAGCTCGCGCAGGACTTCCTCGCTTACCTGAGCGCGCGCGATACGCAGACGCGCCTCGCCGGCATCGGCATTCCGCCGACTCGCCGCAGCGTCTTCAACGATCCGGCGCTGGTGCGCCAGTACCGCTGGTATCCCGATCAACTGAAGGCGCTCGAGGCTGGCCGCGCACGGCCGCGCGTGAAGGACTGGCAGCAGGTCGAGAGCATTCTCGGCGATCAGTTACAGCTCGCGTTGACGGGGCAGGCAGCGCCCGATGCCGCGCTGCGCCAGGCGCAGCAGAAGATCGCGCAGGCGACGGTCGCGGCCGGCAAGTGAGCGCGCCCGTCGATCCGCTGGCCGGGCGTTCCGCATGAAAGCGTTCGGCCGCGGCCTGCCGTTCGTCGCGCTGCTCGGGCCGGCGCTGCTGGTGCTCGCCGCGCTTGCGCTGTATCCGGTCGCGCAGGTGCTGATCGACTCGTTCTGCCGGGTCGATTACTCGGCCGGCCGCCGCGCGTTCGCGGGGCTCGCGAACTATCGCGCGGTGCTCGGCGACGATGCGTTTACGGCCGGCTTCGGCAACACGCTGCGCTTCACGCTCGTCGCGTCGCTCGCCGAAGTCGCGCTGGGCTTCGGTCTCGCGCTGCTGTTCGTGCGCGCGTTTCCGGGGCGGCGCATCGCGCTGCCGCTCGCGATCCTGCCGATGATGCTGTCCACGCTCGTGTGCTCGGCGATCTGGCGCAACTGGCTGAACTTCGACGGTTTCCTCAACGCGCTGCTCGCGGCGTTCGGCATCGACGGCGTGCGCTGGCTGTCCGATCCGCACCTCGCGCTGTGGTCGCTCGCACTCGTCGACGTGTGGCAGTGGACGCCGATGGCGTTCCTGATCGTGCTGGCCGGGCTGCAGTCGATTCCGCAGGAACTGTACGAAGCCGCACGCACCGACGGCGCGAGCGAGTGGCAGTGCCTGCGCGACATCACGCTGCCGCTCGCGGCGCCGCAGATCGGCCTTGCGCTGCTGCTGCGATCGATCGACACGTTCAAGCTGTTCGACAAGGTCTATGCACTGACGGGCGGCGGCCCCGGCAATGCGACGCAGACGCTGTCGACCTATATCTACGACACGGGCTTCCGCTTCTTCAACGTCGGGCCGGCGAGTGCCGCGTCGGTGCTGATGCTCGCGGCGTCCGCGCTGCTGGTCTCGGGGTACGTATGGCAGACGGTTCGCAAGCGGCGCGCATGACGACGCAATCGGCGGGCATCTCGTGCGCACGGACGGGCGCCGTATTCGGTCACGCGGTGCCGTGGGCGCTGCGCATCGTCGCACTCGCGCTGTTGCTGCTGCCGTGCCTGTGGATGGCCGGCGCGGCCTTCATGCCGACCCTCGAACGCCTCGATCATCCGTTGCGGATCTGGCCGGCCGCGCCGACCGTCGAGCATTTTTCATCGGTGTGGTCCAACGGCGTCGGCGCGCCGCTCGCCAATTCGCTGCTGGTCGGCTTCGGCACGACGCTGCTCGCGCTGGCGCTCGCGTTTCCGGCCGCGTATGCACTCGTGCGGCTGCGATTTCCGGCGCGGCTCGATCTGCTGTTCCTGGTGCTCGTGCTGGCGTTGAAGCTGATGCCGCCGATCACGATCGCGGTGCCGCTGTTCGCGCTCGCGAAGCGGCTGCACCTGCTCGATTCGACGCTCGGCCTGACGCTCGCGTACCAGATCTACGCGTTGCCGATGGCGATCTGGATGCTGCTCGCGTTCGTGCGCGACGTGCCGGTCGAATACGAGGAAGCGGCGTGCATCGATGGCGCGGGGCTCGCCCGGCGGCTCGTGCAGATCGTGTTGCCGCTGTGCGCGCCGGGGCTGATTGCGACCGCGATCTTCGTGTTCATCGCGGCCTGGAACGAATTCCTGATCGCGCTGCTGTTCGTGTCGACGCCGAGCCGCTTCACGCTGCCGCTCGCGATTGCCGGCTACGTGACGGAGAACGGCATCGACTGGGGCGACCTGATGAGCGCGGGGCTGATGGCGTCGCTGCCCACGCTCGCCGTGGCCGGCTACGTGCAGCGCTACCTGTTGCGCGGGTTCGCGGGCGGGTTGAAGTGACGCGCGGCGTGGCCGCGCCCGGTCCCGCGCCGTCACGCGCAACTGTCCCGCACCACCTGCGTGACCGGTACGACGCACGTGCGCGACGGGCCGTCGAACGTCTGCATCCGGTCGGCGAGCAGGTCGATCGCCGCGTGCGCGAGGCCGTGCGTGTCCTGCCGCAGCGTCGTCAGCCCATACGCATCGTATGCGGCGGCGGGGATGTCGTCGAAGCCGATCACGCGAAGGTCGTCCGGCACGCGCAAGCCGAATTCGCGGCGCGCGACGTCGATCACGCCGAGTGCGAGCAGGTCGGACGAGCAGAACACGCCGTCGGGCCGCTCGCCGGCCGCGAACAGTTGCCGCGCGGCGTCGATGCCGCTGGCGTGGGTGTCGGACGGCGTGTCGAGCACGCGTACGAGCGTCGCGTCGAACGCGTCGCGTTGCCCGATCGCCTGTTCGAACGCCGCGGCGCGCGACCGCGCGCTGTAGCTCGCGCTGCGCGGCCCGACGAACGCGAGCCGGCGCGCGCCGGCCCGCACGAGCCGCTGCGCGGCGTGGACGGCGCCCGCCGCGTTGTCGCTGACGATCACGTCCGCGCCCGGCAGATTCGCTTCGCGGTTGATCATCACGACCGGAATCCGGTGTTCGAGATACTGCTGCGCGACCGACAGCGGCGGCGATGCGGACGTCATCACGAGGCCCGCGATCCGGTAGCGGAGCAGTTGTTCGAGCGATTGCCGGACCTGGCGCGGATCTTCCGCATTGGTCACGATCGGCGTGAGCGCGCGCTGCCCGAGCGCGGCCATCAGGTCCGACAGCAGCCGCGCGCGGAACGGGTTCTCGAACCCGGCCGTCACGACGCCGATCATGCTGCTGCGCTGCGTGATCATGTCGCGCGCGATCAGGTTGACCTGGTAGCCCAGCGCACGCGCGGCGACCATCACCCGTTCGCGCGTTTGCGGTGCGATGCTTGCCGTCGGCGAGAACGCGCGCGACACCGCGGAGCGCGACACGCCGGCCCGCGCCGCGACATCCGAGGCCGTCACCCACGGTTTTCTTTCCTTGTCATTCATCGATTCATGATTCCTTCGCGCCACGATACGTGCATGCCGCCTGCCGACTGGATGTCGGCGCTCGACGACGCGCGGCTGCTGCATACGCTGACCCTACCGGGCAGCCATGACACCTGTGCGTATACGGTCGACGATCCGCTGGTGCGCACGCAGCGTGCGCCGCTCGACGCGCAGCTCGCGCATGGCGTGCGGCTGCTCGACATCCGCTGCCGGCACGTGCGCGACGCGTTCGACATCCATCACGGCGGCATCGCGCTCGGCATGACGTTCGACGACGTGCTGGCAACCTGTACGCGCTTTCTCGATGCGCATCCTCGCGAATGCATCGTGATGTCGGTGAAGGACGAGTGGCCGGCGCATGCGTGCACGCGCGGTTTCGATGCGACGTTCGACGCGCATCGCGCGCGGCATCCGCGGCTGCGCTGGCATGCCGGCGGCACGCTGCCGACGCTCGGCGACGTGCGCGGCGCGGTCGTGCTGTTGCGGCGCTTTCGCAGCGGCCGGCCGCTCGGTATCGACTTGACCGCGTGGTCCGACAACGCGACGTTTACGATCGATCATCCGGACGGCGCATTCGTGATCCAGGACGAATATCGCGTGCCGGTGGCAGCGTCGATCGCATGGAAGTGGCGCGCGATCGACGCACTGCTGACGCACCTGCCGCTGCCGGACAGCGGCCGCTGGGCGCTCAGTTTCTGCAGCGGAACGGGGATGGGGGCGAATCCGTCGGTAGTCGCATTCGGCGATGGCCGGGTGCAGGGGATTCATGCGCGACTGGCCGAGCGCTTGCGCGAGCAGCGCGGCCCGTACGGCGCGGTGCTGCTCGATTTCTGCGACGACGGCGACTGGGCGCTGGTGCGTGCGCTGATCGAATGCAACGATCGCGCGCCTGAGCAGGGCGGCTGGCGCAAGGCGTTTCGCTGCTAGTCAGCGAAGATTCGCGTTGAAGAACGCGAGTGCCTTGGCGTCGAGCGTTTCGTGGAATGTGGCGCGATCGAATCCCTTTGCGTCGGTGCAGATCTCGGGTGCGCTGCGTGCGAGCCGTTCGGAACACGGCGACAGAAACGCGAAATGGGCGGAATGCGGCACGACGTGGAATTCCGGCCGTTGCGGCAGCAGGGCAGCCACTTCGGAGATCGTTTGCGGCTCGACACCGCCGCCGCCCGATGCGGACGCCCACGGACGCCCACAGCTGGATCGGCGCATGCACGTCCTTCAGCATGTCGACGGTCGGAAACATGTCGAACGGATCGGCGAGCACGTAGGCCTTGATGCGCGGATCGTGCGTCAGCGGCGCCTTCGGCAGGTCGCCAGCACGGATCTGCTTCGCACGCAACTCGGGGCCGGTTGCATCGGCGGGGATCCGGACGAACTCGACACCGGCCGCGTGCGCAACCGTGGCGCACAGGCAGAGCAGGACAGCCGATAGCCAGGTTTTCATGTCGATTCCCGAGGCGACGAAGAAGGGAACCGCGCTGCGCGCCCGACGGCGGCTTACCGCGTCGCGATCGCCACCGCCGCGCCGGCCATCGCGGTCGCGCTCGTGCGGTTCGCGATCCGCTTTGCGCGTGCCGACGTGAGCAACGCACGCGCACGCGAAGCGAGCAGCGACCAGAAGCAGTCGGCGAGAATCAGGATGGCGAACATCGTGCCGACGAGCTCGGCCCACGCGACGACACCGACATGCGTCAGATCGACGATCGTCGGCAGCAGTGCAAGATAGAACAGCATGATCTTCGGGTTGCCGAGCGTGACCAGCATACCGGCCACGAACATGCGCCACGGCGACTGGCCGGTCGGCAGCTCGTCCGTGCCCGCCGACGTGGGCGCGGTCCACATTTTCCACGCAAGGAACAGCAGGTACGCGACGCCGAGCAGCTTGAGCACGATCAGGCCCGTCGCGAACGTGCGCACGAACGCGGACAGCCCCGCGACCGCGAGCGTGAGCCACAGCGCTTCGCCGAGCCACATCGCGGCGAGGAACGGCAGCACGTCGCGCACGCCGTTCGTCAGCACGCGTGCAACGAGCGCGGCAACGCTCGGGCCGGGCGTGCCGGCGGTGACGAGCAACGCGAAGGCGAAGACGGCGAGGGCGGACAACGTCATGGCAAGCCTCCTGGGTAGGCGTTCGAAACGTCTGAAGTTTCGATTATAGTGACGGCCGTTCCAGACTGTCTGCCTGAATCGCCGTCATGCCTGCATCGATCCTGATTCGTCCCGCCACGCGGGAAGACGCGGCCGCGATGGCCGCCGTGGAAGTCGCCGCCGCGCAGCGATTTCGCGCGATCGGCATGGCCGATATCGCCGACGGTGAGCCGACCGATGCGGCCGCCGTGCGCGTGCGGATCGACGACGGTCGCGCGTACGTCGCGGTCGATCCGCAAGGCACGTGCGTCGGATTCGCGTTCTACCGGCTGCTCGATGCGCAGCGGCTGTATCTGGAGGAACTGGACGTCGCGCCGTCGCATGCCGGACAGCGGATCGGCGCACGTCTCATCGAACAGGTGATGGTGCGCGCGGCGCGGGAGCACGTCGAGCAGGTGGTGCTGTCGACGTTCCGCGACGCGCCGTGGAATGCGCCTTACTACGCGCGCCTCGGTTTCCGGATCGTCGACGATGCGGCGCTCGACGACGCGCTGCGCGCGATTCGCGCGCACCACGTCGCGCTCGGTCTCGACGAAACGCGGCGCGTGTTCATGCGCGCCGACGTGCACGCCTGAACCCGCACCGTTCTGCCGTCAGGCCGCGTCGCTCAGCGCCGGGTAGTCGGTGTAGCCCGTTTCGCCTTCCGCGTAGAACGTCTCCGGCACCGGCGTGTTGAGCGGCGCACCGATTTCGAGGCGGCGCGGCAGGTCCGGGTTCGCGATGAACAGCTTGCCCCAGGCGATCGCATCGGCGCTGCCGTTCGCGAGCGCGGCCTGCGCGGTATCGAGCGTGAACTGCTCGTTCGCGATCAGCGGGCCGCCGAACGCCTCCTTCAGGCGCGGGCTCAACTCGTCGCCCGAATACGATTCGCGCGTGAAGATGAACGCGATCCTGCGGCGGCCGAGTTCGCGCGCGACATAGCCGAACGTTGCCGCCGGATCGGAGTCGCCCATCGTATGCGCGTCGCCGCGCGGTGCGAGGTGCACGCCGACCCGGCCGGCGCCCCACACGTCGATCGCCGCGTCGACCACTTCGAGCAGCAGGCGGGCGCGATTCTCGATCGGGCCGCCGTATGCATCGGTGCGGCGATTGGTGCTGTCCTGCAGGAACTGGTCGAGCAGGTAGCCGTTCGCGCCGTGAATCTCCACGCCGTCGAAGCCGGCTGCCTTCGCATTTTCGGCGCCCTTGCGGTACGCGGCGACGATGCCCGGAATTTCGTCGAGTTCGAGCGCGCGCGGCGTCACGTACGGGCGCTGCGGGCGCACGAGGCTCACGTGGCCGCCCGCGGCGATCGCGCTCGGCGCGACCGGCAGATCGCCGTTCAGGAACATCGGATCGGAGATCCGGCCGACGTGCCAGAGCTGCAGCACGATGCGCCCGCCAGCCGCATGCACGGCCTGCGTGATCTGCTTCCAGCCTTCGACCTGCTCGTCGGACCAGATGCCGGGCGTGTCGGCATAGCCGACGCCTTGCGGCGTGACCGACGTCGCTTCGGTAATGATCAGGCCGGCCGACGCGCGCTCGGCGTAGTAGCGCGCCATCAGCGCGTTCGGCACGCGCGCCGCGCCCGCACGGGAGCGGGTGAGCGGCGCCATCACGATGCGGTTCGGCAGGGTCAGCTCGCCGAGGGTAACGGGATCGAACAACGTGGGCATGGCAGATAACCTCTTACGAAAGGCGGGAAAGCCGCCGCGTCGTGTGCGACGGCGCCCCCGCATGGCCGGTTCGGCCGTTGGCTAGAGTTCGCGGCGCAGAGCGTCGAGAAATGCGTCGATGACGGCCTCGTTGCGCTGGAAGAACGCCCATTGGCCGATCCGCGTCGACGTCACGAGCCCCGCGCGCTGCAGCGTGGCGAGGTGGGCGGACACGGTCGACTGCGACAGCCCGCAGCGCGCGTCGATCTGGCCCGCGCAGACGCCGTGTTCGTACGGCAGCGTCTGTTGCGGAAAATGCTCGCCGGGCGTTTTCAGCCAGACGAGGATCTCCCGGCGCACGGGGTTCGAGAGCGCTTTCAGGATCGCGTCGATGTCGAGTTCGGTCGGCATGGAAAGGCTGGGCGTGTCGATCAGGCAACGGGTATCGTCGATGAACGAATCTTATATCGTTATTTTGCGATATGTTCGAAAGCACTGTCGGCAATGGGGTTGATAGCGTGCGGCGATCGCGGGGGCGGATCGACGGCGGGAGGCGCCTTCGACGGAGGAGTGCCGGTTTCTGGCCATCTCGGCGACGATCTCATGTCGCCGCCCGCGTAACATACGTGGCATCGTGCTTGGCTTACGGAGTCTTTCATGCCAGTTCGGGCCGTGATATTCGATTTCGACCTGACGCTGGCGGATTCGTCCGCCGCGATCGTCGCGTGCACCGAGCATGCGCTGGACCGGCTCGGCGCCGCCGGCCCGACGCCCGCGCAGATCGGCGCCGTGATCGGGTTGCCGCTGCCGGACATGTTCCGTTCGTTGACGGGCGAAACCGGCGCGGCGCGGGCCGATGCGTTCGCGCGGCACTTCGTGGCGCGCGCCGACGAGATCATGGTGTCCGGCACCCGCATCTATCCCGAAGTGCCGCCGCTGCTTGCGGCGTTGCGCGAGCAAGGAATCGCCGTCGCGATCGTGTCGTCCAAGTTTCGCTACCGGATCGACGCGATTCTCGAACGTCACGGCTTGCAATCGCGGGTCGACGTGGTGATCGGCGGGGAAGACGTGCAGCGCCACAAGCCGGACCCCGAAGGGCTCGTGCAGGCACTGGCGCGGCTGGGTCTGCCTGCCGCGGCGGCGGTCTACGTCGGCGACCACGCAGTGGACGCGCAGGCGGCCGAGCGCGCCGGCGTGCCGTTCGTCGGCGCGGTGAGCGGCATGACGTCGTTCGAAGCGTGGGCGCGCGCCGGCAAGCAGGCAGTGCCGACGCATATCGGCGAACTGGCCGGCATCGTGCAGCAGATGCAGCGCCGATCGGGCGAAGCGTGCGCCGACGTCGAACCGGGTGCGCAACCGGCCGGCTGACCCGTTTTCCGCAATGGGCCGGCAGCGCGCGACGGATTCTGCGACCATCGCCGTTCAAGTCATATCCGCCACTCGAGTCGCCGCCATGTCCGTCATATCCGTCGCCTTTGCCCGCATCCGACGCGCCGCGCGTGCGCTGCCGGCAGCCCGAGCGTTTTCATCCGCCGTGCCGCTTGCGGTAGCCTGCGCGGCGGCGGGCATGCTGGCCGCCACACAGCCGGCCGAAGCCGTCACGCCCACGCAGCGCGAACGCCTCGAAGCGCCGGTCAAGGCCGTCGCCGACCAACGGGTGACCGTCGACACGCCGCAGGGCCGTGCGATGCTGCCCGTCTACGCCGATCATCCGCTCGACCGGGCCGCGCCCGACGTCACGCGCGTGTTCATCGTGATTCACGGCACGCTGCGCAATGCCGACGCGTACTACGCAACGGGGCGCAAGGTCGTCGACAAGGCCGGTGCGCTCGGCGCGGGCACGATGGTGGTCGCACCGCAGTTCCTGACACGCGCCGACGTGCGCGCGTTTTCGTTGCCCGCACCGACGCTCGCGTGGACGCAGGAAGGATGGAAGGGCGGCGACCCGGCGCGCGAGCCGGGCCCGATCAGCTCGTTCGCGGCGCTCGACGCGCTGCTCGCGCATTTCGCCGACCGCAGCCTGTACCCGTCGTTATCCACGGTCGTCGTGATCGGTCACTCCGCCGGCGCGCAGTTGCTGCAGCGTTATGCAGTCACCGGGCGCGAAGGCGATGCGCTGGCGCGGGCCGGCATCGCCGTGCGCTACGTGGTCGCGAACCCGTCGAGCTACCTGTATTTCGACGACGAACGCCCGAATGCCGACGCGCTTGCAGGCGGCGCCTGTCCGCGCGCGACCGAATGGAAGTACGGGTTGAAATCGGCGCCGCCTTACGTTGCGTCGCAGGACGTGCGCGATCTCGAGACGCGCTACGTCGCGCGCCATGTCGTGTACCTGCTCGGGCAGGCCGACACGAATCCCTACACGCATTTCATCGATCGCTCGTGCGCGGCGATGGCGCAGGGGCCGTACCGGTTGGCGCGCGGGCTCGCCTATTTCGATTACCTGAAGAAGCGGCATCCGGACGATCTCGCGCAGCAGGTCGTCGAAGTGCCGGGTGTCGGGCATGACGGCCTCGGCATGTTCACGTCTGCCTGCGGTCTGGCCGTGTTGTTCGGGCAGGCGTTGCCGCCGTCGTGCCCGGTCGTCGCCGGCACCGCGCCGGACCTGCGCGCAGCGGGGCGGTGAGCCTGCGTGCAAGGCTCGCCCGTGACGAAAAGCGATCGAACGGAAAATGCAGGAATCGCAAGCGAATCAGTCTGCCTGGCGAGCGAAGGGGCGACGGCCTTTGCAGGCGACTGCCGCCCGTGGGTCGCCCGCGCGTTGCGTGGCGGGCCGCGTCATTCGACGGTGATCGTCTCCTTCATGTACGGATGAATCCCGCAGAACACCTTGTAGACGCCCGGCTTGTCGAAGCGGAACGCATACGTCTCGTCCTGGTCGAGCGCCTTCGAATGAAAGATGCCGGCGTCGTTGACGACGGTATGCGGCTCCGCGTCGAGATTCTTCCACGTGATCGTCGTGCCGGCCTTGATCGTGGTCGACATCGGCGAAAACATGAAATTGCGGATCGTCACGAGTGGGCCGCCCGGGCCCTGCGCGAATGCGGCGGGCGGCGTGCCGGCGGCCGCGCCGCACAGGATCAGCATCGCGACGATTCGAGCGCGTTGGAAGCGGATCATATCGTTCTCCTTATTTTGATCACGCGAGCGTCGCATCGTGCAGCGACGGCGCGACCGGGTGACCTGCGAATTCGACGGTCGTCACGCCGAGCATCGACGGCAGCCGGTCGTGCGGCACCGTGAGCGGGACGGGGCCCGGGCCGTTGCCGGCCGTCGGCTGCGGGAACGCGGTCGAGCGGGCGGTATGAAACGTCACATTGCCTTCCACCTTCGACACGATCTGATGGATATGTCCGTTCAGGACGGTGACCGAGCCGAAGCGGCGCAGCAGCGCCATCGTCTGCGGTGCGTCGCCGGTGCCCCAGCCCCACGGCTCGTAGATGGTCCACATCGGCATGTGCGAGAACACGACGATCGGCGTGCTCGACGAGCGGCCTTTCAGATCCTGTGCGAGCCACGCGAGCTGCTCGTCGCCGAAGCTGCCGAGCCCGTTCGGCTTGAAGTGCATCACGTTGACGAGGCCGATGAAGTGCACGCCCGCATGGTCGAAGCTGTAATAGCCGCGGTTGTCCGACGCCTTGCCGAATCGGCCGAAATATTCGGCGCCCGAACCGTCGGTGACGTCGTGTTCGCCGGGCACCGTATGCAGTTCCGGCACGCGCAGCGCGGCCAGCAACTGCGACGCGTGATCGAATTCCTCCGGCTTCGAGAGGTGCGTGATGTCGCCGGTATGGATCGTCAGCGCGGGCAGCGCGGGCATCCCGTTGACGAGGTCGATCGTCTGCTTCAGCGTGGCCGACACGTCGGGATTCGCGTCCTTGTTGAAACCGATGTGCGTATCGCTGATCTGGACGAACAGCGGTCGGCCCGCGTCGGCCGGGCGCGCGTCGCCGTTCTGCGCGAGCGCGAGGTCGAACGGGGTGAGGATGCCGCCCGACAGCGTGAACAGCGTGCCGAGCCCGCCGAAGGCCATGCACTGCAGGGCCTTGCGGCGCGACGGGCGAGTGGGGGTCGATGAAGACATGTAAGCCTCGCATTCGTGTGACGAAACCGGACGGCCGGATCGTCCTGGAATAAGCCGGCGCCTTCGCATGCGATACCGGCGAGGCGGCGCATTTATTCCCGACCGTTGCGGGATCGACTCCGTGTTCGGGGCCGACGGCGCGATGCATGACGCCCGCCGGATGACCTGTCAATGTCCTGTAAGTGACACGTCACATTTGCGTCACGACCGCCCGATAGCCTCCCACTCCGAATCACCTCTCCGGAGCCCTTCATGCCGAACTTCGCGGCAACGGACACAGTCGGTGCGGTCGGTCACCGCATGCGCACCCTCGGCCTCGCGCCGTTTTTTCTGATCGTTGCCGGCGGCATCGCCCATGTCGGCATTCATCCCGGTGCCGGTTTCCGTTTCGTCAAGGCAGGCTCGGTGCTGCCGCTCGCGCGGTCGGCCATCCCATACCGGGCGCTGCACGGGCTGCCCTGATTCGCACCGCGGGTGCGACGCCCGGCCGCGCGACACGCGGCCGGACCCATCGATTTTCAATTCGACACAAGACGCTACCGATGGATATCAGTTTCGATCCGAACCGCACCGCGAACGCCTCGGCGTGGCGCGTGCTGCCCAACCGCTGGGATGCCGTCGCGTTTCCGCTGATCATCTGCGTGCTGGCGATGGCGATCGTCGGTTTTCACCAGACGATGGCGCCGATCGGCGTGCTGCAGACGCAGAAGATCTCGCTCGATCCGGCGAGCCTGCCCGAATACGCATTGCGCACCACGCTGCGAATGCTCGCCGCGATGGTCGCGTCGCTCGTGTTTACGCTCGTCTACGGCACGCTCGCCGCGAAAAGCCGCCGCGCGGGCATGGTGCTGATCCCGATCCTCGACATCCTGCAGTCGGTGCCGGTGCTCGGCTACATCTCGTTTACGGTCACGTTCTTTCTCGCGCTGTTTCCGGGGCGCGTGCTCGGTGCGGAGCTGGCCGCGATCTTCGCGATCTTCACGAGCCAGGCATGGAACATGACGTTCAGCTTCTACCAGTCGCTGCGCACGGTGCCGCGCGACTTGAGCGAAGTGTCGCGCGGATTTCACCTGACGTCGTGGCAGCGCTTCTGGAAGCTGGAAGTGCCGTTCTCGATGCCGAGTCTGATCTGGAACATGATGATGTCGATGTCGGGCGGCTGGTTCTTCGTCGTCGCATCGGAGGCGATCACCGTCGGCAACCAGACGATCACGCTGCCGGGCATCGGCGCGTATCTCGCGCAGGCGATCTCGGACAAGAATCTCGGCGCGGTCGGCTGGGTGATCGTCGCGATGTCGGTCGTGATCCTCGCCTACGACCAGTTCCTGTTCCGCCCGCTGGTCGCATGGGCCGACAAGTTCCGGATGGAGAACACCGCGTCGGGCGATGCGCCGCAATCCTGGCTGCTCGACATGATGCGTCGCACGCATCTGATCCATCAGTTGCTCGTGCCCGCCGGCTGGCTGCTGTCGCAGGCCGCGCGGATTCCACTGCGACTGCCGGCGCTGAAGGGCACGCGTGCGCGCGGCGCATCGTCGCGCCGTTCGTCGCGCATCGGCGACATCGTGTGGGGCGCGTTCGTGATCGTGCTGACGGTGTACGTCGTGTGGCGCGTCGTCAGCTTCGTCGCGACCGGCGTGACGATGGCCGAGGTCGGCCACGTGCTCGTGCTCGGGCTCGTGACGCTGCTGCGCGTGCTGGTGCTGATCGCGATCGCGTCGGCGATCTGGGTGCCGCTCGGCGTGTTGATCGGGCTGCGCCCGAAGCTGGCCGA
The DNA here is from genome assembly GCF_001534535.1 of Burkholderia sp. MSMB1459WGS. NCBI lineage: Bacteria > Pseudomonadati > Pseudomonadota > Betaproteobacteria > Burkholderiales > Burkholderiaceae > Burkholderia > Burkholderia sp. MSMB1459WGS. Next base: position 159,647 of record NZ_LPMU01000003.1, read on the forward strand.
GAAGGTCCAGCCGCTCGCGCAGTTCCTCGCCGCGTTTCCGGCGAACCTGCTGTTCCCGGTGTTCGTGATCGTGATCGTCCGCTTTCACCTGAACGCGGATATCTGGCTGTCGCCGCTGATCGTGCTCGGCACGCAGTGGTACATCCTGTTCAACGTGATCGCCGGCGCGATGTCCTATCCGAACGACTACAAGGAAGCGACGAAGAATTTCCGCATCCGCGGCTGGCAGTGGTGGCGCCAGGCGATCCTGCCGGGCATCTTCCCGTACTACGTGACGGGCGCGATCACCGCATCGGGCGGCGCGTGGAACGCGAGCATCGTGTCCGAGTTCGTACAGTGGGGCGACACGAAGGTCGTCGCTCACGGTCTTGGCTCGTATATCGCGCAAACGACCGCCACCGGCGATTTCCCGAAGATCATCCTCGGCATCGCCGTGATGTCCTTGTTCGTTACCTTGTTCAACCGCCTGCTGTGGCGTCCGATGTACGCCTATGCGGAATCCCGGCTCCGTCTCGATTGAGAGTAAGCGCGATGCAAAATTCGACCGTTATCAACGCCCCCGTCAAGACGTCCCAGCCGCTGCAGCCGCCCCGGCTCGGCGAGGAAATCCTGCGCGTCGAGCACGTGAACCGCGGCTTCAACAAGACGCAGGGCGAGCTGCTCGTGCTCGACGATGCGAACCTGTCGCTGCGCGAAGGCGAGATCGTCGGCCTGCTCGGCCGCTCGGGCTCGGGCAAGTCGACGCTGCTGCGCATCATCGCCGGCCTGATCGAGCCGACCGACGGCGAAGTGACCTATCTCGGCAAGCCGTTGCGCGGCCCGGCCGAGGGCGTCGCGATGGTGTTCCAGACCTTCGCGCTGTTCCCGTGGCTCACCGTGCTGCAGAACGTGGAAGCCGGGCTGGAGGCGCTCGGCGTCGGCGCGCGCGAGCGGCGCGAACGCGCGCTGGCCGCGATCGACCTGATCGGCCTCGACGGCTTCGAGAACGCGTATCCGCGCGAGCTGTCGGGCGGGATGCGCCAGCGCGTGGGCTTTGCGCGCGCGCTCGTCGTCGATCCGACCATTCTGCTGATGGACGAGCCGTTCTCCGCGCTCGACGTGCTGACCGCCGAAACGCTGCGCACCGACCTGCTCGATCTGTGGACGCAGGGCCGCATGCCGATCAAGTCGGTGCTGATCGTCACGCACAACATCGAGGAAGCGGTGTTCATGTGCGACCGGATTCTCGTGCTGTCGTCGAACCCGGGCCGCGTGATCGCCGAGATCAAGGTGCCGTTCAAGCATCCGCGCAATCGGCTCGATACCGATTTCCGCAAGCTGGTCGACGACATCTACGCGAAGATGACGGCGCGCCAGACCGGCGAGGCGACGAAGAAGGGGCTCGAGCTCGGCAGCTGGCTGCCGCAGGTGTCGACCAACCTGATGGCCGGCCTGATCGAGACGCTCGCGATGGCGCCGTACCACGGTCGTGCCGACATGCCGGAAATCGCGCGCACGCTGCACCTCGAGGTCGACGACCTGTTCCCGATCGCGGAAGTGCTGCAGTACCTCGGCTTCGCGGACGTGCGCGAAGGCGATGTGTTCCTGACGCCGCCCGCACGCGTGTTCGCGGAATTCGGCACGCAGGAGCGCAAGCTGATGTTCGCGGATCACCTGCTGAAGCACGTGCCGCTTGCTGCCCGGATCAGGAAGGTGCTGAACGAGCGTCCGGGCCACCGCGCGCCGCGCGTGCGCTTCGAGCAGGAGCTGGAGGATTTCCTGTCCGACGAAGCGGCCGAGGAAACGCTCGACGCGGTGATCGACTGGGGGCGGTACGGGGAGGTCTTCTCGTACAACGACAAGACGGAAGTGTTCAGTCTGGAGGACGTCGAGAGTTGAGCGCCGCGCCCGAATGGCGGCCACGTGTCATTCGGGCAAATCGCGCTGGCTGGTATCCCACTCGATCCCGCCCGCGTTGAGCTGTTCGATCTTCTCCATCCGCTGCCGGGCCAGTTCCGGCAGCCGGTTCGTCACGCCGATCACCAGCGCTTCGGCGAGCGCCAGCGCCGGCACGTTGGTCTGCAGCATCGCGAAAGGGCGCCCCTGGATCCGCAGCACGATCTCCGCGAATTCGCCGATCGGCGAGCGCCATTCGTCGGTGATCAGCAGGATCCGCGCGCCGAGCCGGTGCGCGGCCTGCGCGAAGCGGATGCTGTCCTTCTGGTAGCGGCGAAAGTCGAAGATCACGAGCAGGTCGGTGCGCCCCATGTCGGCCAGCGCGACGGACGCGAGATTCACGTTCGGCTCGACGTACTGCACGTGCGGCCGTGCATAGGCCAGCGTGAACGAGAACAGCGACGCGAGCGGCGCCGTATAGCGCCCGCCGCCGCAGAAGATGCGTACGTCCGGATCGGCCAGCACCGCCACCGCTGCGTCGAACGCGGCCGCGTCGAGCCCTTCGATCGTGGTCGCGAGCGATTCGGACAGCCGCTGGAAAATCGCCGCGTGGCTGTCGCGCATGCCCGTTTCCGAATGAAACGCATCCATGCGCGCGAGCGGCGAATTCATCGCGGTGTCGATCTCGTCGTGCAGCGCCTGCTGGAACGACGAATAGTTCGGAAAGCCGATCCGGACGACGAAGCGGAACACGGTCGGGTCGCTGACTTCCGCCTGCTTCGCGAACTGCGCGATGGGGCCCAGCCCGAGACTGGGATAGCGATCCAGCAACGCCTGCGCGACCTTCTGTTCCGACGGCGTGAAGCTATCCATCTGGGATAGCAGCAACGCCCTGATGCTCGTCCCCATCGGCACTCCGGCTCTCTATCTGAATTGAACGATCGAACGGCAGACGTGCGTCTGCCGGTAACTGCACGCATGTTAGCCGATCGACGTGCGGCAGGCCGCGCACGGTTCGAAATTAGAGGGACGTATCGCTCGATCCACGAATACGTTCATATATGTAATAAATCGAACATGCCTCGACAAAGATAGTCCCGCATATCTGCTTTGAATTCAGTAATTACCCTAGTTTTTGACGCAAAAAAGCGGGTGCTATGATCGCGGCCTTGCGGAAATGTACCGTTTATTACACGTCGAACAGGCGGCGTCGATACGCGGTGGTGCGGCCGCGCATCCCGGCATGCGCCGGTTTATTCGTCTGGAGGATTTCGTCATGAGGCGGCTCGTAGTACTCACCCTGTTGTCCGCGATGAGCGTGTGCGCGTTCGCCGCGTCGGACCCGGCGGTCGAAGCGAAGAACGGCATGGTCGTGTCGTCGCAGCACTTCGCGTCGCAGATCGGCGTCGACATCCTGAAGGCAGGCGGCAACGCGGTGGACGCGGCGGTGGCCGTCGGCTATGCGCAGGCCGTGACCAACCCGTGCTGCGGCAACATCGGCGGCGGCGGCTTCATGACCCTCCACCTGGCCGACGGTCGCGACCGCTTCATCAATTTCCGCGAGACCGCGCCGGCCGCGGCGTCCGCGAACATGTATCTCGATGCGGCCGGCAACGTCATTCCGGACCAGAGCCTGTACGGCTATCGCGCGGTCGGCGTGCCGGGCACGGTGGCCGGGCTCGATCTCGCGCAGCGCAAGTACGGGAAGCTGACGCGCAAGCAGGTGATGGCGCCGGCGATCCGGCTCGCACGCGACGGCTTCGTGCTGACGCGCGGCGATACAGACATCCTCGACACGACGGTCGAGCGCTTCAGGAAGGACCCGGAAGCCGCGCGCATTTTCCTGCGCCCGGACGGCACGGCGTTGCAGCCGGGCGATCGTCTGGTGCAGAAGGATCTGGCGCGCACGCTCGAGCGCATCGCGGAGCAGGGGCCGGACGCGTTCTATCACGGCGAGATTCCGAAGATCGTGGAAGCGGCGGCCAGGCGCGGCGGCGGCGTGATCACGGCGGCCGATTTCGCATCCTATCGCGCGCAGGACATGGCGCCGCTGACGTGCACGTATCGCGGCTACGAGTTCGTGTCGGCGCCGCCGCCGAGTTCGGGCGGCGTGACGATGTGCGAGACGCTGAACATCCTCGAAGGGTATGACCTGCGCAAGCTCGGCTATCACTCGGCCGCGGCGGTCCACTATATGACCGAAGCGATGCGCCATGCGTACGAAGACCGCAACACGCTGCTCGGCGATCCGGACTTCATCGACAACCCGGTTGCGAAGCTGACGAGCAAGGAGTACGCGGCGCAGATCCGCAAGAGCATCCATGCCGACACGGCGACGCCGTCGGTCGACGTGCAGCCCGGCGTCGGTGTGCACGAGAAGCCGGAAACGACGCACTACTCGATCGTCGACCACGACGGCAATGCGGTGTCGACGACCTATACGGTCAACGGCCGCTTCGGCGCCGTGGTCATCGCGCCGGGCACGGGCTTCTTCCTGAACGACGAGATGGACGACTTCACCGTGAAGGTCGGCGCGCAGAACCTGTTCGGCCTCGTGCAGGGCACGCGCAACTCGATCGCGCCGGGCAAGCGTCCGCTATCGTCGATGGCGCCGACCATCGTGAAGAAGGACGGTAAGGTATTCATGGTGGTCGGTTCGCCGGGCGGCTCGCGCATCATCACGATCACGCTGCAGACCGTGCTGAACGTGATCGACTACGGGATGACGCCGCAGGACGCGGTCGCCGCGCCGCGCATCCATCATCAGTGGCTGCCCGACGCGGTCTATTACGAAACCTACGGCCTGTCGCCCGACACGCTCGCGATCCTTCGCAACATGGGCTACAAGATGGTCGAGCAGACGCCGTGGGGCGCCGCCGAGCTGATCATGGTCGGCCTGCCGGGCACCGAAGCCGCGAGCCGCCAGAGTTCCGGGAACGATTCGTCCGTGTCCGGCAACGTGCGTGTGGGCTTCATCTACGGCTACAACGACCCGCGCCGTCCGGCGGGCTCCGCAATCGGCTATTGATCCGATCGCTGCATGCCGGATCGCTGCCGCCGGCGTTCGCGTTGCCGCGAATGCCGGTGCGGCGGCGCGTCCGTCCGCGGATCTCCGTGTCGGCCCGAGCGGCGCGCTCCGCGCGCCCCATGGCACGGCACGCGCCTCTTTCTTCCGTCAACTCCATCGCCGTGCGGCGAATTCCATCATGAACAAACGAATGTCTGCGGCAGGCTGGATCCTGCTCGCGATGGCAGCCGGCATCCTGATCGGCTACCTGATCTACACGCAGCTTCCGGACAAGCAGTCGGCCGCCGAAATCGCCGGCTACATCTCGCTCGTATCCGACGTGTTCCTGCGGCTGATCAAGATGGTGATCGGCCCGCTGGTGTTCTCGACGCTGGTGGTCGGCATCGCGCACATGGGCGACGCGTCGTCGGTCGGGCGGGTGTTCGTGAAGGCGCTCGGCTGGTTCGTCACCGCGTCGCTGGTCTCGCTGCTGCTCGGGTTGCTGATGGCGAACCTGCTGCGGCCCGGCGAGAACCTCGGCCTGCCGCTGCCGGACATCGGCGCGTCCGCGCATCTCGCGACGTCGAAGTTCACGCTGAAGGATTTCGTCGGGCACATGGTGCCGAAGTCGATCGCCGAGGCGATGGCGAACAACGAGATCCTGCAGATCGTCGTGTTCTCGATGTTCTTCGGCGTCGCGCTCGCCGCACTCGGCGAGCGCGGCAAGATCCTCGTCGCCGCGATCGACCAGCTTGCGCACGTGATGCTGAAGATCACCGGCTACGTGATGAAGCTCGCGCCGCTCGCGGTGATGGCGGCGATGGCGTCGACCGTCGCGGTCAACGGATTGTCGATCCTGCTGAAGTTCGCGGTGTTCATGGGCGACTTCTACGTGAGCCTCGTGCTGCTGTGGGCCACGCTCGTCGCGGCCGGGCTGCTGTTCCTCGGCCGCCGTGTGTTCAAGCTGATCGTGCTGATCAAGGAAGCGTTCATGCTGTCGTTCGCGACGGCCAGCTCCGAAGCCGCGTATCCGAAGATCCTCGACGCGCTCGACCGTTTCGGCGTGCGCCGCAAGATCTCGAGCTTCGTGATGCCGATGGGCTATTCGTTCAACCTCGACGGGTCGATGATGTACTGCACGTTCGCGTCGCTGTTCATCGCGCAGGCGTACGACATCCACCTGTCGTTCGGCACGCAGGTCACGATGCTGCTGATCCTGATGCTGACGTCGAAGGGGATGGCCGGCGTGCCGCGCGCATCGCTCGTCGTGATCGCGGCGACGCTGCACCAGTTCAACATCCCGGAAGCCGGGCTGCTGCTGATTCTCGGCGTCGACACGTTCCTCGACATGGGTCGCTCGGCCACCAACGCGGTGGGCAACTCGATCGCCAGCGCGGTGGTCGCGAAGTGGGAAGGCGAGCTGATGTCGGAGTCCGAAGCGAACGCGCATGCCGCGCATCTCGACGCCCAGCTCGAACGGCAGAACGATGCGCCGGCCTATGGCGCCGGTCAGACCACGTCGACCTGACGATCAGGCCGCCAGGGCGTCGTCGATGCAGGCCGCGAGCACCATCGCGGCGGCGTTGCCCGGCGTCGAGCCGAGCAGTTGCGGCGCATAGACGCTGTCGCCGATCTCGATCGATCGCCCCGACAGCGCGCACACGCCGCGCTTGCGCGTCGTGAACAGGCGCCACTTCTGGTAGCCGTAGTGCCCGGTGCACGCGTCGCACCACGAGATCATCACGGTGTCGGCCGTGGGCCGTTCGAGCACGCTGATGGTCGGCTTGCTCGTCGCGTCCCACGACGGCAGCCGGTCGCGCGTGACGCTGCGCCGCCGCGGGCCGCCCCACGAGACGGACGGCATGTCGAAGCGGCCGATTGCGGCGACGGTCATGAGCCAGGGCGCTGCACGGTTGTTCATGTCTCTGTTCCTCGAAACGTTACGCGGTGCCGCGACGCGCGGCATCACGACAGGCGGATGCGCGGCTGCACCCAGCCGTTGATCCGTTCGGCGATCCACAGCAAGGTGGCCTTGGGGAAACCGTGCAGCGCCTGCTGGTGCCGCCGGTAGAGCATCAGGTGGCTGAACTGCGCGAAGCGCCCCTGGATGAAGCCGCCGCGGAAGAACCCGAACTGCCCGAGCGTGCCGAACGCGTCGTAATCGCTGATCGACACCAGCGCGCCGAAATCGCGGAACGCGAACGGCGGAATCGGCGTGCCGTCGAGCCACGCGGGAAGGTGCTTCGCGAGATGCTCGGCCTGCTGCGTCGCGACCTGGGCGGTCGGCGGCAGCGGCCGTTCGTGGCCGTCGGGCAGCAGGCTTCCGCAATCGCCGATCGCGAACACGTGCTCGTCGCCGGTCGCCTGCAGCGTGGGGCCGACCACGATCTGGTTCGCGCGGTTCGTGTCGAGCCCGCCCAGCGCCTGCATGAAATCGGGTGCCTTCACGCCGGCCGCCCAGACCATCAGGTCCGCTTCGGCGAACGAACCGTCGCCGTAATGGAAGCCGTTCGCGTCGGCCGACGTGACGCGCGTCGACGTCAGCACGTGAAAGCCGATCTGTTCGAGCCGCCGCTGGGCCGACGCGGAAATCCGTGCCGGAAACGCGTTGAGGATGCGCGGGCCGCTTTCGAGCAGCGTGAGCTGCAGCCGCTCGCGCACCGTTTCGTCACCGTACGCCTGCGCCACTTCCAGCAATCGGCTCAACTCCGCCGCGAGTTCCACGCCCGTCGCGCCCGCGCCGACGATCGCGACGCGAAATGGCTCGTCGCGCGCGATGCTGCGGAACACGCGCATCCGCAACGCTTCGTTGAAGGTCTCCGCTTGCTGCTGGCTGTCGATGAAGTAGCAGTGCTCGCGCACGCCCGGCACGCCGAAATCGTTGGCCTGGCTGCCGAGCGCGAGGATCAGCACGTCGTATTCGAGTTCGCGTGCGTCGATCACCACGTCGCCGTCCTGGGAGCGGATCTCGCCGAGCTGCACGCGGCGGCGCGCGCGATCGAGCCCCTTCAGTTCGCCGGGCTGGTACGCGTAGCCGTGATCGCGGGCGTGGGCGAGGAAGATCACCTGTTGCTGCTGGACGTCGCGCGTACCGGCCGCGATCGTATGCAGCATCGGCTTCCAGATATGCGTGGGACTGCGGTCGACGACCGTAATCTGCGCCCGCCCGGACCGGCCGAGGCGCTCGCCCAGACGGGTCGCGAGCTGCAGTCCGGCGATCCCGCCGCCGACGATGACGATGCGTGTAGGGGTTGTCATTGATAAATCATCACGTGATGAATAAGGTATGATCCTAGCGCTTCCCGGCTCGGCGTGTCAACGCAGCGGGGCAGGCCGCCCGCTTCCGGTACGTGAAACCGGGTACCGGGCACGGGCATTCGAATCGTTCAAGGAGCAGGAAAAACGTGGCAGAAGTCACTGAGCGCGCGCCGTCGAAGCGGCGTACGCGCGGACGGCCGCTGGCGGATGCGTCCGTCGGCCCGGACGTGATATTGCGGGCCGCGCGCCGCACGTTCGCGAAGCGCGGCTACGACGCGACGAGCGTGCGCGAAGTCGCGCGCGAGCTGGGCATCGACGCGGCGCTGATCGCCCATCACTTCGGCACGAAGGAAACGTTGTGGCTGGCGGTCGTCGAGCAGATCGTCGAGTTGGCCGAACCGATGTTCGACGCGCTGCGCGCGCTGCGCACGTCGTCGCTGCCGCACCGCGACCGCGTGCGGCGCGCGCTCGAGCTGTGCGTCGATCACGAGTTCGCGGAGCCGGATATCGGCATGTTCTTCTCGACGGCGGCGACCGAGGAGGGCGGGCGGCTCGATCGGCTGCAGGAGCGAATCGTGCGCCCGTATCACGACGCGATGTTGCCGCTCTTGGCGGATGCGGTCGAGGCCGGCGCGATCCGTCCGGTCGATCCGAACGTGCTGTTCTTCATGATCGCGAGCGCCGTGGGCATGACGGTGTCGTATCGTCACATGATGCTGGAGTTCACGTCGCTGCCGACGCGGCCGGAGGCATTCCGGCAGGCCGTGCTCGGCGTCGCGCTCAACTTCCTCGGCGACTGAGCGCCGCGCGCGATGCGCGCGGTCACGTCGCGGCGACCAGCCCCAGTTCGCGCACCGCCTCGCGCGCGCTCTCGCGCAGCGCATCGACGAGCGGCGACGGCGTACGGTATGCGAGCGCCAGTTCGTACGCGAGCGGGCTGCCCGCATCCTTCAGTTCGCAGAACGTAATGCCTTGCGGCTGCATCGGCACGAACAGGCGCGGCATCAGCGCGATGCCGATGCCGCCCGCGACGAGCCCGGCCGTCGTCTGCATCTGGCGCGGTTGCTGGACCACGCGCGGCGCGAAGCCGGCCTGCGCGCATGCCGTCACGATCAGCGCATGCATGCCGGGCCCATGGTGCGCGGCAAACATGACCCACGGTTCGTCCGCCAGCTCGGCCAGCGCGATGCGGCGGCGGCGCGCGAGCCGGTGGCCGTCGGGCAGCGCGGCCACCATCCGGTCGCGCAGCAGCGGTTCGACACGCACGTCGCCGGCATCGGCCACCGGCAGCACGACGAGGCCGACGTCCGTGCGATCGTGACGCAGCGCGAGCACCTGCTCGGCCGTCGTGCCTTCCTCGAGCTGGAAATCGACGCCCGGATGCCGTTCCTGGAACGCGCGCAGGATCAGCGGCAACAGCGCATTGACCGTGCTGTCGACGAAGCGCAGCCGCAGCGTGCCGCCGAGGCCGGCGCCCGCGCGGCGCGCCGCGGCCACCGCGCGCTCGGCCTGTTCGAGCGCGCGCCGCGCTTCGAGCAGGAATGCTTCGCCGGCCGGCGTGAGCCGCGAGCCGCGCGTGTCGCGGTCGAGCAAGGCGACGCCCAGTTCGTCCTCGAGCTTGCGGATCGCCGCGCTGAGCGGCGGCTGGGCCATGTGCAGCCGCTCGGCAGCGCGCCGGAAGCTGAGCGTTTCGGCGACCGCGATGAATTGCCGGAACTGGCGCAGATCGATCATGGCGATACCTTTTGCGTATCAATATGTCATCGAATTCGTATTTTACCTATCGCCGTCCGTTGCCCACACTGCAAACGTCACCAATCGTCAACACCGAGGAAAGGAGGGCAGGTCATGACGGGCAACGAACGACAACGCACGGCGATCGTCACGGGCGGATCGAGCGGGATCGGCTTCGCGATCGCGCGTCGGCTGGTGGAGGACGGGTATCGCGTCGCGATCGTCGGGCGCGACGTGGCGCGGCTGAGGGCGGCCGTCGAGCGTCTGGGCGGCGCGGCGATCGGGCAGGCCGGCGACCTGGGCGTGCGGCGCGACGCGCAAGCGGCCGTCGACGCGATCGTCGCGCGATGGCCGCGCATCGACGTGCTGGTCAACAATGCCGGGCTGACCGGGCGCGTCGGCGCGGATACCGAAGCGGGGGAAGCCGAGGCCGTATGGGACGCGGTGCTCCATGCGAACCTGAAAAGCCTGTTTCTGACGACGATGGCCGTGCTGCCGCACCTGGCCGACCATGCCGCGCGAATCGTCAACATCGGCTCGATCGCGGCGCGTGCCGGCAGCCTGTTGCCGGGCGGCCTCGCGTATGCGGCCGCGAAGGCCGGCGTCGAAGGCTTCACCGTCGCGCTGGCGCGCGAACTCGGGCCGCGCGGGGCGACGGTCAATACGGTCGCGCCCGGCTATGTCGCCGACACGCGTTTGTTCGGCGGCAGCGGGGTCGCGCCGGCCATCGCGGCGACGATCCGCGAGCAGACGCCGGTCGGCCGCGCCGGGCAGCCGGACGACATCGCCGATGCGGTCGCCTGGCTCGCCGGGCCGCGCGCGTCGTTCGTCACGGGCGCGACGATCGCGGTGAACGGCGGCTGGCGCGTCGGGTGATGCAGGACGCGCGCGGCCTGCGCGTCATTCGGAGTCGGTCGGCGGCTTGTCGCCGAGCCAGCGTCGCGCGCCGGGGCCGTTGCGGCCCGCGCGGTCGTCCGGGTTGGTCAGCTTGCAGCGTTTCAGCGACAGGCAGCCGCAGCCGATGCATTCGTCGAGATTGATGTAGAGCCGCTGCAGCTCCTCGATCCGGCTTGCGACGCGCTGCTTCCAGCCGCGCGACAGCCGCTGCCAGTCCTTGTTGCTCGGCGCGGTGTCCTCGGGCAGGCTGACGAGCTGTTCGGCGATTTCGTCGAGCGAATAGCCGATCTTCTGCGCGAACACGATGAACGCGATCAGCCGCAGCACCGCGCGCGAATAGTGGCGATGACTCGAGCCGTTGCGGTGCGACTTGATCAACCCGCGCATCTCGTAGAAGCGCAGCGTCGACGCCGGCACGCCGCTGCGCGCGGCCACTTCGCGGATCGACATCAGCGGCCATTGCGGGGTTTCCTGGATACCCATGACACCCTCCGGAAAAGCTTGACTTGAAGTTAACTTGAACTTTTATGCTACGCGGCAGTTTAACCCGTCGCGAGGCATCATGTTCTCCTTTTCCCTACGCAGGACGTCGCCTTTGGGCGCTGCCTGCGCCCTGTTGCTGGCGTTGTCGGGTTGTCACGACGGCAAAGGCGCATCGTCGGCCCATCCTCTTCCCGAAGTCGGCGTCGCCACCGTCGCGCCGCGCACCGTCCGCCTCGCGGACGAATTCAACGGACGCGTCGAAGCGGTCGACGCGGTCGAGCTGCGGCCGCGCGTGAGCGGCTATCTGCAGCGTGTCGCGTACAAGGAAGGCGACGTGGTCGCGCAGGGCGCGCTGCTGTTCGAGATCGATCCGCGCCCGTACCGGATCGCGCTCGACCGTGCGAATGCGCAGCAGCAGCGCGCCCGTGCGGCTGCGAGCCTCGCGAACGTGCAGCTCAAGCGCGTGCAGACGCTGATCGATGCGCATGCGACGTCGCAGGAAGAACTCGACAACGCGCGCGCGACTGCCGAACAGGCACGCGCCGATCTGCAGGCGGCCGATGCGGCCGTTGCCGACGCGAAGCTCAATCTCGGTTTCACCGAAGTGCGCGCGCCGATCGCCGGCCGCGTAGGCCGCGCGGTCGCGACCGTCGGCAATCTCGCGCGTGCGGACGACACGCTGCTGACGACCGTCGTGTCGCAGGATCCGGTCTACGTATATTTCGATTGCGACGAGCAGAGCTACCTGCGCTACAACGCGCGGCGCGCCGACCCGAAACATCGCGCGATCGGCGCCGATCCGGTGCGCATCGGCCTCGCGAACGAGACGGGCTTCCCGCATGCGGGCACCGTCGATTTCCTCGACAACCGGCTCGATCCGCAGACCGGCACGATCCGCGCACGCGTGCGGCTGCCGAATGCGGACCATGCGTTTACGCCGGGCCTGTATGCGCGCGTGCAGCTCGTCAGCGGCCGCGACCAGAGCGCATTGCTGGTCGACGACAAGGCCGTGCTGACCGACCAGGACCGCAAGTACGTGTACGTGATCGGCGCGGGCGACAAGGCGCTGCGCCGCGACGTGACGATCGGCCGCGAACTCGACGGCGAGCGGATCGTCGAGAAGGGGCTGCAAGCGGGCGACCGTGTGGTCGTCGACGGCGTGCAGCGCATCTACTATCCGGGCGCGCAGGTGAAGCCGAAGGCGCTGCCCGCGCGCGCCGATGCGGGCAGCGCGACGCAGGCGGTCGCCGATGCCGGCACGCCTGCCGCGCAATGACGGGAGCGATACGATGGATTTCTCCCGATTCTTCATCGACCGGCCGATCTTCGCGGTCGTGCTGTCGATCGTCATCTTCGCGATCGGCCTGATCTCGATCCCGATGCTGCCGGCCGGCGAATATCCGGAAGTCGTGCCGCCGAGCGTCGTCGTGCGTGCAACGTACCCGGGCGCGAACCCGAAGGAAATCGCCGAGTCGGTGGCCGAGCCGCTGGAAGAGGCGATCAACGGCGTCGAAGGCATCATGTACATGAAGTCGGTCGCCGGTTCGGACGGCAGCCTGCAGGTCGTCGTCACGTTCCTGCAAGGCGTCGACCCCGACACGGCCGCCGTGCGCGTGCAGAACCGCGTGAGCCAGGCGCTGTCGCGCCTGCCCGACGAGGTGCGCCAGTACGGCGTGACCACGCAGAAGCAGTCGCCGACGCCGCTGATGTACGTGAGCCTCTATTCGCCGGACAACAGCCGCGATTCGCTGTACCTGCGCAACTACCTGACGCTGCACGTGAAGGATGAACTGTCGCGGCTCACCGGCATCGGCGACGTCGGCGTGTACGGCTCCGGCGATTACGCGATGCGGCTGTGGCTCGACCCGAACCGGCTCGCGTCGCGCGGCTTGACCGCGAGCGACGTGATCGCGGCCGTGCGCGAGCAGAACGTGCAGGTGTCGGCAGGTCAGCTCGGCGCGGAGCCGTCGCCGAAGAAAAACGACTTCCTCGTGTCGATCAACGTGCGCGGCCGCCTGCGCACCGTGCAGGAATTCGGCGACATCGTGCTGCGCAACGGCGACGACGGCCAGGTCGTGAAGCTGTCCGACGTCGCCCGCATCGAGCTCGGCGCGGGCGACTACACGCTGCGTTCGTATTTCAACGACAGGCATTCGGCCGTGGTCGGCATCTTCCTGTCGCCGGGCGCGAACGCGCTCGACGTCGCGAAGGCCGTGTATGCGAAGCTCGACGAGCTGTCGAAGCGCTTCCCGCCCGGCGTCGCATACCGCCCCGTGTGGGACCCGACGGTATTCGTGCGCGAATCGATCCGCGCGGTGCAGCACACGCTGATCGAGGCCGTCGTGCTGGTCGTGCTCGTCGTGATCCTGTTCCTGCAAACGTGGCGCGCGTCGATCATTCCGCTCGTCGCGGTGCCGGTGTCGGTGGTCGGCACGTTCGCATGGCTCTACCTGCTCGGCTATTCGATCAACACGCTGACGCTGTTCGGGCTCGTGCTCGCGATCGGGATCGTCGTCGACGATGCGATCGTCGTCGTCGAGAACGTCGAGCGCAACATCGCCCGTGGGCTGAGCCCGCGCGACGCCGCACACCAGGCGATGCGCGAGGTGTCGGGGCCGATCGTCGCGATCGCACTCGTGCTGTGCGCAGTGTTCGTGCCGATGGCTTTCATGTCGGGCGTGACCGGCCAGTTCTACAAGCAGTTCGCGGTAACGATCGCGATCTCGACGGTGATCTCCGCGATCAACTCGTTGACGCTGTCGCCCGCGCTCGCCGCGAAGCTGCTGCGTCCGCACGGCGCGCCGAAGGATGCGCTGACGCGTGCGCTCGATCGCGCATTCGGCTGGCTGTTCCGTCCGTTCAACCGGTTCTTCGAACGCAGCTCCGACCGTTACCACGGCGTCGTCGGCCGCATGCTGAAGCGGCGCGGCGCGGTGTTCGCGGTCTATGCGGCGCTGCTCGCGGCGACCGCGCTGCTGTTCGACGCGGTGCCGGGTGGCTTCATCCCGGTGCAGGACAAGCTGTACCTGTTCGCGGGCGCGAAGCTGCCGGAAGGCGCGTCGCTCGCGCGCACCAGCGCGGTGACCGAGCAGATGACGAAGATCGCGCTCGGCACCGACGGCGTCGAGATGGTGCCGGCGTTCGCCGGGCTGAACGCGTTGCAGGGCGTGAACACGCCGAACATCACGAACTCGTACGTGATCCTGAAGCCGTTCGACCGGCGTCATCGCAGCGCCGCGCAGATCAACGCGGACCTGAACGCGCGCTTCGCGGCGATCGGCGGCGGCATTACCTATGCGCTGATGCCGCCGCCGATCCAGGGGCTCGGCAACGGCTCCGGCTACTCGCTGTACCTGGAGGATCGCGGCGGGCTTGGCTACGGCGAGTTGCAGAAGGCGCTCGGCGCGTTTCAGGCCGCAGTCGCGAAGACGCCGGGGATGAGCTATCCCGTCAGCTCGTACCAGGCAAACATCCCGCAGCTCGAGGTGAAGGTCGACCGGCTCAAGGCGAAGGCGCAGGGCGTCGCGCTGACCGATCTGTTCAATACGTTGCAGGTCTATCTCGGTTCGATGTACGTGAACGACTTCAACGTGTTCGGCCGCGTGTATCGCGTGATGGCGCAAGCGGATGCCGGCCACCGGCAGACGGCCGCCGACATCGCGAACCTGCGCACGCGCAACGCGAAGGGCGAGATGGTGCCGATCGGCTCGATGGTGACGGTCGGACCCGCGTACGGTCCCGACCCGGTCGTCCGCTACAACGGTTATCCGGCCGCCGACCTGATCGGCGACGCCGATCCGAAGACCATGTCGTCGTCGCAGGCGATCGCGAAGCTGCAGCAGATCGCGAAGGACGTGCTGCCGCCGGGCATCGCGCTCGAATGGACCGACCTCAGCTACCAGCAGGTCACGCAGCGCAACGCGGCGATCGTCGTATTCCCGCTGGCCGTGATGCTGGTGTTCCTGGTGCTCGCGTCGCTGTACGAGAGCTGGACGCTGCCGCTCGCGGTAATCCTGATCGTGCCCGTGTGCATGTGCGCGGCGCTGTTCGGCGTGTGGCTGTCCGGCGGCGACAACAACGTGTTCGTGCAGGTCGGCCTGGTCGTGCTGATGGGGCTGGCGTGCAAGAACGCAATCCTGATCGTCGAGTTCGCGCGCGAGCTCGAGATCCAGGGCGAGGGCGCGGTCGAAGCGGCGCTCGAAGCGTGCAGGCTGCGGCTGCGTCCGATCGTGATGACGTCGGTTGCGTTCATCGCGGGCTCGGTGCCGCTGCTGATCGGCAGCGGCGCGGGCAGCGAGGTGCGGGCGGCCACCGGCGTCACCGTGTTCGCCGGGATGCTGGGCGTCACGCTGTTCGGGCTGTTCCTGACTCCCGTGTTCTACGTGGCGATCCGCAAGCTCGCGGGCGGCACGCCGGCCGTCTGGCGCGAACAGCACGGCACCCTCGAAGGAGAAAACCGATGAGCGCCGCTTTCCGTCTTTCCGCGCTGGCGATGTCGGTGACGCTCGCTGCCTGCGCGGTCGGCCCCGATTTCGGACGGCCCGATACGATCACGGCCGCGCGGTTCGCGCGCGACGACCGTCCTGCGACGCAGCGCGACGCGGCGACGGTCCAGACAGGCTCCGATATGCCGCCCGACGCGTCGGCCGACGCCGATGCCACGTTCTGGCGCGGGTTCGGCGATCCGGTGCTGACGCAGTTGATCGATGCGGCGCTCGCGGCGAACCAGGACCTGCAGGTCGCGGTGTCGCGTTACGACGCGTCGAATGCGCTGCTGTCTCAGGCAACGTTCGACCGCTATCCGACGATCACCGCGAGCGGCCGGATCGGCCATCAATTGATGAGCAAGGACCAGGCGTTCGGCGCGCCGCGCAGCCAGCGCGACACGCCGACGTCGAGCGTCGGCATCAATGCCGCGTGGGAACTCGACCTGTTCGGCCGCGTACGCCGCTCGATCGAGTCGCAGCGCGCGGAAACGGCGGCGAGCGCCGCGGACGTGCGCGCGGTGCGCGTCGCGATCGCGGCGGAGATCGCGAGTACGTACGTCGATCTGCGCGGCTCGCAGGAGCGGTTGCGGATCGCTCGCGAGAATGCCGACAACCAGAAGCAGACGCTCGCCCTGATCAATGCGCGCGTCGGCGCGGGGCGAGGCTCCGACCTCGATGCGGCGCGCGCACGCGCGCAGTACGAATCGACGACATCGCGGATCGCCGTGTACGAAGCCGCGATCGGCGTCGACGAGCATCGGCTCGCGGTGTTGACCGGGCAGACGCCGGATGCGCTGATCGGCCGGTTCGACCTGCCGAAGGCGGCCGCGCCGACGGGCACGCCGGTCCCGCTGCCGGCGCTCGCGGCCGACATCGATCCCGGCACGCCGGGCGACCTGCTGCGCCGCCGCCCCGATGTCGCGGCCGCCGAGGCGCGGCTGCATGCGGCGACAGCCCGCGTCGGCGTCGCGACCGCCGACCTGTTCCCGCGCTTCACGCTGTCCGGGTTGCTCGGCAGCGCGACGAGCAGCTACGGGTTCTTCCGCGCGGGCAGCGACACGAACCTGATCGCGCTCGGCATCGACTGGTCTTTCCTCGACGTCGGCCGCGTGCGTGCGCGGATCGCGGCGAGCGACGCGGAAGCGGCCGGCCAGCTTGCGCAGTATCGGCAGACCGTACTCGGCGCGCTGGAGGAAACCGAGAACGCGCTGCTGCGTGTCGCCCGCACGCGTGACGAGACCGCGCACCTCGTGCGTGCGGCCGGCGACAGCGCACGCGCCGCGCAGCTTGCGCAGGCGCGTTTCTCGGCAGGCGCGATCGACTACTACGAAGTGCTCGACGCGCAGCGGACGCTGCTGCAGGCGCAGGACGCGGCGGCCGACGGACGGATGCGCAGCGCGGCATCGGCGGTCGCGCTGTACAAGGCGCTCGCGGGCGGCTGGCCGTCGGGCGTGGGGCAGGGCGTGCAAGGTCCGCTCGCTCGGTCGGGGAAGTAGCGCGAGCAGGGTTCGGGTCTCGCTCGCGGCGATGCGGGAAGCGCAGGCCGAAGGTCTGACGGGTCGTTGCTCCCGCGAGCGGCACGAGCGCGATCCGGTGCGCGAACAGCTCGCGCGCATGGCCGGGCAGCAGCGAGCAGCCGACGCTGCCCGATACGAGGTTGGTCGGCGAGAAGATGTCGCCCACCGCGTCACGACGTTGGGCGTCACGTGGCCGACGCGTGCGAGCGGGTCGCCCGTCGCCTCTCGCGGGGTACGCGCCGTTCGCGGGATCGTTCGGATTCCTCTTCAGCATGTTCATGCACGACGGCGCGCGGTGCGTGGTCGCGCAGCCGGCTGCTTCGGGGCGGGCCGCCGTGCGCCGAGTCGCGGCCGCACGGCCGGGACGACGAGCCATCGGCGCGGGTCGCATGCGGGGTATCGCGCGAACCGATGCTTAGCATCGCCGGCGGCGGCCTACCGCGGCCGCCGCCCGGTCATTACGCTTGGGCGATCATTCACTCTGTCCGGAAGGTCGCCATGTCCCGGTTCGACTACAAACTGCTCGGCCCCTGCCTGCTCGCCATCGCGCTCGACGCGATGGGGTTCGGGCTTGTTTATCCGATGATGTCCGCCATCTTCAGCGATCCGCACGCGGGCATCCTGCCGGCCGACGCCAGTGCACACGCGCGCAATTTCTATCTCGGTCTCGGCTACGGAATCTACCCGCTGTGCATGTTCTTCGGCTCGTCGCTGATGGGTGAGCTGTCCGATCGCTACGGCCGCCGTCGGATCCTGCTGCTGTGCGTGCTGGGCCTCGCGGTCGGCTACGCGACGATGGCAGCCGGTGCGTGGCTGGGCAGCGTCGCGCTGCTGCTCGCCGGCCGCGGGCTCACCGGCCTGATGGCCGGTTGCCAGGGCATCGCGCAGGCGGCCGTCGCCGATCTCGGCACGCCCGATACGAAGGCGTACGACATGAGCATCATGTCGCTTGCGTTCAGCGCGGGCGTGATCGTCGGCCCGGTGCTCGGCGGCGTCGCGTCCGACCGGACGATCTCGCCGCTGTTCGACTACGGCACGCCGTTCGTGCTGGTCGCGGCGCTGTCGCTGATCTGCGCGTGCTGGACCTGGGCGTCGTATCGCGATTGTGCCGCGCCGCGCGGCGATACGCGCATCGATCCGCTGCTGCCGTTGCGGATCATCCGGGAGGCCGCGCGCCAGCGCAACGTCGCGTTCCTGTCGGTGGTGTTCTTCCTGATGCAGGTCGGCTACGGGCTCTACCTGCAGACCATCATGCTGCTGTTGCAGGCGAAATTCGGCTATACGAGCGCGCGGCTCGGGCTGTTCAGCGGCGTGATCGGCATCTGCTTCGTGTTCGGCCTGTTGTGCGTCGTGCGGCTGATGCTGCGCGTGTGGCGCGTGATCGAGATCGCGAAGACGGGCCTGCTGGTGGCCGGCCTCGGCCAGATCCTGTCCGCGTTGTTTCCGCACGAACCGGTGCTGTGGGCGCTCGCGATGGTCGTCGGCTGTTTCGACATGGTTGCGTACACGACGATGTATACCGCGTTTTCCGATGCCGTCAGCGACGATCGGCAGGGCTGGGCGCTCGGCGTCGCGGGCTCGGTGATGGCGGTCGCGTGGGTCGTGACGGGGGCGCTGACGAACCTGCTGCCCGTATTCGGCGAAATCGGCCTGCTGCTGATCGGCGGCGCGGGTTTCCTGCTCAGCTTCGCGATGATGGTCGCTTACGGCCGTATGCGGCCGGGCGCGCGAACGGCCGTGCTGTCGTAGGCGGCGCTCGCGCACGTTGGCCCGATTCTGTCGGACGTTGTCCCGCGCGCCGCTGTCGCGTCGCGCCGCGCGGCCCGACACTGGCGCGTCGCGGCCGGGGAGGTTCCGGGCCGCGTCCGGCGACGCCGCAAGGCCCGGCGCGCCGTTCCGCCAATGTGTCAACCGAGAGGGCATTCCATGCAACATCCGACCATCCGTACCCTGGCCGGCGCGAGCGCGCCGACGTCGATCGCCGCCGCCCGCACCGCGCTGCTGGTGATCGATTTCCAGAACGAATACTTCAGCGGCCGTCTGCCGATTCCGGACGGGCCGCGTGCGCTGGGCAATGCGCGGCGCGTGATCGCGTTCGCCGACCGCGCGGGCATTCCGGTGTTCCACGTTCAGCACGTCGGGTCGGCCGACAGCCCGATCTTCGCCGACGGCAGCCACGGCTTCCGCTTTCATGCGGACCTGCAGCCGGCGCCCGCTCACGCGGTCGTGAAGAAAACGTCGGTGAGCGTCTTCCCGACGACGGACCTCGATGCGCGGCTGAAGGCGGCCGGCATCGACACGCTGATCGTCACCGGCCTGATGACGCATGCGTGCGTGGCCGGCGCGGCACGCGATGCGGTGCCGCTCGGCTATGCGGTGATCGTCGTCGACGATGCCTGCGCGACGCGCGATCTCGACGTCGCGGACGGCGGCACGGTGCCGCACCGCGACCTCCATCGTGCGACGCTGGCCGCATTGTCGGATACGTTCGGCGACGTGCTGACCACCGAGCAGGTGCTGGCGCTCGGCGTCGCGTGACGGCGCCGGTTCGCGCACCGATCGCCCGGGCCTGGCGCGACGTACGTGCGTCGCTGCGAATGCAGACGCACGTCTCGATCGCACGGGACTGCGCGAGCGTCGCTACCGAACGGGCGAACCGATTGCCGTCGAAGATCGCGAAGCAGCGTCGATTCGGCCGGCGTAGGGGGCGGCCGGTCGCGTCCGGCGTCGTGCATCAGAACATCGTGTTCTGGTTCGCGGACGTTTCGGGTACCGGCTGAATCACGTCCCAGTGTTCGACGATCTTGCCGTTCTTCACGCGGAAGATGTCGACCACCGCTTCGCCGCGATCGCCCGGATGCTCGGTCGCATGCACGTGCAGGTAGACGAGATCGCCGTCGGCCGCGCTGCGGACGATGCGCGCGCGCGATGCCGGGTTCTTCTGGAACGCTCCGACGAAGTACGACACGAACGGTTGCTTGCCGTCCGGCACGTACGGGTTGTGCTGTTTGTAGTCGTCCGCGACGACGGCGGCGGCCTCGACTGCTTCGTGCCGGTTGAAGAAGCGATCGTAGAACGTCAGCACGAGCCGGCGATTGGCTTCCTCGGTGGCCAGGTCGCGTGCGGCGGGGCCGGCGGCCAGCGCAGCTGTCGATGCGGCCAGCAAAACGAATGCGGCACCGGCGCGAACGGGGGAGCGGGACGATGACATGTAGCGTTTTCCTTGTCTGGCGATACGTGGACGGGATGGGCGAGCGACCCGCGGGTTGCGCGGGTCGGGACGGCCGGCGCGCGAGCTGGACGGCGGTGGGCGCTGGGCGCGGTGCGCGCATCGGTTCGTTGACCGGCGGTGTGCGGTAGACGATTTCGATGGGATTGAGGCATCGTCGGACGCATTCGCATCGCTATCGTATGACTTCGTTATCGGAATGATGCCGCCGGAATGGCGACCCGACGATATGTCGACTGCAGTGCGGCTGCCGTAACGCACGATTGCGTGGCGTGGACCGCGTCGGTTCTCGCGCGCGACTCGGCTCCGGCCCTTCGGCTGGGGCCGAGCCGCTGCTCACCGCCACGAGCCGTCGACGTAGACCCACACCGACCCTTGGCGGCGCCAGTAGCCGGGTACCCAGCGGCGCCCGGGGCGTCGCGCGACCCAGCGACCGGGAACCCATATATAGCGGCCGCGCTGCCAGCGCCAATAGCCGTCCGTCCATATATAGCCATGCGGCCGTGGCGGGGGCGGGCGACGGTCGTGGCGTGCCGCAGGCGGCGCGAAGCCCGGCCGGTCTGCATAGGGCGGCCCGCCGGGTACGCGATTCGGGCCGGCGGGCCGATACACGGGCGGGGAAGGCTGGGCCGAGGCGGCGCGCAACCAGCCGGTGCCGACGAAGGCGGCGGTCAATCCGATGGCGCGCAGCAACGAGCGTCGATTCATGGCGGCTCCTGTTCTGTATGCGAGGCTGCCTTACATTAGCCTGCCGGTCTGCCCGCCGCGTTACGGGGCCGGTTAAGGCTGTTACCGCGTGTCACGGCGGGGTCGAGCCGCCGTTTCCTTTCCAACGGCTGACGGAATCTCGCCGTGGCAGAGGTATCGGCCCCTGTTTAGGGTGCCGAGGGGACGTTTTAGATGCGGAAAGGCCAATATTTGAGATTTGATAAGGTAATAATTACCGTTTTTGGTGGGCCGAACCGAAACCGTTTGTTGTTTCTATGCAACCGTCAAGCCGATGACATGAAAGAATGGTGCGATGAAAGCGTCCAAAAAGCCGGCGTCAAGAGGTCAAAAACAAACGTTAAAACAAATACTTATGACGCGGCCCCACTTTCATTATTTCTAGTTCTGGAAAAGCTTATTTCTTTATTTGCGGATCGCTCCCCTAGGGTACACCCCTAAACTCACGGTTCCCAAACGGGCAACTATCCGGGCGCCGCCAGCAGGACCGATGGCGCTCCCGGGCGGTTGAAGACCGTTTATGAACAAGGTCGCGAGACCTGCCTCTTTTTAGAAGGGAGCTCCACGAATGAACAAGACTCTGATCGTTGCAGCAGCTGCAGCATCGTTCGCTACCGTCGCTCACGCGCAAAGCAGCGTCACGCTGTACGGCGTGCTGGACGCAGGCATCACCTACACGAGCAACGTCCAGCCGGCACTCGGCCAAGCTGGCAAGTCGCGTTGGGCGATGGGTTCGGGCATTGACCAGAGCCGTTTCGGCCTGCGTGGCTCGGAAGACCTCGGTGGCGGCCTGAAGGCAATCTTCACGTTGGAAAGCGGCTTCAACATCGGTAACGGCCGCTTCGCAAACGGCAACGGCGGCATGTTCAACCGCCAGGCTTTCGTTGGCCTGTCGAGCCAGTACGGCACGGTCACGCTGGGTAAGCAGTATGACGCAACGCAAGACTACCTGGCGCCGCTGACGGCAACGGGCTCGTGGGGCGGCACGTACTTCGCGCACCCGCTGAACCTCGACCGTCTGAGCACGAACGGCGACGTCGCGCAGAACAACACGATCAAGTACACGAGCGCTAACTACGCTGGTCTGCAATTCGGCGGCACGTACTCGTTCTCGAACAGCACGAACTTCGGCAACAACCGTGCATACAGCGGCGGTCTGTCGTACCAGTTCCAAGGCCTGAAGCTGGGTGCAGCATACTCGCAAGCGAACCTGGGCGACGGTACGAACGCAAACGGCGCGACGTCGTCGGCAATCGGTGGCATCGCTAGCCAAGGCCGCGTCCGTACGTACGGTGCTGCTGCTGGTTACGCATTCGGCCCGGCGCAAGTCGGCGCTGCATGGACGCAAGCGCGTCTCGACAACAACGCAGTTGCTGCAGGCACGCTGCGCACCGATAACTACGAAGTCAACGCAAAGTACAACCTGACGCCGGCTCTCGGCCTGGGTGCTGCTTACACGTACACGAACGCGAAGATCAACAACGGCAGCACGCACTGGAACCAGTTCGGTCTGCAAGCTGACTACGCACTGTCGAAGCGCACGGACGTCTACGCACAAGCTGTGTACCAGCGTGCAGCGAAGAACGGCATCGGCGCGTCGATCTACAACGGCGACAGCTTCGCCAACAACCTGCCGAGCTCGTCGATCAACCAAACCGCAGCAACGGTTGGTCTGCGTCACCGCTTCTAAGCGTGACGGGCGGGGTAACCCGCTTCGCAGCATCGAAAAAGGCGCCTTCGGGCGCCTTTTTTTTCGTGTGCGCCCAGCATGGGCGCATTCCTGCGGGTGGAAGTCCCGCCATAAGCTGATCACGGCAAATGAAGTGAAGCGC
>NZ_LPMU01000004.1:0-1506 GCF_001534535.1 Burkholderia sp. MSMB1459WGS
GTTGCCGACGCAGGCGCCGGAGCGGCCGCCTTGTCGTAATCGACCGGCGCATCCGGCGCGCGCGGCGCTTCGCCCGCGCGCTGGATCCAGCCGCCGCCGAGTGCGCGGTACAGGTCGACCAGGTTCGTCCAGCGTGCCAGACGCGCGCTGATCAGCGACTGCTGCGCCGAGTACAGATCCGTCTGCGCGGTCAGCACCGACAGGTAGCTGTCCACACCGTTCTTGTAGCGCAGGTCCGACAGATCGAAGCGACGCTGCTGCGCGTGCTCGTTGCGCTCGAGCGCCGCGATCTGCTGGTCGTACGTGCCGCGTGCGGCCAGCCCGTCCGACACTTCGCGGAATGCCGACTGGATCGCCTTCTCGTAGTTGGCGATCTCGATGCGCTTCTGCACGTTCGCGAGATCGAGGTTCGCGATGTTCGAGCCACCCTCGAAGATCGGCAGCGCGATGTTCGGCGCGAACGACCACGCCGCCGTGCCGGCCTTGAACAGGCCGCCCAGCGTCGGGCTCGCGGTGCCGAACGCGGCCGTCAGCGAGATCTTCGGGAAGAACGCCGCGCGGGCCGCGCCGATGTTCGCGTTCGCGGCCAGCAGCGTCTGCTCGGCCTGCATCACGTCCGGACGACGCGTGAGCAGATCCGACGGCAGGCCCGCCGGCACGTCCGTCAGCAGGTTCTGCGCATCGAGCGGCAGGCCCGCCGGCAGATCGTCCGGCAGCGGCTCGCCGATCAGCAGCACCAGCGCGTTCAACGCCTGCGCGCGGGCACGGGCCTGCGCCTGCTGGTTCGCGAGCGCCGTCTCGACGACCGTCTGCGCTTGACGCAGCTCGAGCTCGGAGCCCGTGCCGTTGTCGAACTGCAGCTTGGTCAGGTCGTACGACGCCTGCGCGGTCTTCAGCGTGTCTTCCGTGACCTTCAGCAGATCGTCGGTCGACAGCAGCGTCAGGTATTGATCCGCCACCTGCGACACCAGCGAGATCTCCGACGCCTGCCGCGCGTACGACGTCGACAGGTACTGCGCGAGCGCCTGATCCTTCAGGCTCTGCACGCGGCCGAACAGGTCGAGTTCCCACGATGCGGACAGCCCGACGTTGTAGACGCGCGAGATCAGCGGCTGGCCCGTCTGCGACACCCCGGCCGGATAGCGCTGGATGTTGCCCGTGCCCGTACCGTCGAGCGTCGGGAACAGCCCCGCGCGCGTGATCTGGTACTGCGCACGCGCCGCCTCGATGTTCAGCACCGACACGCGCAGGTCGCGGTTGTTTTTCAGCGCGATTTCGATCAGCCGCTGCAGGCGCGGATCGACGAAGAACTCGCGCCAGCCAATGGCGGTCGCCGCCTGGCCGTTCGCGCTGCGCGCGCCGGCCGCGCCCGGCTGCGTCGCGTAGACGCCGCCGGCCGGGTACGCCTGCGCGACGGGCGCGTCGGGCCGCTTGTAATGCGGCGCCATCGTGCACCCCGTGGCAAGGAGCGCGACTGCGATTGCAGTCAAAGCGTGTTTTTGCATC
>NZ_LPMU01000005.1:0-202238 GCF_001534535.1 Burkholderia sp. MSMB1459WGS
CGGTCGCGAACCTGAAGCTGCTGCGCGACGAAGGCATCGTCGAGCGCGTGAAGACCGACATCGGACCGTATTTCCAGGCGCTGATGCGCGAAACCTTCGCGCGTCATCCGATCGTCGGCGAAGTGCACGGCCACGGGATGGTCGCGAGCCTGCAACTGGCCGAAGCGCCGGCCGAACGCCGCCGCTTCGCGAACGGCGGCGACGTCGGCACGATCTGCCGCGACTTCTGCTTCAACGGCAACCTGATCATGCGCGCGACCGGCGACCGGATGCTGCTGTCGCCGCCGCTCGTGATCTCGCGCCAGGAAATCGATGAACTCGTGTCGAAGGCGAAGAAGGCCGTCGATGCAACCGCCCAGCAACTGGGTATTTCGTAACGGCCTTGCCTACGGGCGTGCGGCGGGCGCCGCACGCCGCCACAACCAGGGGAACTCCACCATGCGTGCCTGTATTCTTCGCCAAGCCTGCTCCGTCGCCGCCCTCGCCGCCGCGGCCGCGCTCACGTCAGTCGCCAGCCCGTCGGCGCATGCCGACGAGCTGAACGTCTACAACTGGTCCGACTACATCGCGCCGGACACGATCCCGAACTTCCAGAAGCAGACGGGCATTCACGTCAAGTACGACAACTACGACAGCGACGACACGCTTCAGGCGAAACTGCTGGCCGGCAGCTCCGGCTACGACATCGTCGTGCCGACGTCGAACTACATGGCCAAGCAGATCCAGGCCGGCGTGTACCAGAAGCTCGACAAGTCGAAGATTCCGAACCTCGCGAACCTCGACCCGCTGCTGATGAAGATGATCGCCGACGCCGATCCTGGCAACCAGTACGGCGTACCCTGGGCGTACGGCACGGACGGCATCGGCTACAACGCCCAGGCGGTGAAGAAGGTGCTCGGCGACAAGGCGCCCGTCGACAGCTGGGCGCTGGTGTTCGATCCGGCCAACATGGAGAAGCTGAAGAGCTGCGGCGTGTCGTTCCTCGACCAGGCCGTCGACGTGTTCGCCGCCACGCTGCAATACATGGGCAAGGATCCGAACAGCAAGAGCCCGGGCGATTACCAGGCAGCTTTCGAAGTCCTGAAGAAAGTCCGCCCGTACATCACCCAGTTCAACTCGTCCGGCTACATCAACGACCTCGCGAACAACGACGTGTGCGTCGTGCTCGGCTGGTCCGGCGACGTCGGCATCGCACACCGTCGTTCGGCCGAAGCGAAGCGCTCGTACGACATCAAGTTCGCGAACCCGAAGGAAGGCGGGCTGCTGTGGTTCGACGTGATGGTGATCCCGAAGGATGCGCCGCACCCGGAAGCCGCGATGAAGTGGATCAACTACGTGTCCGATCCGAAGGTCAACGCGGCGATCACCAACACGGTGTTCTACCCGACCGCGAACAAGGCCGCGCATCAATTCGTCACGCCGGCCGTCGCGCAGGACCCGACCGTCTACCCGCCCGAAGACGTGCTGAAGAAGATGGTGCTGATGAAGCCGATGCCGGCCGACATCCTGCGCCTCGAGAACCGTCTGTGGGCTCAGTTGAAGACGGGCCACTGATCGCCGTGCATCGCGGCGGCGCAGGCATCGCGGTACGCCTGCCCGCCTGACATTCGCGGACCTCCGTCCGCCCGCGCGCCGCGCGCGCTGTTCCATCCGGCACGAGCCGTCGTCCGCGAGTCGCGTTGCGCGTCTCGCGCGGGGACGCTCACGCCTGCAATCCGTGAAGAACGAATGGTGACTCCCATGCAATCGATACCCTCTTCCGCTGCCGCACGACAGATCCAACCGGCCACAGCGCCCCGTACGCAAAACGACGCGTTCGTGCGCATCGAAAACGTCGTGAAGAAATTCGGCGACAGCACGGCCGTCGACAACGTGAACCTGACGATCGCGAAGAACGAGCTGTTCGCGCTGCTCGGCAGCTCGGGCTGCGGCAAGTCCACGCTGCTGCGCATGCTTGCCGGGCTGGAAACGGCCACCTCCGGCAAGATCTTCGTCGACGGCGAGGATCTCGCGTCGCTGCCGCCGTACCGCCGCCCCGTCAACATGATGTTCCAGTCGTACGCGCTGTTCCCGCACATGACGGTCGAATCGAACGTCGCATTCGGGCTGAAGCAGGAAGGCACGCCGAAGCACGAGATCAGGGAGCGCGTGGCCGACGCGCTCGCGCTCGTGCAGATGAGCAAATACGCGAAGCGCAAGCCGCATCAGCTCTCGGGCGGCCAGCAGCAGCGCGTCGCGCTGGCCCGCTCGCTCGTGAAGCGCCCGAAGCTGCTGCTGCTCGACGAGCCGATGTCCGCGCTCGACAAGAAGATTCGCCAGAGGACCCAGCTCGAACTCGTGAACATCATCGAGAAGGTCGACGTGACCTGCGTGATGGTCACGCACGACCAGGAAGAGGCGATGACGATGGCGAGCCGCCTCGCGGTAATGAGCGAAGGCAAGATCGTGCAGATCGGCTCGCCCGGCGAAGTCTACGAATACCCGAACAGCCGCTTCTCGGCCGAATTCATCGGCTCGACCAACCTGTTCGAGGGCCGCGTCGTCGAGGACGAGCCCGATCACATCTTCGTCGAAAGCGACGACCTCGAAGCCCGCATGTACGTGAGCCACGGCGTGACCGGCCCGCTCGGGATGCCGGTCGGCATCTCGGTGCGCCCGGAGCGCGTGCACGTGTCGCGCGAGAAGCCGGGCTCGAAGCACAACTGGGCGCGCGGCGTCGTCACCGACATCGCGTACATGGGCAGCTATTCGCTGTACCACGTGCGTCTGCCGAGCGGCAAGACGGTGGTGTCGAACCTGTCGAGCTCGCACCTGATGAACGACGGCGCGCCGGCATGGAACGACGACGTGTTCGTGTCGTGGTCGCCGGCCAGCGGCGTCGTGCTGACGCAGTGAGGACGCCGCGATGAGAACCTCCGCTTCCACGCCTTCCGCGCCGGTGTCGACCGGGGCGCCCGCCGCCACGCCGGCTTCCCGGCGCGGCAACCGCTTCGCCGCGCTGTCGCGCTTCCTGCCGTCGGGCCGCAGCGTCGCGATCGGTGTGCCGTTCCTGTGGCTCGCCGTATTCTTCGCGCTGCCGTTCGTGCTGGTGCTGAAGATCAGCTTCGCCGACCAGGTGATGGGCATCCCGCCGTACACGTCGCTCGTCGAGATCAAGGACGGCGTCGTGCACTTCGCGCTGCAACTGTCGCACTACGCGTTCCTGCTGCAGGACGACCTGTACATCGCGACCTATCTCAGCTCGCTGAAGATGGCCGCCGTGTCGACGGTGCTGTGCCTGCTGATCGGCTATCCGATGGCGTACTACATCGCGCGTTCGGAGCCGAACCGCCGCAACGTGCTGATGATGGCCGTGATGCTGCCGTTCTGGACGTCGTTCCTGATCCGCGTGTACGCATGGATCGGCATCCTGAAGGACGACGGCCTCCTGAACCACACGCTGATCGCGCTCGGCATCATCCACACGCCGCTGCGGCTCTATCACAGCGATGCGGGCGTCTACATCGGGATGGTCTATTCGTACCTGCCGTTCATGGTGATGCCGCTCTATGCGCACCTCGTGAAGATGGACCTGACGCTGCTCGAAGCCGCGTACGACCTGGGTGCCAAGCCGTGGGTCGCGTTCACGCGCATCACGCTGCCGCTGTCGAAGAACGGGATCATCGCCGGCAGCCTGCTGGTGTTCATCCCGGCGGTGGGCGAGTACGTGATCCCGGAGCTGCTCGGCGGCGCCGACACGCTGATGATCGGCCGCGTGATGTGGGATGAATTCTTCAACAACATGGACTGGCCGATGGCGTCCGCGGTGACGGTCGCAATGGTGCTGTTGCTGCTGGTGCCGATGGCGCTGTTCCAGTACTACCAGGTCAAGGAACTGGAGGACGCGAAATGATCAAGCCGAGCAAACCGCTGTCGACGGGCGTTCTCGCCTTCGGCTTCCTGTTTCTGTACATCCCGATCGTCAGCCTCGTCGTGTACTCGTTCAACGAGTCGAAGCTGGTGACGGTGTGGTCGGGCTTCTCGCTGAAGTGGTACGCGGCGCTGCTGGACGACGACGAGCTGCTGACCGCCGCCTGGCTGTCGCTGAAGATCGGCCTGTTGACGGCCACCGCGTCGGTCGTGATCGGCACGTGGGCGGGCTTCGTGCTCGCGCGCTTCGGCCGCTTCAAGGGCTTCACGCTGTACACGGGGATGATCAACGCGCCACTGGTGATTCCGGAGGTGATCCAGGGGATCTCGCTGCTCTTGCTGTTCGTCGCGCTGGAACAGATGTTCGGTTGGCCGAAGGGGCGCGGGATGGCGACGATCTGGATCGGCCACGTGATGCTGTGCGTGTCGTACGTGGCGATCATCGTGCAGTCGCGCGTGAAGGAGATGAACAAGTCGCTCGAGGAGGCCGCGCTCGACCTGGGCGCGACGCCGCTGAAGGTGTTCTTCGTGGTGACGCTGCCGCTGATCTCGCAGGCGCTGCTGTCGGGGTGGCTGCTGTCGTTCACGCTGTCGATCGACGATCTGGTGCTGTCGGCGTTCCTGTCCGGGCCGGGGTCGACGACGCTGCCGCTGGTGGTGTTCTCGCGCGTACGGCTGGGGCTGAACCCGGAGATGAATGCGCTGGCGACGCTGTTCATCACCGCCGTGACGATCGGCGTGATCGTCGTGAACCGGACGATGATCGCGCGCGAGCGGCGCCGGATGGCCGACTTGAAGGCGGCGTTTGCGGCGGCGTGACGGGCCGCCTCCGCTTCGAAGACAACAAGCACTGCAGACAAGCATGACGCGCGGCCTCAGGGGGGCGCGCGATTCTATCCCGATTTGACAGGCGCACGACTAGGAGAATCCGCAATGAAGAAGAAACTGATCTGCCTGCTGGTGGCCGGCGCGTTGCCGGGCATCGCGCTGGCCGGTTCCACCTCCGCCGAAATCAAGGCGCTGCAGGCGCAGGTCGCGGCACTGCAGAAACAGATGAAGGCCATGCAGGCGCAACTCGCCGCGAAGCCGGGCGGCACGGCGGTCGCGACGCCCGGCGCGAGCGGCGGCATGGCCGGCGGCGGCGCCGTCGCGGTCGCCGCCGACCCGGGTTCGCCGGATTACGGCAAGGCACGCGCGACGCTGACCAACGACGAGGTCAGCGAAATGAAGCAGCAGATCGCGAACCAGCAACTGAAGGTCGACTCACTGACCGACGCGGCCACCACGGGCCCGCTCGCCGGCCTGTCGGTCACCGGCTACATCGATCCGACCTACATCTACAACCGCGCGGCCGGCACGTCGTCGTTCCTGTTCGCGAACCACGAGAACGCGTACAACTATTTCAACAGCACGTTCGGCGATCTCTACCTCGACATCAAGAAGACGTTCGGCGTCGGCCCGATGGCGCCGTCGGCCGAAATCACGTTGATGCCGAACCGCGGCAACGGCATCACGCTGCTACAGAACTCGCGCGGCTCGATCACCGACAACCTGCTGAACACGGCGGTCGTCAACGTGCCGATCACCGCGGAAACGACGCTGGTCGCCGGCCTGATCCCGAGCTTCGGCGGCTACGAAGTGCAGCAGTCGAACCAGATGCTCACGCTCACGCACAACCTGCTGTACGATTTCTCCGATCCGGGCAGCTACGTCGGTGTCGGCGCGAACTACACGAAGGGCAACTGGGCGTGGAAGTTCTTCCTCGGCAACGAGCAGTACCGCACGTACGGTTCGGTCACGCAGACGGGCACCAATGCGCTCGGCGACCCGATCACCACCAGCAACAAGGTGCCGACCTTCACCGCGCGTGCGGACTACACGTGGTCGAGCGCGCTCGATCTCGGCGGCTCGTTCAACATCGGCCGCCAGACGCTGTCGAGCGCGATCGACGAGAACGGCGTCGTCCACTACGGCCCGGGCGGCGCGGCGCCGAGCGGCTACGGCTCGTTCTTCTTCGGCGAACTCGATGCGACCTACACGCTCGCCGACGTGCAGTACAACGCCGAAGTCGACTACGGCCGGCAGCAGCATGCGGCGTTCAACGGCGGGCTCGCGCAGTGGTACGGGCTGTCGCTGCTCGCGCACCGCAAGTTCAACGCGCCGGTGGTCGGCCGCATGGGCGTGACGCTGCGCTACGACCTGCTCGCGAACTCGAAGAACGGCGGCGGCGGCGGCGGCATCGCGCTGAACGGCAACGGGATGGACCCGAGCAACGGCTTCGGCGTCGATGCGGACTGCCTCGCGATGTCGAAGGCCGGCGGCGGCCTGGGCTTCGAGTGCAAGGGCGCGGTGCGCCAGGACGTCGCGCTCGACCTGCTGTTCTATCCGACCCAGCAGATCACCGTGAAGGTCGAATACCGGCACGACTGGGCGAACAACAAGGTGTTCCTGCGCAACGACGGCTCGTACGGCAAGTCCAACGATCTGCTCGCGACGCAGTTCATCTATTCGTTCTGATGCAGGACGCGCGGGGCGCCGTGCCGCACGCACGGCGTCCCGCGCCGTATTGCGAATGGCTGCGCGCCGTTGCAGCCTTGTCGAGGGAGTCGGTTTCATGACGCAGTCTTTCACCCGCCGCGCCGATGCGCTCGCGCGCGACTCGTACTACGAAGCCACGGCCACGCGGCCCGTCGCCGACGATCCGATGCTCGACGCGGCGATCGACGTCGACGTCTGCGTGATCGGCGCCGGCTTCGCGGGCCTGTCGACGGCGCTCGACTGTCGCGCGCACGGGCTGTCCGTCGCCGTGCTCGATGCACACCGGCCCGGCTGGGGCGCATCGGGCCGCAACGGCGGCCAGGCGATCACCGGCTTCGCGAAAGACGAGGTGATCGAGAAACAGCTCGGCGCCGACGGCGCGCGCGCCGCGTGGTCGCTGTCGCTCGACGGCGTCGCGCTGATCGCCGAGCGCATCGCGCGCTACGGGATCGATTGCGACTTCACGCGCGGCTACCTGACGGTGGCGACGAAGCCGCGCCGCATCGACGATCTGCGCGCATGGATGAACGCCGCGACGTCGCGCTGGGGCCATCCGTCGCTCGCGTGGCTCGATACCGGCGAGATCCAGGCGCGCATTGCATCGACGCGGTACCTGGCCGGCGTGCACGATCCGCTGTCGGGCCATCTGCATCCGCTCAAGTACTGCCTCGGCCTCGCGGATGCCGCGCGCCGCGAAGGCGTCGCGCTGTACGCGCACACGCCGGCACTCGACGTCGTGCGCGGCGCGCGGCCCGTCGTGCGCACGCCGTCGGGCGAAGTGCGCTGCCGTTTCGTCGTGTCGTGCTGCAACGCCGGGCCCGGCGGCGTGCTGCCCGCCGCGACCGCCGCACGCATCGCGCCGATCGCGTCGTACATCATCGCGACCGAGCCGCTCGGCCGCGCGCGCGCCGACGCGCTGATCGCGCGGCGCGAGGCCGTGTGCGACAACAACTTCTTTCTCGACTACTTCCGGCTGTCGGCCGACCACCGGATGCTGTTCGGCGGCCGCGCGAATTCGGCCGGCGCGTCGCCCGCCGCGCTCGCCGAAGCGATCCGGCAGCGCATGGTCGGCGTGTTCCCGCAGCTCGGCGACGTGCGCGTCGAGCACGCGTGGGGCGGCTTCGTCGACGTCACGCGCAACCGCGCGCCGGACTTCGGCGCGATCGATCCGAACTTCTTCTACGTCCAGGGTTTCAGCGGACACGGCGTCGCGCTCACGGGAATCGCCGGGCGCGCGGTCGCCGGCGCAATCGCGGGTGACACGCGCGCGTTCGACCTGTTCGCCCGCTTGCGCCATCGGCGCTTTCCCGGCAGCGACGCATGGCGGCAACCCGCACTCGAACTCGGGATGCTGTACCACCGCGTGCGCGAGCTGTTCTGAACCCTCTTGATACGTGTTCCCCATGCAGACATTCGCCAACCAGCCGCACGTCGCGTCGTACTACGCGGCGACCGCCAACGACACGACCCGCCACGCACCGCTCGCCGGCACGACCGACGCCGACGTGTGTGTGATCGGTGCGGGCCTCACGGGCCTGTCCGCCGCGCTCAATCTCGCCGAGCGCGGCCATTCGGTGGTCGTGCTCGAAGCGTCGCGCGTCGGCTGGGCGGCGAGCGGCCGCAACGGCGGCCAGTTGATCGGCGGCTTCGCGTGCGACATCGACACGTTTGCGCAGTTCATGCCGGAAGCCGACGTGAAGCGGATCTGGGACATGGGGCTCGAAACGCTGTCGCTCGTGAAGTCGCGCATCGCGCAACACCACATCGACTGCGCGCTGGTGCCCGGCTACCTGACCGCGGCCAACACCGAACGCGACGCCGATGCGCTGAAACGGTGGCGCGACGAAGCCGCGAAGCGCTTCGGCTACGACCGCTTCCACTTCGTCGAAGCCGACGAACTCGGCGACTACGTGCAGTCGGCCCGCTATTGCGGCGGCCTGTACGACCCCGACAGCGGCCACCTCCATCCGCTCAACTACACGCTCGGCCTCGCGCGGGCGGCCACCGCTGCCGGCGTGCGCATCCACGAGGACAGTTGCGTGACGCGCGTGCGCGACGTGTCCGGCGGCCACGTCGTCGAGACGAGCGGCGGCAACGTGCGGGCGCGCTTCGTGGTGCTCGCCTGCAACACCTACGTCGGCACGCTCGCGCCTGCGCTGGCGAGGAAGATCATGCCGGTCGGCACCTACGTGATCGCCACCGAGCCGCTCGGCGAAGCGCGCGCCGCCGCGCTGATGCCCGCGCGCGCGGCGATCTGCGACAGCCGCTTCGTGCTCGACTATTTCCGGCCGGCGCCCGACACGCGGCTCGTCTGGGGCGGCAAGGTCAGCTATTCGACGCGCGAGCCGCGCGACCTCGCGGCGGCGATGCGCGCCGACATGCTGAAGACGTTCCCGCAGCTCGCGGACGTGAAGGTCGACTATGCGTGGGGCGGCTTCGTCGACATCACGATGAACCGCGCGCCGCATTTCGGCCGCATCGCGCCGACGACGTACTTCGCGCAGGGGTTTTCGGGGCACGGCGTGAACACGACCGCGCTCGCGGGCAAGCTCATCGCCGAGGCGATCGACGGCCAGGCGAGCCGCTTCGACCTGTTCGACAGGATCCGGCATCGCGACTTCCCCGGCGGCGAGGCGCTGCGCACGCCGGCGCTGGTGCTCGCGATGAGCTGGTACCGGCTGCTGGACGCGTTCGGCGTGCATTGAGCGGCGCGCGGCATTGCCGCGCAGAAGCAAAACGGCCGCTCGTTTCGAGCGGCCGTCCGGACGACAGGCGTGGTGTGACGCCGCCGCGCGTCAGTCGGTACCGTACTTCGGCGAGCGCGGCCCGTACAGCAGCCCGTTCGGCGGCCCGGCCGACAGCAGCCGCGTGCTCGTCAGCCCGGCGACGTCATGCGCTTCGTCGGTCAGCGAATGCGCGACCTGCTTGACGGCCGCCTGCACGAGCGCCCCGACGATCCCGAACGTATTGACGCTCATGTTGTTGCCGACTTCCTTGCCGGTCGCCCGGCCCTCGCCCTGCCACAGCACGTCGCCGCTCTTCAGGTCGACGAGCTTTGCCGACGCGGAAACGATCGTCGTGCTGTCGATCAGTTGATAGACGGAGCCGTACTGCGTGACCTTCGAATACAGCGCGGCGTCCGCGCCGAAGATCTCGCGCAGTTTCGCCGGCGACGTAGCCTGGATGTCGGTCGCGTTCGTCAGGCCGTTCTGCTTGAACGTCTCGTCCATCACCGCAACGGGCACCACGTAGTAGCCGGACTCGGCGAGCGGCAGCGTCATCTGCGACAGCACGCCGTAAGTCGCGCCGACGTCGGTGGTTTCGTTGACCGGCGGCAGCACGAGGATAGAACGCGGCTGGCTCTTCTTGAACGCCGTGTAGTCGGGACGTTGTACCGGCTGCGCACACGCGCTCAGCAGCGCGGCGATCGACAGCACGGACAGGAGCTTGAATGAAAGTGTCTTGAACATGGCAGGCGTGTCACTGTTTGGCGGAATTCGAATCGGCATTCTTCTGACCGGCAACGGTCTGGCCGGCGGCGGCCGGATTCGCGGTTTTCGATGCACCGGCCTTCTTCTTCATCAGGAAATCCATAAACGCCGTGGATTCCGGGAACAGTTGCTTCTCGGCCTGCAGCTCCTGCTCGGCCTGCTGCTCGTTGCCGACGCTCGCATACAGCATCCCGAGATGCGCATGGAAACCCGGCGGCGGCGTATGGCCCTTCGCGCGGATCTCCTGCAGCGCTTTTTCGAGCGCATCGATCTGCTGCTGCGGCGCTTGCTGCCCCTTGAAGTATTCGTACACCTGCGGCTGATAGCCAGTCCACTGATACAGCGGCGGCGTGGTCGGCGCCGCGCAGCCCGCGAGCAGCAATGCAGCCGCCGTCGCCGGCAGCCAGATTCCCCGTTTCATGGTCTTGTCTCTTCTGGTGAGTGAAATGATTCGTACGTGTCGTATCGCGCGCGGCATTTACTGCGCCGCCTTCAGCGCGCCGGCGTCGACCTGGTCGACGAGATGGTTCACGGCCTCCTGGATCGCGAGGTCCAGCACCTTGCCGTTGAGCGTCGAGTCGTAGCCGGCCGTGCCGCCGAAGCCGATCACCTCGCGGTTCGACAGGCTGAACTCGCCTGCGCCCTGGCTCGATGCGATGACTTCCGACGTGGTCGTGTCGACGATGTTCAGGTTGACCTTCGCGTACGCGACCTGTGTCTTGCCGCGGCCAAGAATGCCGAACAATTGATGATCGCCGACGTCCTTGCGGCCGAACTCGGTCACGTCGCCCGTCACCACGTAGTTCGCGCCCTTCACGGCCTGCGCCTTCTTCATGAAGCCGGCTTCCTGCTTGATCTCGTCGAGGTTCTCGCGATCGAGCACGTTGAAGCGGCGGCTCTGCTGCAGGCGCGTGACGAGGATCGTCTTCGCCTGTCCGCCGAGGCGGTCGATGCCGTCGGAGAAGATGCCGCGCATGTAGCTCGAGCGGTTGTCGAACTTGCCGACGGCGATCGCGACGGGCTTGCCCGCGTACGGCTTCTGCGCGCTGCTGACGGCCGGCACGTCGAGCGTGCGCGACGATTCGGTCGCGCAGCCGGACAGCGCCGCGACGACCGCTGCCGCCACGAGGACGGTGCGTCGTGTCTGAATGTTCACTGCTGGTCTCCTTGCTGGAAAAGATGCCGCTGCGCGAGGCTCATGCACGCGCTCATCGCCGGTTCGGCGATCGCGGCAAGTCAGGGAAGGGGGCGCGCAACGGGTGCGTTACGGCAAAAGACGGTGGGGAATGCGATGCGCGCCTGGATCGCGCACACGAATGATTTCGTTATTCTGGTTACTGCACTGTTGATCGCGCATGGTCGGCCCCGTATATGATTTTTCGCGATCATATCAAGCCTGTTTATCAAGACGGAGTATCTTGATAATAATTGACGATTTTCGCACTTATATTAAATACGCCGCTTATTCGTGCGCGAAGCGTTGCACGCGTGGGCTCGCGCGGCACGCGACCGGTCTGCGCCGGTCTTCCGTGTCGATATCGCCGGATTGACGATCGATCCGGCGATATCGACACACGTCATTCGCGCCGTCGATCCGAACGGCCGATATCCCGACAATAAGCCGTCCGGCATTCCAGCCGCACACGCGCATACGGTTTCCGCTAATCGGCCACTTTCTGTCGCATCGTCACGAATTCCTCGGCCGCGGTCGGATGAATGCCGATCGTGTCGTCGAACTGCGCCTTCGTCGCGCCCGCGCGGATCGCGATCGCGATGCCCTGGATGATCTCGCCCGCATCGCGGCCGACCATGTGCGCACCGACCACGCGCTGACTGTCGCGCGCGACGACGAGCTTCATCAGCGTGCGTTCGTCGCGGCCCGACAGCGTGTGGCGCAGCGCCTTGAACGACGTGCGGTAGATATCGACGTCGCCATGCGCGTGCCGCGCATCGGCTTCGCTCAGGCCGACCGTCGCGACCTCCGGCTGGCTGAACACGGCCGACGGCACGTACGCGTGATCGACCGCGACGCGCGATCCGCCGAACAGCGTGCGCGCGAGCAGCCCGGCGTCGCGCGTCGCGACCGGCGTGAGCTGCGGCCGCGACGTGACGTCGCCGATCGCGTGGATCGACGGCACCGACGTCGCCGAATACGCATCGACGGCAATCGCGCCGCGCGCATCGAGCAGGATGCCCGCCTGCTCGAGCCCGAGCCCGTCGACGTTCGGCACGCGGCCCGTCGCATAGAGCACCTGATCGTACGGCCCGTGCCGCACGTCGCCGACGTGCACGAACAGCGTGCCGTCGCTCGCGCGCTCGATCGATCCGATCACCGCGCGCGCATGAATCGCGACGCCCTGCTTCGTCATCTCGTCGGTCAGGAACCGGCGCACGTCGTCGTCGAAACCGCGCAGGATTTGGTCGCCGCGATAGAACACGTCGACGTGGCTGCCGAAGCCGTTGAAGATGCCCGCGAACTCGACCGCGATATAGCCGCCGCCGACCACCGCGATACGCCTGGGCAGCGCCGCGAGCGACAACGCCTCGCGCGACGTGATCGCATGCTCGATGCCGGGCCGCGGCGGCAGCGACGGCCGCGAGCCGGTCGCGATCGCGATGTGGCGCGCGCGGAACGTGCGTGCGCCGATCGCGACCGTGTGCGCGTCGACGAGCGTCGCGCGGCCGGCGTGCATCTCGACGCCCGATTGCAGCAGCAGGTTGATGTAGATGTCGCTCAGCCGGTTGATCTCGCGATCCTTCGCGGCGATCAGCGCCGGCCAGTCGAGCGTGCCGGCGCCGAAGGTCCAGCCGAAGCCCTTCGCGTCGTCGACTTCGTGCGGGTAGTGCGATGCGTAGACCAGCAGTTTCTTCGGGATGCAGCCGCGCAGCACGCAGGTGCCGCCGATCTGCTCTTCTTCCGCGATGCCGACGCGTGCGCCGTACGACGCGGACATGCGCGCGAGCCTCACGCCGCCCGAGCCGGCGCCGATGACGAACAGGTCGTAGTCGAAATCCATCGCATCCCCTCATCGCAGTTCGAATGGAGGCACGATAGCAAGATTCGGGAATTCGTGCGGCGCATGGCTCGCGTCGCGCGCCCAATAAAAAACGGCGAGAGACGACGCCTCTCGCCGGTCAAACCGGCCGGCGGTTGTGCCATGCGTCACCGATCGACCGCATGCCCGACCTGCCGATTGCGCGGCACCGGTCGACCCGAGCGCGCGAAGGGCGCACCCGCGGCCGGACCGGCCGCCATGCTCATGCCTGCGACGTGTCGCTGCCGTCCGTCGCCTGCGTATCGTCCGCTGCCTGTTCGGGCTTCTCTTCCTTCTTCTCGAGCATGCCTTCGATCGCCTCGGCGCCCTTGAAACCCGCGACGGCCGCGGCCGCCTTGGTCAGCAGGCCCGCGTCCGGATCCAGCTTTTCCGCGCCTTCGACGGCGGCGATCGCGCCGGCGATTTCACCCACGGTGTTCAGGATACCCATCGTCATCCCCTTTCAAGAAAATCGTGAGCGCATCGTCCCACGAAAGAAACCGGCGGACCGCGTTTGTCATCGCCGGATACACAAGTTACGCACCAGGCCGGCAGCGCGCGCCGAGCGCCATCGGAACGACGCACGCGCACGCCAGACGGCATGCCACGAGCGATGCACGCAGCGTAGCGGAAAGCATGCGCGCGCACTGTAAAAGTATGTTCTGGATTGCCGACGGATCGCTTACGGTGCGGGACTTCCGCAATGGAGCGCCTGCCGAATAGTCGGGTGCGCGTATGAAGGTCGCGGGACGAAAAAAAAGAGGCTCCTCGCGGAGCCTCTTCGATGCGCGCCGGACGAAGCCGGCGCATGCGTTCCGGCGTTCGTCAGAAGATATTGCGCAGGCCGATCGCGATGCCCGTCTGGTTGCTGCGGCCGGGCAGCTCCACGTTCGCCGCGCCGTTCGTCTTGTTGAAGTCGACGGTGCCGTAGATCTCGGTGCGCTTGCTCAGCGCGTACTCGGCGATGCCGACGATCGCATAGCGGTTGCCGCTCGCGAGCGTGCCGTTCGTGGTCATCGCGTTGCGCATGTGGTCGTAGTAGAACGCGCCCGTCAGCGTCAGCGGCGCGCTGACCTGCCAGCTCACGCCCGCGAACGGGCCGTCGTCGATGCGACCCGTGCCCTTCGCGACCGGAATCGTCTGCTGCGCGAGCAGGCTGTCGACGAAGCCCGTATCGTCCTTCGAGCGCAGGTAGCCCGCGTAGATCTTCGCCTTGCTGAACGCGTACACGACGTTCGCGTGGTAGATCGTCTGCTTGCGCGCCGAGTTGTCGCTGTTCTGCTGCGCGCCGGCCGCGATGCTGAGCGGGCCCATCACGTACGACAGCGACACGCCCCACGCATTGCCCTTGCCGAGCGAGCCCGGGATCTGGCCCGAGAAGCCGCCCGCGCCGGTCGATTCGTAGTTGGTGCCGGTCGAGTACATCGCCTTCGCCGTCAGACCCTCGAACTTGCCCGTGTACTTGATCTGGTTGTCCGCATACAGGCCGGCGCCGAGTGCGACCGGCAGCCATGCGTTTTCGAGGTAGTTGCCGACGGTGAGCGGATCGTAGGTATCCGACAGCAGGTCGAACAGCGGCGTCTTCTGGCGGCCGAGGGTCACCGTGCCGTACGGGCTCTGCAGGCCGACGTACGCCGCGCGGTTGAACAGGCGGCCGCTGTCGGCGAACGCGCCGTTCTGCAGGTTCACGCCGCTCTCGAGGTTGAACACGGCCTTCAGGCCGCCGCCGAGGTCTTCCGTGCCGTAGATGCCGAAACGGCTGTTCGTGATCGCGCCGTTGGTCATCGACAGCAGGCCGTCGTTCTTCGCGTTGGCGTTGGTCAGGTAACGGATGCTGGCGTCGGCGACGCCCCAGAGCGTGACCGAGCTTTGTGCCGATGCGTACTGGCTGGCGAAGGCCAGCGCCGCGCCCCCTGCGATGACTGCGAGTCGGGTGGTCTGCTTCATGAGCTTTCCTTTTTTAGGTGTCTCCATTCATGACCGGCCGCGTGCGCAGCCGGGTGGCGATCGCGAACGTTCATGGCGGGCGCGATGTGGGCTGAATCATAAGACGAGTGCGAACGCTGAAAGAAATTGAAATACGCGGCAATCGCACGATTGTCGTCCGGGAACAACGTTTCCCGCGCCAGGTCTCGTTCGCCCGGCGGCGGGACGGGGCGCGGCGGCGCCGGCGGGCACGCGCGGCGCTGTAAGGTTCGATGGTGCGGCGCGCTCACGCGGATCGTGGCGAAATGGTCGGTGTGGTCGGTGTGGTCGGTGCGCTCGGTGCGCTCGGTGCGCTCGGTGCGCTCGGTGCGCTCGGTGCGCTCGGTGCGCTCGGTGCGCTCGGTGCGCTCGGTGCGGCGGCCTGCGGCCAGCCGCTTGCCACGCCTGCCCTGCCCTGCCGTCAGACCGTTTGCGTCGCCCCGTCGCTGCCGTTGCCCGCGCCGCCGTTGCCGCCCGCGTCGCCTGCACCGCCGTTCCCCGCGCGACGCCATGCACGTCGCACGATCTCCGCGAATGCACCGACGAGCAGCAGCACGGCGCCCCACAGCGCGATGTCCGGCGCGAGCCGCGTCACGAGCCCGCCGACCACGGCGCCGGCCAGGAAACAGAAGCTGATCGTCGCGAGCAGCGCCGAATCGTGCAGCGCCCCCGCGTCGTAACGCGGAATCAGCCCGACGAACAGCTTCTGCGCGGCACGCCGCAGGTTGCCGGTCGTCATCACCGACGTGTACGACAGTTCCTCGAGATGGGTAAACGACAGCGTCTGCAGCGTCGCGACGAACGAGATGCCCGGAATCAGCCATGCGCTCGACACGCCGACGAGGCCGCTCGCGGCGACCCCGAGAAACGCGATTTCGACGATCAGGCTCGCGAACGCCGTATGCCGCATCCAGCCGCGCTGCGCGGCGAGGCCGAGCAGGTGCGCGACAAACACCGCGATCACGAAGCCGACGAGCGGCGGCACGTGATGCAGCGCGGCGGCCCATTCGCCGGCCGACAGGTTGATGCCGAGCAGCGCGACGTTGCCGGTCATCGTGTTCGCGAACACGTGGCCGTGGCCGACGTACGTATACGCGTCGAGATAGCCGCCGGACAGCGTCAGCAATGCGGCGACAGTGAGATTGCGGCTGGCGCCGTCGAGATCCATCGATCCTCCGTGGTGGGCGCCGCCCGGCCGCGCGCGGCGGGCGGTGCGAATGTCGGCCGTGCCGGCAGGTGCGCCACCGGCACTGCGCGGCCCGGCTTCGCCGCATGCCGCGCGTCAATATAATGTTTGCCGTCGGGGGACGGGCGAGCGCCGCGCATCGCAGCCGGCCGAAGCGTGCCGACCGCGCGATTTCCGCCGCCGCAAGACCGGCCGAGTATACCGGGCCGACCGGCGCCGGCTGCGCCACGCGCGCCGCGCCGCCTTTCTTCAACGGGCCTTCGAATGACACCCGCGAAGTTCTTCCTGCGCTACACGGTCATCCCGTTCGCCGCGATCGTGCTGGTGGCCGTCTGGACGTTCAACCGCGAATCGGGCGAGATCGATGCGCGCCAGTATGCGGCGCTGGTGGCCGCGTATCCGTCGTTCACGCCGAAGCTGAAGCACGAGGTGGCCGACGCGTTGCGCGGCGGCAGGCTTGCGAAGGCCGATTACGGCACGATCATGCGCGACGCGCTCGACGCGGGGTTCGTGGTCGACTGGCCGGCCCCGACGGACGACGTCGGCAGCGAACGCGGCCGACTGCTCGGCCTCGTGAATCGTGACCTGCCCGCATCGCGGTAGCCTGCGGCCACAGCGGGTTGCGGGTTGCGGGCTGCGGGTTGCGGGTTGCGGGCTGCGGGCTGCGGGTTGCGGGTTGCGGGCTACGGGCTACGGGCTACGGGCTACGGGCTACGGGCTGCGACACGATAAGCCGCTCACTGCCCGATGCCCGTGAGCCCGATCAGCGCGCCGCCCGCGAGCAGCCACAGCGGATGGATGCGCGTGCGCCATGCCAGCACCGCGCACGCGGCCGTGACGCCCCACTGGATCGCGGTGCGGTTCGACGCCTCGGAAATCAGCACCGCGCTCGCCGCGACGAGCCCGGCCGTCACCGGCATCATCCCCTGCTGCACGTAGCGGCGCCACGGCCGGTCGCGAAAGCGCTCCCACGCATGCAGCACGAGCACGGTGACGATCGACGACGGCCCGAACTTCGCGAGCGACGCGACGAGCAGCCCGGCCCAGCCGGCCACGTGCCAGCCGACCAGCGACACGATCATCATGTTCGGCCCCGGCGCCGCCTGGGCCAGCGCGAACAGCGCGGTGAACTCGTGCGCGCTCATCCAGTGATGCACGTCGACGACCTGCCGCTGCATCTCCGGCAGGATCGTGTTGCCGCCGCCGAACGCGAGCAGCGACAACTGGCTGAAGATCGTCGCGATGGCGATCAGCGTGTCGCTCATGGCCGGCCCTTCCGTTGCGAGTCGGGCGAGTCGGACGTGCCGGGCGCGGCGGCCGGCGCCGGCCGCGGCGTGCCCGCGTCGCGGCGGCGCGACGCGAGCCAGATGCTGACGGGCGTCAACACGAGCATCGTGGTCAGCAGCGGCATGCGCAGCACCGCGATCGCGACGAACGCAACGACCGCAATCGCAGCGGCCGTGCGCGGCTCCCGGAGCAGCGGCTTCGCCACCTTCACGGCCATCGCGACGAGCAGGCCGGCCGCCGCGGCGGCGAGCCCCGCGAACAGGTGCTGCACGCGCGGATCGCTCTGGGTCTTCGCGTACAGCACGCCGAGCGCGACGACGACGAGCGTCGGGCCCGCGATCAGCCCGAGAATGCCGGCGAACGCGCCGGCGACGCCGCGAAAGCGCATGCCGACGGCGACCGACAGATTGATCACGTTGCCGCCGGGGAGGAACTGGCACAGGCCGAGCAGATCGGTGAATTCGTCGGCGGAGAGCCACTTGCGCTCGTCGACGATCGTGCGCCGCGCGAACGGCAACGCGCCGCCGAACGACATCAGGCCGAGCGACAGGAAACCTGTGAACAGCTCGGCGAGGCCGACGCCGCGCGAAGATGCGGCAGGCGGCGGGGAGGCA
Organism: Burkholderia sp. MSMB1459WGS; assembly: GCF_001534535.1. Classification (NCBI taxonomy): domain Bacteria; kingdom Pseudomonadati; phylum Pseudomonadota; class Betaproteobacteria; order Burkholderiales; family Burkholderiaceae; genus Burkholderia; species Burkholderia sp. MSMB1459WGS. The sequence goes on from NZ_LPMU01000005.1 coordinate 18,026, forward strand.
GGCGGCAAAGCGGATTGCATGGGGCTCCTCATCAAACGATGAATCGAGGTTACCGCCGTTCGGGATTCCGGCAAAACGATTTTATCGGCGCGCCCTTGTGATCTAGAATCACAAGCATGGCACGCGATCTCCCGCCCTTTTCCGCGCTTCGGGCCTTTGAAGCCGCGGCACGACATGAAAGCTTCAGCGCCGCCGGCGACGAGCTGCATGTGACTCACGGTGCCATCAGCCGGCAGATTGCCGGGTTCGAGGCGTGGCTCGGCAAGCCGGTGTTCCACCGCTACGGCAAGCGCGTGAAGCTCACCGACGAAGGCCGCCGCTACCTGGACACCGTGCGCGCGGCGTTCGACAGCATCGCGCACGCGACCGAGCAATTGCGCAACACCGGCGCGGCGCGCGTGCTGCGCATCAACGCGCTGCCGACCTTCGCGATGAAATGGCTGCTGCCGCGGCTGTCGCGGTTCCAGCGCGACGTGCCGAACGTCGAGCTGAAGCTGTCGACGTCGAACGCGCCGCTCGACACGCTGAACGGCTTCGACGTCGCGATCCGCCGCGGCCCCGGCCACTGGCCGAACTGCACGAGCGGCCACTTCCTCGACGAAAGCGTGATTCCGGTGTGCAGCCCGGCACTGCTCAAGCGCGCGCCGATCAGCCGCGCGGACGATCTCGCGCGGCACGTGCTGCTGCATTCGGATACGCGGCCGGAAGGCTGGCGCGACTGGTTCGCGGCGGCCGGCGTCGCGATGAAGGGGCGCAAGCGGCAGTCGTTCGACCACTTCTACCTGGCGCTGCAGGCGGCCGTCGACGGGCTCGGCGTCGCGCTCGGCCCGTTGCCGCTGATCGACGACGAGCTCGCGAGCGGGCGCCTGGTGATGCCGCTCGACGGGCCACGCATCGCGACGCGCAGCTACTGGTGGATCACGCCGGGCGCGCCGGCCGACGATCCGCTCGTCGCGCAATTCTGTGCGTGGCTGCAGGGGCAGTCGAATACCGGCGCATGAAGGCGCGCGGGCGGGCGGCATTGCACCGCCCGCTGTCGAATCACACCACCGGCCCCGGTTCCTTTTCCTTGCGCAGGATCGCGTACAGGATGATCGCGCCGAAGGTCGCGGTGCCGATCCCGCCGAGCCCGAAGCCGCCGATCTTCAGCGAGAAGTCGCCGGCGCCGAGCACCAGCGTGACGGCCGCGACGATCAGGTTGCGGTTGTCGGAGAAGTCGACCTTGTTGACGACCCAGATCCGCGCGCCCGTCACCGCGATCAGCCCGAACACGACGATCGACACGCCGCCGAGCACGGGGCCGGGAATCGTCTGGATCACCGCGCCGAACTTCGGCGAGAAGCCGAGCCCGATCGCGATCAGCGCGGCGAGCGCGAACACCAGCGTCGAATAGATCCGCGTGACGGCCATCACGCCGATGTTCTCCGCGTACGTGGTCACGCCCGTGCCGCCGACGCTGCCCGACACGATCGTCGCGAGCCCGTCGCCGATGAACGCGCGGCCGACGTAGCGGTCGAGGTTGGTGCCCGTCATCGCGCTGACGGCCTTGATGTGGCCGAGGTTCTCCGCGACCAGGATCACCGCGATCGGCGCGAGCATCAGCATCGCGTGCGGATCGAACACCGGCGCGCGGAAGCTCGGCACGCCGAACCACGCGGCCTGCGCGACGATCGCGAAATCGATCGGCTTGCCGAGGCCCATCCCGTTGGTCGCGATCGCGTAGATCACGTAGGCGATCGCGAGCCCGACCAGGATCAGCAGGCGTTGCATCATCCCGCGCGCGAACACCGCGACGCCGCCGACGCACAGCACCGTGACGAGCGCCATCACCGATTCGAAGGTCGAGCCCGACACGCCCTTGACCGCGATCGGCGCGAGGTTCAGCCCGATCACCGCAACCACCGCGCCGGTCACGACGGGCGGCATCAGCGTCTCGATCCAGCGCGTGCCGATCGCCTGCACCAGCGCGCCGAGCGCGACGTACACGACGCCGCACGCGACGATCCCGCCGAGCGCGACCGGAATGTTCGGGTTCGGCCCGCTGCCGCCGTAGCCCGTCACCGCGATCACGAGGCCGATGAACGCGAAGCTCGAGCCGAGATAGCTCGGCACGCGGCCGCCCACCAGCACGAAGAACAGCAGCGTGCCGATGCCCGACATGAAGATGCACAGGTTCGGGTCGAAGCCCATCAGCAGCGGCGCGAGCACGGTCGAGCCGAACATCGCGACGACGTGCTGCACGCCCATCGCGACCATCTGCGGCCACGCGAGGCGCTCGTCGGGGCCGACCACGCGCGAGGCCGCGCCGGTCGGTCGGACCCGCCAGCGCGGGAAATAGGAATCGGACATGGGGAAAGCGCTCCTGTCGGTCGTCGGTCGCCGGCTGCCAGGGATGCGCCGGTCTGGAATCTGGCGCGAGTTTACGGAGCGGAAATGGGGCTGGCAAGCGAACCGGTACGCGGAATCGGCAAGCGGTGCAGCAAGGTGCGCAAACGTCCGGCCGCGCGAGAGAACCGGCGCGCGACCGCGCGGCCCGGCGAAGTGCCCGCCCGGGCGCGATGCGCGCGGGGCGGCCAGCGCCGGCTGCGAGGTAAGCGTGCGCTCACATCGCGGCCGGCGTATCGTGCATCAGGGGTTGATGTACTGGAACAGCGACAGGTTCTGCAACTGCGCGTACGCCTTCTGCGAGCCCGTCAGCGCGTTCTGCATCTGCAGGAACTGGCTGATCGTCGCGACCATGTTGGTGCTCGTGAGGTCGGCCAGGTTGCTGCTGACCTGCAGCGTATTGGTCTGGTTTACGGCCTGCATCGCCTTGATTTCCTGCTCGCGGCCGCCCACCGACGCCTGCACGGTGAGGACGTTCGTCATCATGTTGTTCAGCTTCGTCGTGCCGGTGGTCATCGCGTTCGCGAGCGCGGTCGCGGCGGCCGTGTTGCTGCTGATCGGCACCTTCAGCGCGGCGATCATCGTGTCGAGCGCCGCGAACACGTCGGTGCCGGCCTGCGGCGCGGGCGTGACCGTGAACGTGTCGCCCGGCGCCGGCTTGCCCGACACGGGCACCGACAGGCCGTTGCCGAGCGCGATCCCGGCGCCGTCCGAATACGGCTGCGCGGGGGTCGTGGTCGGCGGCACGACGGTGTTGTCGGTCACCGTGTACGTGGGCGCCGCGGCCGTGCCGCCGAACGCGATCGTGAACTGGTGCGCGTTGGTCGCGGCCGACGGGCTCGTGATCGTCACGCCGCCGATCGTGCCCGTGCCCGTGTTGCCCGCGCCGGCAAGCGGCACCGGCTGGCTGCCGAGCATCGGCACCGACAGGAACACGTTCGCGCCGTTGTCGCCCTGTGCGATCGAACGCGTGTCGGCGATCTGCACCTCGCGCGAGCCGGTGTCGCCGCTGTAGGTCACGCCGCCGCCCGGCGCGTTCGAGAACGGCGCAGTGGCCGTCTTGAAGCCGGCGAACAGGTAATTGCCCGCGCCGTCGGTCGAGTTCGCGAGCGTCAGCAACTGGTCGCGATAGCCCTGCAGTTGCGTCGACAGCGCGGAACGATCGCTGTCCGACAGCGAGCCGTCGCCGGCCTGGATCACGACCGTGTGAATGCTGTTCAGCAGGTTGTTGACGCTGATGAGCGTCTGGTCTTCCTTCTGCAGCGACGACAGCGCGGCGTTCTGGTTCGACGCGTACTGCGACAGCGTCGCCGACGTCATCGACAGCTGCACGGCCTGCGCCGCGCCGAGCGGGTTGTCGGCCGGCGTCGCGAGGCTCACGCCGCTGGAGATCTGCTGGTACAGCTGCGAGAGCTGCGCCTGCTGGTCGCTCATTTGAGCGACGTTCATCTGGTAGAACTGCGCAGTGGAAATCCGCATCGCTTCGGTTCCGAAATTAGTTGAACAGGCCGAGCACGGTCTGGAACAGCGTCGACGCGGTCTGGATCACCTTCGCGTTCGCCTGGTAGAGCTGCTGGTACTGCATCAGGTTGGCCGCTTCCTCGTTCTGGTTCACGCCCGACACCGACTGCTGCGCCTGCGTGATCTGGCCGACCAGCGCGGTCTGCGCGGCGCTCGACGACTTCAGCTGGCTCGCCGTGTTGCCGATGCCGTTCACGTAGTTCGCGTACGCGCCCGTCAACGTGGTCGAGCCGTTGCCGAACGCCTTCGAGTTGACGAGCTTCGACAGCGCGAGCGCGTTGCTTCCGTCGTTCGTGCCGCCCGTGTTCGGCGCGACCTTGAACGTGTCGCCCACCGCCGGCGTGCCCGATACCGTGACCGTGACACCCGCCGTCAGCGTGATCGGCGAGCCGGACTGGTACGGCTGCGCGGCGCTGGTCGTCGGCGGCACGGCCGTGTTGTCGGTGACCGTATAGGTCGGCGCGGCCGCGGTGCCGCCCATCGTGATCGTGTAGTTGTGCGCGTTGGCCGCGGCCGTCGCGCTCGTGACCGACAGCCCGCCGATCGTGCCGTTGCCGGTGTTGGTCGTCGTGGCCGACGGCACGTACGGCGCGGCCGCCGCGATCGCGGAGCCGTTCGACGTCGCGAGGCCGAAGCCGTTCAGCGCGCCGCGTGTCGGCTGCACGGTGAACTTGTCGCCGGCGCTCATCGAGCCGGACGAGAACGAGAAGTTCAGGCCGCCGATCGATGCCGGCATCGACGTCGACGTGCCGACCACCGTGCCGCTCGCGCGGTCGGTCAGCGTGTAGTTCGTGCCGTCGTACGCGAGTGTGTAGTCGCTGGTGGTCGGCTGCGCGGCGTTCGCGAACGACACGGACAGCGCCGCGTTGCCGGTATTGCCCTGGTTCGCGTACGTGATCGGCGCGCCGGTCGAAAACAGGTTGCCGCCCACCTTGCCCGACAGGTCGATGCCGAGCGCGTTCTGCGCGTTGACCTGCGCGGCGAAACTGGTCGCGATCGCGCCGAGCTGGGCCTCGGCCGGATCGAGCGTCTGGCTGCGGAACGCGAGCAGGCCGCCGAGCGTGCCGCCCGACAGCGACGCGTCGGACAGGAACTGGTTCGGCCCCGGCGGGTTCGCGCCGGCGATGCCCTGCGACACGACGGTCAGCTCGCTCGGATCGGACGGCGACGTGACGGTCGCGAGCTGGTAGCTCTTGTCCGCGACGACGAGCGGCGTGCCGCCCGACATGAACACGCTGTAGCCGTCGCTGTTGCGCACCACCTGCACGCCCGCGAGATTCGACAGGTTCGACACCGCGAGGTCGCGCTGGTCCATCAGCTGGTTCGGCGGCTGGCCCTGGCTGCTCGCCGCGGCGATCTGCTGGTTCAGTTGCGCGATCTGCGCGGTGTACGCGTTGATCTGCGTGACGGTGCTCGTGAGCTGCGTGTTCACGCTCTGGCGCAGCGCGTCGTACTGCTGGCCGGCCGCCGTGATCTGGTTCGCGAGCGTCTGCGCATTGCTCATCGCGGTCTGCCGCACCGACGAGTCGGACGCGCTGTTCGCGACGTTCTGCATGCCGGTGAAGTAGCTCGTGATCGCGGTCGAGATGCCGGCCGTCGGGCTGCCGATGTAGTTGTTCAGCTGCGTGACGAGCGAGTACCACGTCGACAGCGCGCCGCCCTGCGTCTGCGCGCCGTTCAGCTGGTCGCTCAGGTACTGGCTGTACTGCCGCTGCACGGTGACGGTGTTCACGCCCTGCGGCATGTAGCCGCTGCTGGTGTACTGCCCGCTTGCCTCGGCATAGACGGGGCGTTCGACCGAATAGCCCGGCGTCGCGGCGTTGCTGATGTTCTGGCCGGTCGTCGTGAGGCCCCAGAGCGCGGCATTCAGGCCGCTGACGCCGAGGTTCATGAGTGTGTTGGACATGCGCGATCCTGATGAGCCGGCCGCGCTGCGGCCGCCGGGTTGCGTGACTCCCGGTATAACGGCCGCGGATCGAGAAAATTGAGGAAAAAATGCACGCGCGACGCACGGGCGTGCGGCGCCGGTCGAGGCGGCCGGCGAGCCCGCCGGTCGCGCCGTGCGAGCGGCCCGTGCGGGGCCGCCCGCCAACTGCGCGTCAGGCCCGCGCGAGCGAGCGGCGCTTCATTTCGAGCTGCGTGATCAGCCGCTGCAGCGTGTTCTCCGCGCTGCCCGGCAGCGACATGTAGCGAAAGCCGAGCTGGTAGCGCCGCGACCCGTTCGGCATCTGCGTCGAACGCTGCGACACCAGTTGCAGGTCGAGCGACAGCTTGCCGTGGCCGGTCAGCTCGAGCTCGACGTCCGGCAGCAGCGTGCCGACCTCGAGCGCCTCGACACGCTCGTCGGCCGTGCGCAGCCCCACGCCGCCGAGCGACAGGTTGTGCACCTCGAACAGGAAGCTTTCGCCGTCCGGCAGCTTGCCGCGGCACAGGAACGGATCGACGATTGGCGCGTCGACGCGGAAATACTCGCGGCGCTGGATGCAGACCAGCACGTCGGGGAAATCGGCGACGAACGCGGGCAGCCCCTCGTAGCGCGTCTCGCGCGGCGTGCCCGTGGCGAATTCGACGCGCACGCCTTCCGGCGCGGCCGCGAACGTGCAGTGCGACGCGCCGAGGATGCCGGCGTTCTGCTCAGACAGCGCGCCCCAGTCGAACGTGAACGTCCGCGCGCCGACGTCGACCTCGAGCAGGCGCGTGACGAGCTGGCCGCCCGGGTACTGGACGGTCAGGAAATCGCCGCGATTCACGAGGTTGCGCAGCTGCACGCCGATTTCCAGCGGATTGCGGCGGGCATAGTCGGGCCCGGAGTGGCCTGCATCCAGGCTGGGGTCCGTCGACGTTTCGATATTCATGGCTAGCCGGTCTTTCTTGTCATGGGCGCCCGGGGCAACCGGTGCGCGATAAAACCGGGCCAGAACGGGGGCCCGGTCGCAGGTCTCTCACACTTAGCGGCAGTGCTGACCGAAAGTTTAGATCGAAACGGCGATTTATTTCGCGCAAACGTTGAAACCGCGCGCGGCGGGGTGCCGGGCGCGGTCCGAAAGGGCGAACCGGTGGCGGGCGAGCCCGTCAGCCGATCTGCTGCATGATCGAGATCAGCTTCTTCGCGTAATTGGGGTCGGTTGCGTAGCCGGCCTTCTGCATGCCGTGCGCGAAGCCTTCGACGCTGCGGCTCGCGCTCAGCACGCCCGCGTAGCGCGGATTGTTCTTCAGCAGGTTCGCGTAATCGGTCATCGCGTGCTCGTACGAGTCGTACGCGCGGAATTTCGCGACCACGCGGCGCGGCGTGCCGTTCACGTACTCGGTGGTCAGCGCCGACACGGTGCGGCCGGTCCAGCCCTTGTTCGCCTTGATGCCGAACACGTTGTAGCTGGTCGAGCCGTCCGCCGCGCGGATCTCGCGCTTGCCCCAGCCCGATTCGAGCGCGGCCTGCCCGACGATGAAACGCGCCGGGATGCCGGTCGTCGCACTGGCCGCCTGCGCGGGGGCCGCGAGCCGGTCGACGAACGCATCCGCGTCCTGCACGCCGCTCGCGCCCTTCAGCGGCGGCGTCAGCGCGCTGCCGGCCGAATAGCCGCGCGCGCCGGCGAGCCCGCCGTTGTTCGCCGCGTTCGCATACGCCTTCGCCATCGCGTTCATCGCGGCGAGACTGCCTTCGTTGCCGGCCGTGCCGAGGCCGCCGGCGCCCAGGCCACCCGCGCCGACGTCGGCCGCCGTGTCGCTGCCCGCGCCGGCGCCCGCATTGCGCAGCAGCTGCTTCATCAGCGCGTCGGCGACGCCGATTCCGCGCGTCGACATCTGCTGCGCGAGCTGCTGGTCGAGCATCGACGTGTACATCTTCGACGTATGCGAATCGAACAGCCCGCCGTCGGGCGACGCGTCGCGCATGCTCTTGAGCATCATCTGCGTGAACATCGCGTCGAACTGGCCGGCCACCGCCTTCGCGCCGGCCTGCGGCGACTGCTTCGCCTGCGCGCGCAGCGCATCGAAACCCTGCACGTCGAGCGCGAATCGCTGCGTGAGGTCGTTTGCGTTGGGGAGCGTGGCTGCCATTTAGATGATCTCCAGATCGGCGCGCAGCGCGCCGGCCGCCTTCATCGCCTGCAGGATCGACATCAGGTCCGCGGGCGTCGCGCCGAGCGTGTTCAGCGCCTTCACGACGTCGGCGAGATTCGCGCCGGCCGTCACCATCTTCAGCGCGCCGTTGTCCTGCTTGAGCTGGATCTGCGACTGCTGCGCCACCACCGTCTGCCCGTTCGAGAACGGCCCGGGCTGCGACACCACCGGCTGCGTGTTGACGACCACCGACAGGTTGCCGTGCGCGACCGCGCAGCTTTGCAGCGTGACCATCTGGTTCATCACGATCGAGCCGGTGCGCGCGTTCAGGATCACCTTCGCGGCGGCCTTGTCCGGGCTCACGTCGAGGTTCTGCAGCCGCGCCATGAACGCGACCTGCTGCGCGGAGTCGGCCGGCGCCGCGAGCTGGATCGTGCGGCCGTCGAGCGCCGTCGCGGTGCCCGGGCCGAAGCTCGAATTGACCGCGGACACGATCCGCTGCGCGGTGCCGTAATCCATGTCGTTCAGTTGCAGTTGCAGCATGCCGTTCATCTGCGCGACCGCGTTCGGCACCGCGCGCTCGACGATCGCGCCGCCGACGATCCGGCCGGCCGCGAGCTGGTTCACCTGCACGCGGCTGCCGTTCGCGCTGGCGCCCGCGCCGCCGACCGCCATGTTGCCCTGCGCAAGCGCGTACACCTGGCCGTCCGCGCCCTTCAGCGGCGTGAGCAGCAGCGTGCCGCCGCGCAGGCTCTTCGCGTTGCCGAGCGACGACACGGTCACGTCGAGCGCCTCGCCCGGCCGCGCGAACGGCGGCAGCGTGGCCGTCACCATCACCGCCGCGACGTTCTTCAACTGCATGTTGTTCAGCGACGACGGGCCGCCGTTGGCCGAACCGTTGTTGATCGAGATGCCGAGGTTCGCGAGCATGTTCGCGAGCGTCTGCGTCGTAAACGGCGTCTGCATCGTCTGGTCGCCCGTGCCGTCGAGGCCGACGACGAGGCCATAGCCGATCAGCGGGTTGTCGCGCACGCCCTGGATCTGCGCGAGATCCTTCAGGCGTTCCGCCTGCGCGGGCGCGGCGCCGAGCATGCAGGCAGCCACGGCCGCGAACGCGACGGCGAGCCGCGCGGCCGTCTGCGCGCGGGCCGACAGGCGGCCGAACAGGGTCGTCTGCATCGTCGTCACCACGGCGCGATGTTGAGGAAGAACCGCTGCAGCCAGCCCATCGTCTCGGCTTCGTTGATGTAGCCCTTCGACGAGTATTCGATCTTCGCGTCGGCGACCTGCGTCGAATAGACGGAGTTCGCGCCCGAGATCGTGTTCGGGTTGACGACCCCCGAGAAGCGCACGAATTCGTTGCCCTGGTTGATCAGCATCTGCTTCTCGCCGCTCACCACGAGGTTGCCGTTCGGCAGCACGTTGGTGACGGTCACCGTGATCGTGCCGTTGAACGTGTTCGCCGCGCTCGCGCCGCCGGTGGCCGCGAACTTGTTCGCGCCGGTGGCCGACAGGTTCGCCTTCGCGAACAGCCCGCCGAGGAAGCCGGCCGTCGGCACGTTGAAGTCGGTGTTGCCCTGCCGGTTCGTGTTCGCGCCCGACGACTTGGTCGCGTTGATGTTCTCCGCGATCATGATCGTCAGGATGTCGCCGACGTTGCGCGGCCGCTGATCCTCGAACAGCGGCCGCCCAGCGTAGCCGGGGTTGTAGATCGAGCCGGGCGCCTGCATCGACATCGGCATCGGCGGCTGCGCCGTCATCGGCTGCTGGATGATCGGATCGCGCGGGATCTGCGCGCAACCGGCGAGCGCCGCCACCGCGACCGCGCAGGCGGCGCGGACGGTGGCTGACGAGGGGAGGCGAACCTGCTTCATGGCGACGACGGGACGTTCCGGTTAGCTCTTCATCTGCGTGACGGTCTGCAGCATCTGGTCGGACGTCGTCACGGCCTTGCTGTTGATCTCGTAGGCACGCTGGGTCTGGATCATGTTGACGAGTTCCTGCACGACGTTCACGTTCGACGCCTCGACGTAGCCCTGGTTGAGCACGCCCGCGCCGTTCAGCCCCGGCTGCGACACGTTCGGCGCGCCCGACGACGTCGTTTCCGCGAACAGGTTCTCGCCCTTCGCCTCGAGGCCGGCCGGGTTGATGAAGGTCGCGATCTGCAGCGAGCCGATCTGGACCGCGTTGTTCGAGCCCGGCTGCGTGACCGACACGACGCCGTCCTTGCCGATCGTCAGCGACTGCGCGTTCTGCGGCACGGTGATCGCCGGCAGCACCTGGTAGCCGCTCGACGTGACGAGCTGGCCCTGCGCGTTGGTCTGGAACGAGCCGTCGCGCGTGTACGCGTTGGTGCCGTCCGGCATCAGCACCTGGAAGAAGCCCGCGCCGTTGATCGCGACGTCCTTCGAGTTGCCGGTCTGCGTGAGGCCGCCCTGCGTGTACAGGCGCTCGGTCGCGACCTGCTGCACGCCGGTGCCGAGCTGCAGGCCCGACGGCAGCTCGGTCTGCTGCGTCGAATTCGCGCCGGGCTGGCGGATGGTCTGGTACAGCAGATCCTCGAACACCGCGCGCGACGCCTTGAAGCCGTTCGTGCTGGTGTTCGCGAGGTTGTTCGAAATCACGTCCATCTGCGCCTGCTGCGCATTCATGCCGGTGGCGGCGATGTAGAGCGAACGGTTCATGTTAAATCTTCTCCTGGTAGCTACGGCCTGGCCGCTCAGCTGAAGTTGAGCAGCTGGTTCGCCGTCTGCTCGTTCTGGTCGGCCGTCTGGATCAGCTTCGACTGAAGCTGGAACGCGCGCGCGTTGTCGATCATCGCGACCATCGCGGTCACCGGATTCACGTTGCTGCCTTCGAGCGAATTCGGCGTGACGACCACGTTCGGGTCGACGTCGGCCGGATTGCCGTCGGCGGTGCGGAACAGCCCGTCGTTGCCGCGCGTGAGCGTGGCCGGATCGGGGTTCACGAGCTTCAGCTGGTCGACGATCGCGACCGCCGTCGGCGGGTCGCCCGGCATCAGCGCGGACACCGTGCCGTCCTTGCCGATCGTCACTTCCGCGTTCGGCGGCACCGAGATCGGGCCGCCGTTGCCGACCACCGGCAGGTTGCTCGCGTTGACGAGCTGGCCGTTTTCGTCGACGTGCAGGTTGCCGGCGCGCGTGTACGCCTCGCTGCCGTCGGCCGTCTGCACCGACAGCCAGCCGGGGCCCTGCACGGCGACGTCGAGCGGATTGCCGGTGCGCGTGATCGGGCCCGGCGCGTAATCGGCGCCGGGCGTGGACGACAGCACGTAGGTGCGCGTCGTCGCCGGGTCGATGTTGCTGCCGTCGCCGAAATTCATCGGCACCGCGCGATACGTCGCGAGCTGCGCGCGAAAGCCCGTCGTCGACGCGTTCGCGAGGTTGTTCGCGACGATCGCCTGCTGGTCGAGCGACTGCGACGCGCCCGTCATCGCCGTATAGATCAGTCGGTCCATGGCTGCCGGTTATCCGCGCTTACAGGTTGATGAGCGTCTGGTCGACGGTCTGCTGCGTCTTGATCGTCTGCGCGTTCGCCTGGTAGTTGCGCTGCGCGGTGATCAGGTTGACGAGCTGCGACGTGAGGTCGACGTTCGAGTTCTCGAGCGCGCTGCCCTGCAGCGTGCCGTGGTTCGTGCTGCCCGGCGCCGAGATCTGCGGCACGCCCGACGCGGCGGATTCCGCGTACTGGTTGCCGCCGAGGTTCACGAGCCCGTTCGGGTTGTTGAAGTTCGCGAGCGCGATCTGGCCGAGCACGGCGGTCTGGCCGTTCGAGTAGTTGCCGGTCAGCTTGCCGTCGGTGCCGATCGAGTAGGTCGTCAGCGTGCCGCTCGCGTAGCCGTCCTGCGCGAGGTTGTTCACGCCGTCCTTGCCGCCGTACTGCGTCGTGCCGGTCAGGTCGAGCGTGAGCTGTTGCGGCGTCGCCGAGCCGTCGGTGTTCGGCACGGTGAACTGGAACTGGCCGAGCGATGCGGTCGGCGCGGCCGGCGTGCCGGTCGTCGTGCTCGAGATCGCCCCCGCCGAATTGAACGTGATCGTGCCGAGATCGGTCGTCGTGCCGCCCTGCACGCCCGCGTACGCTTCCCACGTGCCGGCCGCCGACTTCACGAAATACATGTTGACCGCCTGCGAACCGCCGAGCGAGTCGTACACCTGGATCGACGTCGAGTAGCTGTACGTCGTGTTGTCGGTCGCGCTGAACGGCGTCTTGGCCGGCACCGTATCCTGCGAGTTCAGGTTGAACTGGCCGTTGATCCTGGTCGTGGCGGTCGGCGCGATGTTGGTGGTAGGCGCCTGCAGCGGCACGGTCTGCGCGGTGTTGATCACGCCGTTCTTGTCGGCCATGTACCCCATCAGGTTCATGCCCTGCGCGTTGACGATGTAGCCGTTCTTGTCGCGCTGGAACGTGCCGTCGCGCGAGTACGTCGTCACGCCGTTGTTCGACATCTGGAAGAAGCCGTTGCCGTTGATCGCGACGTCGAGCGACGAGTTCGTCGTATTGATCGTGCCCTGGCCGAACTGCTGCTGCACCGAGTTCAGCGTCGTGCCGATGCCGATCTGCGTGTTGACCGACGTCGCGACCGAGTTCGCGTACATGTCGGCGAACTGCGCGGTGCTCGACTTGAAGCCGACCGTGTTCGCGTTCGCGATGTTGTTGCCGATCACGTCGAGCGCGTTCGATGCGCCGGCGAGGCCGCTCAGACCCTGTTGATAACCCATTTCGGTCTCCGTTACGAGAAAGCTCGATCAGTTGGTGGTGGTGTCGCCGGACGAGGACGACCGGGTGTTCGGGAAGATCGACGCAACCTGGGTGAGCCCCACCGTCGTGCCGTTCGACAGCACGAGCCCCGCGGTGCCGTCCGCCTGCTTGATCACGCTCTGCACCTGCGACGCGGCCAGCACGGTCGGCGCGTAGGTCTTGCCGTCGGTGCCGGTGTACTGCGCGCTGACCGTGTAGTTGCCGTCCGGCAGCGCGTTGCCGGCCGCGTCGGTCGGCGTCCAGTTGAACGGCACGGTGCCGGCCGACTGCGCGCCCGCGTTGATCGTGTTCACGACGGCGCCCGCCGAGTTCTTCACGGTGATCGTCAGGTTCGACACGCTGCTCGTGAGCGACACGCCGAACGGCGACGCCGCGCCGCTCTTCACCGTGACGCCGTTGCCCGGCGCGAGCACGTTCGTGCCGATCAGCAGCGCGGCCTGCGTCTGCTGGCCGGCCGCGAGTTGCGTCGACAGCGACGTGAGCGACGTGTTCAGTTGCGCGATGCCGCTCACCGTGTTGATCTGCGCGAGCTGCGACGTCATCTGCGAGCTGTCCACCGGGCTCGTCGGATCCTGGTTCTGCAGCTGCGTGACGAGCAGCTTCAGGAACGTCGCCTGCAGGTCGCTCGCCGACGTGCCGTTGGTCGACGACACGTTGTTGGTGTTCATCGTGTCGGTCGGCAGCGTCGACACGCTGGTGCCGTTGCCGCCGATCGTCGTGTTGGAGGAAGTCATCCTGGGTGGCCTTGTGTCGGAACTGTCGGTCCGGTTCTCGGTATGGAAAGTCGGGCGGCGCGCGGCTTACGAGCCGATCGTCAGCGTCTTGAGCATCAGCGTCTTCGCGGTGTTCAGCGTCTCGACGTTGGCCTGGTACGAGCGCGACGCCGAGATCATGTTCACCATCTCCTGCACCGGATCGACGTTCGGCATCTGCACGTAGCCGTTCGCGTCGGCGGCCGGGTTCGCCGGGTCGTACGTCGATTTCATCGGCGACGGGTCGTCCATCACCTTGGTCACGCGCACGCCGCCCACGCCCTGGCCGGACGCGGTGCGCGCGCCGCCGAGCGGATCGGTCGCGAACACGACCTGCTTGGCCTTGTACGGCTTGCCGTCGGGGCCGGTCGCGCTGTCGGCGTTCGCGAGGTTCGACGCGGTGACGTTCAGGCGCTGCGATTGCGCGGACAGCGCCGAACCGGCGACGCCGAAGATGTTCATCAACGAAGGCATGGAGGCTCCTTGTGCTGGGGTCCGGATTCGGAAACGGCGCTTACGAGTTCGTCGTGATCGCGGCGATCATCGCCTTGATCTGCTGGGTCATCACGGTCATCCCGGTTTCGTAGTGCAGCGCGTTGTTCGCGAACTGCACGCGCTCGACGTCGAGATCGACCGTGTTGCCGTCGAGCGACGGCTGCAACGGCATCCGGTATTGCGCGCGGCCGTAGTCGTCCGACGGGCCGCCGGTCGGGATCAGCTTCGCGGTGCCGGCCATGTGGCCCGGCGCCGTCGACACCATCGACATGCCGCTCGTCACGCCGGCCGGCTGCGCCATCGGCAGTTGCGCGGCATTGCTCGGCGCCAGACCGCCGCTCGCCTGCTTCAGCGAGCGCGCGAGCGTCGACGCGAAATCGACGTCGCGGGCCTGGTAGCCGGGCGTGTCGGCGTTCGCGATGTTCGACGACAGCAGTTCCTGCCGGTAGGCGCGCACGTCGAGCGCCTGTCGGCCGAACGCGAATTCCGCATCGAGTTTGTCCAGCATGTGTGCGTCTCTCCGTATGAAGCGCTGCACGCCCCTCGCGCCGGATGGCGACACGAGAGGCTTTTTTCCATGACAGCGATGGTAGGCGCGGGACGCAACCGGCAATCGGACGAATAACGCGGCAAAGCCCCCCTCTATTCATCGTTTGCGCGCCGCCCCCGCTCCCTAGAATGCGAAGCGGATCAACGGCTTCGAGGACACGGCGATGGCACACAGCGCATTTCGCGAATACGCCGGACGCGGCACACGCCTGCGCCGTGCGCTCGCGCTCGCCGCGGCGCTGTGGGCCGCGGTGCCGGCCGCGCACGCGGACGACGGGATGATCGTGATTCCCGGCCGCGGCGAGACGGCAGAGACCGCGCTCGCGCATGCGAATGCGGCGAGCGGCGGGCAGTTCGGCGGGAAAGCGGGTACGGGCGCGGATGCGGCCATGGGTGGTGCGGCGGGCGGTGCCGGCGGCATGGTCGGCATGGTCGGCATGGTCGGCATGGCCGGTGCAGCCGCTGGCGGCGCTTCGGGCATGCCCGGCGCCGTCGGCATGGCCGCCAACGGCTACACGGCGCAGCCGGCCGGATCGATGGGGGTGACGAGCGTTCCGGCACCTGCACCGGTACCGGTGCCAGCACCACGCCCCGTCTACGCAGCAGCCCGCGCGAATGCCGCAAACGCCGCTTACGGCGCGCCACGCGCTGTCGATCCCGGCGGCGTCGCGACCGTCGTTGCCGGCACCGGTGCCGCCGAAGCCGCGTCGAATCCCCGGCAGGCGCTTGCCGCCCGTATCGCCGCGGCGCGCGCCGCTTCATCCGCGCCGGCACCGCGTGCGCCGGCGGCGGCCGAGCCCGCGGCACAGCCGACGCCGCCCGGCCGGCAAGACCCCGAAACGATCCGGCGCGCGGCGCTCGCGTTCCTGCAGCAGCAGATCGCCGGCCTGCCCGGCAAGACCACCGCGACCGTCACGACCGCCTTTCCGCGCGGGCTCGCCGCGTGCACGACGCTCGAACCGTTCCTGCCGACCGGCGCGCGCCTGTGGGGCCGCACGACGGTCGGCGTGCGCTGCGCCGGCGAGCGGCCGTGGACCGTCTACCTGCAGGCGAAGGTCGCCGTGCAGGCCACCTATTACGTCGCCGCGCGCCAGATCGCGCCCGGCGAGCCGCTGTCCGCGGCCGACCTGGTCGCGCGCGACGGCGACCTGACGGTGCTGCCGCTCGCGGTGATCACCGATCCGGCGCAGGCGATCGGCGCGACCGCGCTCGCACGCATCTCGGCCGGACTGCCGCTGCGGCAGGACATGCTGAAGAGCGCGGCATCGGTGTCGGCCGGCCAGACGGTGCGGGTCGTCGCGGCCGGCCCCGGCTTCACGATTTCGGCCGAGGGCAGCGCGCTCGCGAATGCGGCGCCGGGCCAGTCGGTGCGGGTGCGGATGGCGGCCGGGCAGATCGTCACGGCGATCGTCAAGGACGCCGGCACCGTCGAAATCCCGCTGTAGGGACGGATCGGCCGCAAGAATGTAAAGAATTGTTTATTCGGAGCATTTCGGGCTCGCGATGCTAAAGTTCGGGCCGACCCGGCCGTTATCTGGGTCAAACCGTACAGGAAACCCATCGTGAAGATCGATTCCACTCCGAAACCGAGCCCCCTCGCGCCGACCGGCACCGGCGCGGCCCGTGCGCAGTCCGGCACGGCCCAGTCGTCCGGGCAGGCAGCCGACGCAGGATCGACCGGCGGCGACACGACCGTGAACCTGTCGGGTCTGTCGGGCCAGCTGCGTTCGATATCCGCGTCGGGCGACGCCGATATCGACACGGGCCTGGTCCAGTCGATCAAGGACGCGCTGAACGACGGCACGCTGACGATCGACGCGAACAAGATTGCCGACGGCGTACTGAACACCGCCCGCGAACTGCTGCAGCAGCAGCGCCCGCAGGGCAGCTAATCCCGGCCTCGTGGCCGGTTCACCCGGTTTGCCGGCGCGCGCAGCACTGCACGCACCGGCGTGACGAGCATGACGCGATGAGAGAAGAGCTGCTGGCCACGGTCAACGACGAACACGCGACGGTCGAAGCGTTCGCGTCCCTGCTCGTCTACGAGGAAAAGGCGCTGACGACGGCCGAGCCGCTCGAGATGCTGCCCGGGATCGTCGAGAAGAAAAGCGCGCTGATCGACCGGCTCGCGCAGCTCGAACGCACGCGCGACACGCAACTTTCCGCGCTCGGCTTTCCGGCCGGCAAGAAAGGCATGGACCAGGCGGCCGAACGCGATGCGCGCCTCGCGAGCCGCTGGCAACTGCTGCAACAGGCCGCCGAACGCGCGCGCCAGGCCAATGCGAACAACGGGATGCTGATCCGGATCCGGATGGACTACAACGAGCGCGCGCTCGCGGTGCTGCGCTCGGCGCCCGCGCCGGCCGGCGTGTACGGCCCCGACGGACGCGTCTCGGCGCTGACGCGCTGACGTCGCGCCGCGCGGCCGCCCGGCGGCCGCGCCCCTGCCTTGCCCGTCGTTACAGCAGCGGACACGCGGTGACCTGCGTGCCGCGCTCCACGCACAGCCGCTCGTAGTCGCGCAGATACGCACGCTCGGCGTCGTCCAGCAGGTCGAGATCGATCAGATCCCAGTCGTAGCCGACCGTCACGATGTTCTCGAACGTCACGGTGCCCGGCTGCGCGTCGTCCGGCCGCACGATCACGATGTTCTCGATCCGCACGCCGCCCTTGCCCGGCAGGTAGATGCCCGGCTCGACCGAAATCACCGCATTCGGCACCAGCCCGTACCGGGCGCCCGGCGCGAATCGCACGCCGCCCTCGTGTACGTGAATCCCGACGCCGTGCCCGGTGCCGTGGCCGAAATCGTAGCCATGATCGCGACACACCTGCCGCACCAGCGCATCGACGTCGCCGCCCGTCGCGGCGGCCGGAAAGCGCGCGACGAGCCCCTTGATGCAGGCCTTCAGCGCGACCGTGTAAATCTCGCGCTGCCACGGCTGCGCGACCGTGTCCGGCCGCGTGCGGCGCAGCACCACGCGCGTGCAGTCCGTCGCGAAGCCGGCTTCGTAATACGCGCCGCTGTCGAGCAGCACGAGTTCGCCTTCGGTCAGCTCGACGTCGGCGCTCGCCGCCGTGTAATGCGCGAAGGCGCTGTTCGCGCCATTCGCCGCGATCGACGGAAACGACAGCGCGACCGCCGAGCGTGCGCCGTACGCGTCGTTGATCGTGCGTGCGAGATCGTACTCGGTGTGACGCACGCCCGGCTCGCCGGCCTTCGCCCAGCGCATCGTTTCGGCGATCGCCGCGGAGCTGCGCGCGAACGCGTCGCGAAAGCGCTCGAGCACCGCCGGCGTCTTGCTCGCGCGCATCGCCTCGACCGGGTTGAAATCGGCGTGCCGCGCGTGCGGCCACACCCGCTTCACCGCGTCGACGAGTGCGCAGTTCACCGATTCGAAGCCATAGCACACGTGCTCGACCGCGAACTGCGCGAGGAAGCGCTCGAGCGCCGCGACGTCGCGCCGGATCACGTGCAGCGCCGGATACGAAGCGAGCGCGACCTCGCAGCGGTCGCAGCCTTCCGGCAAAAACAGCGCCACCTGGTCGCCGATCGCGAACAGGAAGCCGAGGTGCGACGACGCATTCGGGATGTGATAGCCGCGGCTGTTCAGCAGATACGCGAGATCGTCCGATGCGCAGGTGAAGAACGCCGTCCTGCCGTCGGCCGCGCCGGTATGCGCGGCGAGCCGGCGGTTCAGCGCGTCGAGGTTTTGCGCGACGCTCAGGCCGGTCACCGTTGCCGGGATCTCGAAGATCGGCCGCTCGACGTTCCAGCCCGGCAGCGCGATCGCGCGATCGATCTCGCGATCGGCGAGGCTCGCCCAGTCGAGCGACGCGGCCTGCGTCTCATCGAACAGCCGGTTGCGCTGCGCGACGCTGATCCGTCGCGCGTCGTAGCCGACCCGCGCGAGCCGGCTCGCGTGCACGACCAGCCAGTCGGCCATCGCCTGCCAGATCGTCACGTCGATGCCGAGCTTCTCCACCCGCACGCGCGCCGGATCGCACTGCTCGTCGGCCTGGAAGTGATAGCGGCCGTCGACGAACAGCACGAACGGCGGCACGCCGAGCGCCTGCGCGGTCGCCGCGCTCAGGAAGATCCCGCAGCCGGCCGAGCCGTCGAAGCCGGACACCGCGTAGCGCGGGTTGTTGCTGCGCGGCAGGTACTCGGTCACGTATTCGTCCTGCGACGTGATCAGCACCGCGTCGAGTCGCGCGGCATCGAGCAGGCGCGACAGGCCGGCCTGGGTCTCGGCGACGGACGCGTCGTACGGGGGAAGGCCGGAAAAGCTGTATTTCAGTCGATCGATCATCGGATGCCCGTTATTCATTGTTGTCGGCGGCCGGCGGCGCGTCGCGGCATCGCGCCTGCTCGCCCGCACACGTCGCCGCGGCCCGCGCATGGCGCGACGCGCGGCCGGGCCGCGCCGCGGTTCCAGCGGCCCGCCCTCGGGAAATTTTCGTCTCACTTAACTTTGTTTGATGCGCGACAGAATCTAGAGCAGGCCGAAATCGAGGTCAAGCCAAAATTTTCGTAGGACTAAAATCGGCGCGTAGCCTGCGGATCCCGGCACAACGCCGATTCGCCCGGCGACACCGCGCGGTACAATGCGCCGGCCTCCGCCCCGGCGACCGCCCCGTCGCTGCGCCCGCGCCCCGACTCGTTGCCACGAAAGAGATTCATGGATTCAGACCTCATGCGTATCGGCCAGCGCATTCGCCGCCTGCGCCGGGAAGCGAAGAAGACGCTGCTGGAAGTCGCGACCGAGGCGAAACTGTCGGTCGGGTTCCTGTCGCAAGTCGAGCGCCATCTGACGGGCATCTCGCTGTCGTCGCTCGTCAACGTCGCGAAGGCGCTCGGCGTGCCGCTCGGCACGCTGATCGCGCAGCCGCGCCAGACGCAGCCCGATTCGCACGAGGGCAGTCGCAAGCCCTATGCGCTCGACGCCGCGTCGCAGTGGTACGAGCGGCTCTCCACCACGTTCGACGGCAGCCAGATCAACGCACTGAAGGTGCAGATGATGGAAGGCTACCGGTCGGAATGGGTCGCGCACGGCGGCGACGAATTCGTGTACGTGCTGGCCGGCCGCATCTGCTACACGGTCGGCAAGAAGAATTACCCGCTGGCGCCCGGCGACTCGCTGCACTTCGACGCGCGCAAGCGGCATCGCGTAGCCAATGTCGGCGACGGGCCGGCCGAGCTGATCACCGTCAGCACGCTGCCGCTGTTCGACGACAGTTCGGCGGAATCCGTGTCCGCGACGGCGGAAATCAGGCAGTCGAAGCCCGGCGAGCCGCGCGGGCGCCGCCGTGCGCCGGCGTCCGAACGGGATGAGCGCGACGCCGCCGCAGCGCGGCCGTCCACGGTTGGCGCGGCCGAAAGGAAGGGGGCGGCGAAGCCGCACGCCGCCGCCGGCAAGCGCCCGGCGGCCGCCACGTCGAAGCGCACGAAGAAACCGTAACCGCTGGCGGGCGCGCACGCCGCGCGCGCTGTTCCTCTCTACTCGTCGCCGATCGCGAGCGCCTGCGCGACGGCCTGGATCCGCGCGCGATGCACGGCTTCCTTGATCTTCTCCGTGTCGGCGCCGATGCCGCGCGCGATCGCGCCGGCGTCGACGCTACGCGCCGCCGCGAGCGCGACGCGCAACCGCTCGGCCTGCGGATACGGCTGCGCATCGAGCCCGAGCCGGCCGCGCGCATCCGCTTCGCAGGCCTGCAGCAGCTCGGCGAAGCGCGCCGGCTTGCGCAGCGCGTCGCTGCGCTCGAAGAGCCGCACCAGCGCGGCCGCGCCCATCTCCATCACGCGATGCAGGTTGCCGTGCTCGCGCGCGACCACCAGCGCGAGATCGCGGCATTCGTTCGGCACGCGCAGCCGCTCGCACAACGGCTTGAGCAGCTCGACGCTGCGGCTTTCGTGGCCGACGTGGCGCGGCAGCACGTCCGCGGGCGTCGTCCCCTTGCCGAGATCGTGCGTGAGCGCCGCGAAGCGCACCGCCAGCGAATAGCCCTGCTTCGCCGCGTAGTCGACGACCATCATCACGTGCACGCCGGTGTCGACTTCCGGGTGGTAATCGGCGCGCTGCGGCACGCCCCACAGCGCGTTCACCTCGGGCAGGATGCGCGCGAGCGCGCCGCAGTCGCGCAGCACCGCGAACATCCGCGACGGCTTCGCCTCCATCAGCCCGCGCGCGATTTCCTGCCACACGCGCTCGGGCACGAGCGCGTCGACCTCGCCCGCGTCGACCATCCGCCGCATCAGCGCGAGCGTTTCGTTTGCGACCGTGAATTCCGCGAACCGCGCGGCGAAGCGCGCAATGCGCAGGATCCGCACCGGATCCTCGACGAACGCGTCGCTCACGTGCCGGAACACGCGCGCGCGCAGGTCGGCCTGCCCGTCGAACGGATCGATCACCGGGCCGACCAGCGCGCCCTCCGGGCTCACTTCGCGCGCCATCGCGTTGATCGTCAGATCGCGCCGCGCGAGATCCTCGTCGAGCGTCACGTCCGGCGCGTAATGGAACTGGAAGCCGTGATAGCCGGCCGCCGTCTTGCGCTCGGTACGCGCCAGCGCGTATTCCTCCTGCGTCTGCGGATGCAGGAACACCGGGAAATCCTTGCCGACCGGCCGGAAGCCCTGCGCGGTCATCTGCTCGGGCGTCGCGCCGACCACCACGTAGTCGCGGTCCTGCACCGGCACGCCGAGCAATTCGTCGCGGATCGCTCCGCCTACTGCGTAGATGTTCATGGCTGGGGTTCGTAGTCGGCGATCACGTTGGTTTCGCGGCGCGCGGCGTCGATCCAGCGCTGCACCGCCGGCAGCGCCGTCACGCGCGCCGCATAGCCGGCCGCTTCCGGCGACAGCGCCGGCGCATACGTGTTGAAGCGCATCACGACGGGCGCATACATCGCATCGGCGATCCCGAATTCGCCGAACAGGAACGGGCCGCCCGATGCCTCGATGCATTCGCTCCACAGCGCGTCGATGCGCGCGACGTCGGCGAGCGCCTCGGGCGTCGCGCCGCGCCCCGGCATCGACGCGCGGATGTTCATACCCATCTGCGTGCGCAGCGCCGCGAAACCCGAATGCATCTCGGCGGATACGCAGCGTGCATGCGCACGCGCGAGCGGGTCGGCCGGCCACATCGGGAATTGCGGATAGCGCTCGGCGAGCGTCTCGGCGATCGCGAGCGAATCCCAGATCGCCATGCCGTGATCGTCGACCAGACACGGCACCTTGCCGGTCGGCGAGTATTCGCGGATGCGCGCGGCCGAGTCGTCGCGGCGCAGTTCGACCACGATCTCGTCGAACGGGATGCCGAAATGCGCGAGCAGCAGCCACGGCCGCATCGACCACGACGAGTAGTTCTTGTCTCCGATGACGAGCTTCATGATGGGGTTCCGAAAAACGTAAAAAAAGAAAAGGGCCGACCCGCGGCGCCCCGTGCGGATGCTAGCGACGCGAGCGGAACCAGTCGAACCGCGAGCGCCCGGTCGCTTCGCCGAGATACGCGGGTGCAATGCTTTCCAGACTCGCGGGCGAGATCCCGAGTTCCGGCGCGAGCGGCCCCGACAGCACATTGGGCACCGACATCGTCGCGAGATTGTCGCGCGTGAGCACCGGCTCGCCGGGCAGGCATTCGAACACGCTCGCCTGCAGCCGCGCAAGCGCGTCGGGCAGCCGCACGATGCGTGCCTGGCGGCCGACCAGTGTGCCGCAATAGCGCACCAGTTGCTCGAGCGTGTAGACGGTCGGGCCACCGAGTTCGTAAGTCTTGCCGCGCGCGGCCGCGAGATCGAGCGTGTTGACGAACGCGCGTACGACGTCGCCGACGAACACCGGCTGGAAGCGCGCGTCGGGCATCGCGAGCGGCAGCACGGGCGCCATGCGCTGCAGCTTCGCGAACGTGTTGAGGAATGCGTCGCCCGGGCCGAACACGACCGACGGACGGAAGATCGTCAGCGCGAGCGAATCGGTGGCCGCGACCGCATGCAACGCGGCTTCGCCGTCGCCCTTCGAGCGCTGGTACATGCTCGCGCCGCGCGAATCGGCGCCGAGCGCGCTCATGTGCAGCACGCGCCGCACGCCGACCTCGACGCATGCCGCGGCCAGCGCGGCCGGCAGCGCGACGTGCGCACGCTCGAAGCCCGGCCCGTACGGCGTGCCGCGGCCGCCGTGCAGCACGCCGATCAGGTTGATCGCCGCGTGCGCGCCGGCGACGAAGCGCGCGAGCGTGCGCGTATCGAGCGCGTCGAGTTCGACGATGTCGACCGGCAGCATCTGCAGGTGGCGCGCGTGGTCGCGCCGCCGCGTGCCGATCCGCACGTGCTTGCCGGCGTCAATCAGCGCATTGACGAGCCGGCTGCCGATGAAGCCGGTGCCACCCAGCAGCGCGACGGTCTGGCGATCCATGTTCGGGACCTCTAAGGGGCGGTTCACGCTAATAACGGGCTTGCGCTGGCCACCAGAAGGGCCGAGCGCAAGGATTGCGACGCAGCGAATACTCGACGTATTCGCAAGGAGCATGACGCAGCGATCGGCCCTTCTGGCGGCCAGCCCCATTCATGATTTTTTCCGGTCAGGGGAACGAGGCTGGCCGGCCGCATTGCGGCGTCGCGCGTCGCTTGTTTGGCTCGGCCAAACGGCGCTCCTTGCTTCTTGCACTGCAGCCGGCCAGCCTCGTTCGCAAGCCCGTTATTAGCGTGAACAGCCCCTTAAACACTGCCGCGTCTCGCGCGGCAGTTCGTATATCAGGGCGAGATCATGCCTAGACGTTTCTTCAACGACTGCGGTTTGCCCTCGAAGAGCGCCGCGTAATAGACGGTGTTCGACAGCACGTTCTTCACGTAGTCGCGCGTCTCGTTGAACGGAATCGTCTCCGCGAAGATCGCGCCTTCGACCGGCTGCGTCAACACCTGGCGCCACTGGCGCGGCCGGCCGGGGCCCGCGTTGTAGCCGGCGGTGGCGAGCACCGGCGAGCTGTCGAAGTTGTTGTAGATGTCCGCCAGATACCAGGTGCCGAGCTGGATGTTGGTGTCGATGTCGTGCATCTGCGCACGCGAGATCGTGCCCATGCCGAGCTTCTTCGCGACCATCTGCGCCGTCGCCGGCATCAGCTGCATCAGGCCGCCCGCGCCCACCGACGAACGCGCACTGATGATGAAGCGCGATTCCTGGCGGATCAGCCCGTACGCCCACTCGACGTCGAGGCCCGTCGACTGCGCGTAGCGCTCGACGGTCGTGCGGTACGGCGACGGATAGCGCAGCGTGAAGTCGTGCTCGGCCTTCGTGCGGTCGGCCGTGTTGACCGTGCGGTCGAGCAGCTCGACGCGCTTGCCGTATTCGGCGGCCGCGAGCAGCTGGCGATCGGTCATCCCGCGCAGCGGCCAGTTCCATTCGCGATTGCCTTCGAGGCGCAGGTTCAGTGCGTAGAAACGCTGCGCGAGCGCGAAGCCCGGGATCTTGCCCATCGCATCGATCTCGGCGTCGCTCACCTTCGTGCGCGGCGGGATCGTCGTGCGCTGGCCGAGCTCTTCGCCGGCCAACTGCCCGTAGAAGTTGAACTGGCCGGCGACCTGCTCGAATTCCTGGTTCGCCTGCAGCGTGTCGCCGCTCTGCTTGAGCGCGCGCGCATGCCAGTAGATCCACGCCGGATCGTTGCGCAGCGACGGCGGCATCTGCTCGATCGACCAGCGCACCATCGGCCAGTTGCCGGCGAGCAGCGCGGCGCGCGTGCGCCATTCGTAGCCCGGGTTCGACAGCGGCGCGTTCGCCGATTTCGCATACCAGACCGACGCCATCGGCGAGCGCTTGATCGCGCCCTGGTAGCCGATCGCGCCCCACGCGATCGCCTGTTCCTGCTTGGTCAGCGAAGGCGCGACCGTCGTCAGCATCCCGGCGGCGGCGTCCGGATCGTTGCGCGCCATGCGGCCGAGCGCGATCAGCGCGAGCTGATGCGACGCGGCATCGGGGCCGACGCCGCGCGCGAGATACAGCGGCGGCGCGCTCGTCGCCTGGTCGAAACCGGCCGGGCGCGGGCCGAGCGCATCGACGATCTTGCCGCCGAGCGTCGTGTAGTTCTGCTCGTACGCGAGGCGCGCCTGCTGCCACACGTCGTCGCTCGTGAACTGCTGGTTGACGGCGAGCGCGGTGATCAGGTCGACGCACGCGTCGCCGTAGTTCTTCGGCTCGACGAGCAGCGCGCGCGCCGCGTCGGCGACGTTCTCGTTGCGCGCCGCGCGCGATTCGAGCGCATAGCACTTGACCTGCGTGTCGTCGTCGAGCACGAAGCGCTTGTACTGGTCGTCGAAATTGCGCCAGTCGTGGCGCGCGCCGAGCACGAGCAGGTAGTCGTTGCGCAGGCGATCGGCGATCGCCTGGCCATCGTAGCGCTGCAGGAACGACTGCACGGGCGCATCCGGCGCATCGACGCGCGCGCGGCCCGTCGAATCGAACAGCTGCGGCTTGATCTGGAAATACTCGACGTAGGACGGAACCGGATAGTTCGGGATCATCGACGCGAGCTGCGCGGCCTTCGCGGCGTCGTTGCGGCGTGCGGCTTCGCGAAGCTGCACGAAGATCTGGTCATCCCCGGGGAGCGTGTCGTCGTTCGGTGCGGCGCACGCGGCCGTGCCCGCGACGAGCGCGCCGGCCGAAAGCATCAGCGCGACCGCGCGATATACTCGAAAAAGGCTGTTCGACATCGTTATGAATGGAGCACGAAGTGAGCGAAAGCATAGCACGCAACCCTGTGCCGAACCCGAAGGTTGCGCTGCGCAAAACGCTGTCCGGCGCCCGTCGCGACGCCGCGTCGCAGCCCGCCGCGAACGCCGCGCTCGACGCGCGGCTGCGCACGCTGCTCGACCGTCTGGCGCCGCGCACGGTCGGGTTCTACTGGCCGCTGCCGGGCGAATTCGATGCGCGCGACGCGGTGCTCGCATGGTGCGCGGCGGGTGCCGGCCGGTGCGCCGCGTTGCCGGTGATCGGCGAGCGTCACACGCCGCTCGCGTTCCACGCGTGGGACACGCACACGCCGATGCGCGAAGGCCATCACCGGATTCCCGAACCGGCGTCGGGAATCGTCGTCGTGCCCGATCTTTTGCTGATTCCCTGCGTGGGATTCGATCCGCAGCGCTACCGGCTCGGCTACGGCGGCGGCTACTACGACCGCACGCTCGCCGCATGGCCGGGCGACACGCTGCCCGTGACGGTCGGCATCGCGTACGAAGCGTGCCGCGTCGATGCGCTGCCGGCCGAAGCGCACGATCTCGCGCTGCGCTGGATCGTCACCGACGGGGCGCTTTACCCGGCCGCCGGATAATGCCGCGCACGGCGCCGCGATCGTCGCCGCCGGCCCGAGGGCGCGTCGCCGCGCCCGGGCGTTTCCGCCAGCGCTTACAGCGATGCCGCCGCGCGCGCGGCCGTGTCGTAGAGGCCCGATGCGTGGCGCAGCAACTGCGCCGCGTCGCCGATCTGCTCGTTGGTGAGGCCGCTGTCCTTCAGCGTCTCGATCAGGCAGTGCTCGCGAACCTCGCGGTACTTCAGGCACAGGTCGCGGCCCGCATCGGTCGCGAAGAAGAACACTTCCTTGCCGCTTTTCTCGCTCTTCACGTAGCCGCGGGCGATCAGTTTTTTCAGCGCATAGGTCGCGACGTGCGTATCCTCGATATTGAGCACGAAGCAGATGTCGGCGAGCTTCTTCTTGCGTTCGCGATGGCTGACGTGATGCAGCAGCGAGACCTCGACCGCCGTCATGTCCTTCGCCCCCGCCGCCGACATGCAGCGCACCATCCAGCGGTTGAACGCGTTGCCGGCCATGATGAGCCCGTATTCGAGCTCCGACAGCTCCGCGCTCGAATCGGAAACGAGGTGTTCGGATGACACGATCTTGGTCGCAGGACGCTTCATGGAAAGGCGGCGCAAGCCGGATGACAGGATGTGCCCGAGTGTACGCCAGAAGCCCCGGCCTTCGGGCTAGGCAAAAACGCTTATTGATAAGTTGTCGATATTTTGTCGACAATGTGCGCTAACATTGCCGTCCGAACCGTGCCAGTCCGATGACGCAACCCCGCATTTATCCGCTCGGCGATGCCGCCCTCGTCTGCGAGGTGCCGCCGCCCGCCACGCTCGATTGCCAGCGCCGCGTCTGGGCCGTGGCCGAGGCCGCGCGCGCGTGGCCCGACGTGATCGACGTCGTCCCCGGCATGAACAACCTGACCATCGTGTTCGACGCGCTCGCCGCGACGGCCGACTCGCTCACGCCCGCGCTGCGCGACGCGTGGGAGACGGCCGACGTCGAGCACGCGGACGGCCAAGAGGTCGAGATCCCGGTCGAGTACGGCGGGGCCGCCGGCCCCGACCTGGCCGCCGTCGCCGCCCACACGGGCCTGTCGGCCGACGAGGTCGTCGCGCGCCACGCGGCCGGCACCTACGTCGTGTTCTTCGTCGGATTCCAGCCGGGCTTCGCGTATCTCGGCGGCCTCGACGCGTCGCTGCACACGCCGCGCCGCGCGGCGCCGCGCCTGGAGGTGCCGGCCGGCTCGGTCGGCATCGGCGGCGCGCAAACCGGCATCTACCCGGCCACGTCGCCCGGCGGCTGGCAACTGATCGGCCGCACGTCGCAGTCGCTGTTCGATCCGGCGCGGCCGCAGCCGACGCTGCTGCTGCCCGGCGACCGCGTACGCTTCACCGTTGCGGGAGTCGACCCACGATGACCCAGAGCCACGCACCGGGCACCATCGAGGTCGTGCGGGCCGGCCCGCTGTCGACCGTGCAGGATCTCGGGCGCCGCGGCACGCGCCATCTCGGCGTCGCGCAAGGCGGCGCGCTCGACGGCCTCGCGCTCGAGGTCGGCAACCGGCTCGTCGGCAACCGCCCCGACGCGGCGGCCGTCGAAATCACGATCGGCCCCGCCACGTTCCGCTTCACGCGCGCGACGCGCATCGCGATCGCCGGCACCGAATTCGGCGCGACGCTCGACGGCAAGCCCGTGTACTCATGGTGGAGCCTGCCGGTCCGCGCCGGGCAGACGCTTGTGCTGCCGGCCGCGAAACGCGGCATGCGCGGCTACCTGTGTATCGCGGGCGGCATCGACGTGCTGCCGATGCTCGGCTCGCGCAGCACCGATCTCGCGTCGCGCTTCGGCGGTCTCGGCGGCCGCGCGCTGCGCGACGGCGACCGGCTCCCGGTCGGCGTGCCGCCGGCCGGCGCGGGTTGCCTCGCGGCCGATGCGCCCGAATTCGGCGTGAAGGCGCCGGCGTGGTGCGCGTTCGTGCGCGTCGACGAGCCGCCGCGCCGTCACCGCCCCGCGCACGCACCGTGGGCGATGCCCGTGCGCGTGCTGCCGGGCCCCGACTACGCGTCGTTCGCGGCCGATTCGCAGCAGGCGTTCTGGGACGAGGAATGGCTCGTCACCGCGAACAGCAACCGGATGGGCTATCGGCTCGCCGGCGCCGAGCTCGTGCGCGAGCGCCCGGTCGAGCTGCTGTCGCACGCGGTGCTGCCCGGCACGATCCAGGTGCCGCCGAACGGCCAGCCGATCGTGCTGATGCACGACGCCCAGACCACCGGCGGCTACCCGAAGATCGGCACGGTGATCCGCGCCGACCTGTGGAAGCTCGCGCAGGCGCGGCTCAACCTGCCGATCCGCTTCGTGCGCACGACGCTCGACGCCGCACGCGCCGCCCTCGTCGCGGAACGGGCGTACTTGCGGCAGATCGACGTCGCGATCGAGATGCGCGAGGAAGCGCGCCGCGCCGCCCAAACGCGCGCGGCGTGACAATGACGGAAGCGGCACGGAGGACGCGCCACGCAATCAGTGGACGAGGAACGTTATGGAAATCGATCTGAATGCCGATCTCGGCGAAGGATGCGGATCGGACGAGGCGCTGCTCGACCTCGTCACGTCGGCGAACATCGCATGCGGATGGCATGCGGGCGGCGCGAATGCGATGCGCGACTGCGTGCGCTGGGCCGTGCAGAAAGGCGTGTCGATCGGCGCGCATCCGAGCTTTCACGATCCGGAGAATTTCGGCCGCAAGGAAATGCAGTTGCCGGCCGGCGACATCTACGCGGGCGTGCTGTACCAGCTCGGCGCGCTGTCTGCGATCGCGCAGGCCGAGGGCGGGCGCATCGCGCACGTGAAACCGCACGGCGCGCTGTACAACCAGGCCGCGCGCGATCCGATGATCGCCGACGCGGTGGTATCCGCGATCCACGACTTCGATCCGTCGCTCGCGGTGTTCGGGCTCGCGAACAGCGTGTTCATCGCGGCCGCGCGACATGCGGGGCTCGCGGCGGTGGAGGAAGTATTCGCCGATCGCGGCTATCGCGCGGACGGCTCGCTGGTGCCGCGCAGCCTGCCCGGCGCGTTGATCGACGATGAAGATGCGGTGCTCGCGCGCACGCTCGACATGGTGCGCAACCGGCAGGTGCGCGCATTGAGCGGCGAATGGGTGCCGCTCAATGCGCAGACCGTCTGCCTGCATGGCGACGGGCCGCATGCGCTGGCGTTCGCGAAAAGGATTCGCGCGGCGCTCGAGGCGGCCGGCGTCGACGTCGTGGCGCCCGGCGCGCTGCAGGCCGACGAAGGCGCGTAACGAAGCATCCGGCGCATCGCCCGCGTGTCGCGCGTTTTGTCGCACCAAAGAAAAAAGCGCCCTCGTGGCGCTTTTCCGTTGGCGCAATCGCTGCGGCTTCGCCGTCTGTCGATTCGCCCCCCGAAACCGTCTTTCGACGGTGACCGGAAAAATATTCCGGATTAAAAAACGTCCGCCGCCGCCCGATCACTGCCTTCCCCGGTCAGACGGCGGAACGTCGCTTATGTGCAAGTCGGCCTGCATGCATGTGTTTTCGACGACGATTGGCCCCGCCGTGCATGCAGACTCTCCGCGGCCGGCACATGCTTCATGTGCCGGCGACGCTCACCCCGCGCTTTATTTCTGCTACCCCGTAGAACTTATCTATTCTTTTCATTTTTTCAACTTGTGGGGTGAAGAATAGATATCGGCCGAACGGGATGTCAATCGTTTTAAACGCTATTTTCCGACGATTCAAGGGTTTTCCTTATCGAGCGACGCCACTGCGCAGGCGCTGCGCGCCGTGCGTGCGACGTCGATCAAACAGGGGAAGATCGATGCGGGCAGGCGGGCGCGATCAGTTCGCGTCGACCCGGTATCCTTGCTGGCGCAACAATTCGAGCACGCCGCGCGGGCCACCCAGATGCAGCGCGCCGATCGCGACGAACAGCGGCCGGTTCGGCGCGGCGATTGCCGTCATCCGTGCAACGAAGCGCCGGTTGCGTTCGTACACGATCTTGTTGTCGAGCGACGCCGACAACGCCTTCGAATGCGCGAGCCGCTCGCTCTTCGCGACGGCCCATGCGGAGATCGCATCGGCGTCGCCAATTCGCCACAGCCGGTGCAGCGCCTTGATGTCGTCGGCGTTCTGCGCGGGCGTCTGCACCATGTCCTGCGCGAGCATCTCGCGCTGCTCGGCGAGCGTCAGCCCGGTGAACGCGCGCATCTGTTCGGCGAGCGTCTCGAGTCCGATCACGCGGCCGCCCTTCTTCTTCAGGAACACGTTCTGCAGTTGCGCCTCGGTGCCGTATTCGGTCTGCAGGCCCGCCGACAGCGAATCGTAGGTCTCGACGACGAGCGCCGCGAGCCACGGCCGCATCTTGCGGATCTCGGCGAGCGCGGCCGGATTGCCGCGCAGGCGCGCCGCGAGCCGCTGCCACAGCGGCTCGGGCAGCAGGCGCTGCAGGCACGGGTAGCGACACACGCCGTATTTCGACACGTCGTCCTGCGATTCGAGCAGGTCGTCGGGCGAAAGTTCGAGCGCGAGCGTCGGCGACGCGGCGAGCGCCGCGAGGATGCGCGGCCGGAACGGCTGCGCGCTCGGGTAATCGGACGGATCGCCCGTGTGCAGCGTGCCGAGCACGTAGAGCGTGACCTTGCCCTTGGTCGCGACGTAGAACGGCATGCGCGCCGGCTGCACGCGCACGGTGCCGCGCGACACCGTGCCGTCCGATCCGGCCGGCGCATGGAAGCCCGGCAGGCTCATGCCGGGCGGCGGAACCTGCGACGGATGAATCGGCGAAGTCGCCGGCGCACGCCCTTCGGCGCGCGCCGGCTCGACGGGCACCACGACGCTGGCCGCCACGCACGCGCCGGCCAGCGCCGCGCCCGTGACGGTGCGCACGCTCCAGCGCCGCGCGTAGCGGTATGCGCGCATTGCGCGCGCGCCGCCTGCCCCCGCACGGCGCACGCCGGACACGCGCGCCGCCAACGCTTCAGGCATTCTCCTCCCCGACCTCCTCGGCGCGATGGCAGGCCACGCGCCGGCCGTCCACTTCACGCAATTGCGGCTCCTCGACGCGGCACCGCTCGACCGCGTACGGGCAGCGCTGGTGAAACGAGCAGCCCGACGGCGGATTGAGCGGCGACGGCAGCTCGCCCTGCAGCTTGATCTGCACGCGGCGGTCTTCCTCGAAGATCGCCGGCGTCGCCGACATCAGCGCCTGCGTGTACGGATGGCGCGGCCGTGCGTAGATCGTCGCCTTGTCGCCGAGCTCGGCGACGCTGCCGAAGTACATCACCATCACGTCGTCCGCGACGTGCTCGACCACCGACAGGTTGTGCGAGATGAACACGTAGCTCGTCTTGAACTGCTCCTGCAGATCCATGAACAGGTTCAGGATCTGCGCCTGGATCGACACGTCGAGCGCAGACACCGGCTCGTCGGCGACGACGATGCGCGGATCGAGGATCATCGCGCGCGCGATCGCGACCCGCTGGCGCTGGCCGCCGGAGAACATGTGCGGATAGCGCTTCGCGTGCTCGGGCCGCAGCCCGACCGTGCGCATGATCTGCGCGATGCGCGCGGCGCGCTCGGCTGCCGTCAGGTTCGCGTTGATCTCGAGCGGCTCGGCGAGCGTCTGCTCGACGGTCTTGCGCGGGTTGAGCGACGCGAACGGGTTCTGGAACACCATCTGCACGCGGCGACGCAGGTCGGCGACCGTGTCGCGGCTCGCGCCGGCCACGTTCTTGCCGTCGATCGTCAGGCTGCCCGACGTGGGCGTCTCGATCATCGTGAGCTGGCGCGCGAGCGTCGACTTCCCGCAGCCCGACTCGCCGACGACGGCGAGCGTCTTGCCGCGCTTCAGCGAGAACGACACGCCGTTCAGCGCCTTCACCGTGCCCTGCCCGAACATCCCGCGCTTCACCGAATAGTGCTTCGCGAGGCCGTCGGCCACCAGGACGTCCTCGTCGTGCGACACGTGGCGCGTATCCTGGACTGCATTCATCGTGCGCCTCCCGTCAGGTCGAGGTTGGAAACATTGAGCGGCTTGATGCAGCGCGCGCGCATCGCATCGTTGCCCGGCACCAGCGTGTCGAGCGCCGGCCGCGCCTTGCGGCAATCGTCGACGACGTACTTGCAGCGCGGCGCGAAGAGGCACCCGGACGGGCGATCATCGCGGCCCGGCACCATGCCCGGCAATGCGGCAAGGCGACGCGCCCCCCGATTGTGCTCGGGAATCGCCGCGAGCAGCGCTTCGGTGTACGGATGATGCGGCGCGCGGAAGATGTCGGGCACGCGGTTGGTCTCGATGACCTCGCCCGCGTACATCACCGCGACGCGATGCGCGACCTCGGATACCACCGCCAGATCGTGCGAGATCAGCACGAGCGCCATCCCGCGCTCCTTCTGCAGCTTCACGAGCAGATCCATGATCTGCGCCTGGATCGTCACGTCGAGCGCGGTGGTCGGCTCGTCGGCGATCAGGAGCTTCGGGTTGCACGCGACGGCCATCGCGATCATCACGCGCTGGTTCATCCCGCCCGACATCTGGTGCGGGAACGACGCGATGCGGTTCTTCGCATCGGGAATGCCGACCTGGTCGAGCAGTTCGAGCGCGCGCCGGTGCAGCGCGTCGCCGCGCAGGCCTTCGTGCAGCTTCAGCACTTCCTTGATCTGGTAGCCGACCGTGTAGCTCGGATTCAGGCTCGTCAGCGCGTCCTGGAACACCATCGCGATGTCCTTGCCGACGATCTTGCGGCGCGCCTTCGGCGACGCTTTCAGCAGGTCGACGCCGTCGAACGTGACCTCGTCGGCCGTCACCTTGCCGGGCGCGTCGATCAGGCCCATCAGCGCCATCATCGTCACGCTCTTGCCCGAGCCCGATTCGCCGACGACGCCCACCACCTCGCCCGGCGCGACCGACAGGTTGATCCGGTCGACCGCGGGCAGGCCGTTGAAGTTCACCGCGAGATTGCGGATAGTCAGTAGATTTTGGGTCATGTCGTCCTCCGCCGGGCCGCCCCAAGGAGGATGACCGCCCCCTTGGGGGGCAACGAACGAAGAGAGTGTGGGGGTCGTTTCATATCACGCCATCCGCTTCAGTTTGGGATCGAGCGCGTCGCGCAGCCCGTCGCCGAGCAGGTTGATCGCGAGCACCGAAATCAGGATCGACAGCCCGGGCATCGTCACGATCCACCACGCGTTGTCGATGTAGTCGCGCGCGGACGCGAGCATCGCGCCCCACTCGGCGGTCGGCGGCTGCACGCCGAGACCGAGGAAGCCGAGCGCGGCCGCGTCGAGGATCGCCGACGAGAAGCCGAGCGTCGCCTGCACGATCAGCGGCGCCGTGCAGTTCGGCAGCACCTGCGAGAACATCAGGCGCAACGTGCCGGCGCCGGCCACGCGCGACGCGGTCACGTATTCCTTCTGCAGCTCGCCGAGCGCCGACGCGCGCGTGAGGCGCACGTAGGCCGGCAGCGCGACGATCGCGATCGCGAACATCGTGTTGGTGAGGCCCGGGCCGATGATCGCGACGACCGCGACCGCGAGCAGCAGCGACGGCAGCGCGAGCAGCACGTCCATGATGCGCATCACCGGCGTGTCGGCCCATTTCTGGAAGAACGCGGCGATCAGGCCGAGCACGATGCCGGGGATCAGCGCGAGCACGACCGACACGAAGCCGATCCAGAACGACATCCGCGCGCCGAACATCAGCCGCGAAAGAATGTCGCGGCCCGCTTCGTCGGTGCCGAGGATGAATTGCCAGTTGCCGCCGGCGAGCCACGCGGGCGGAATCTTCACGTAGTCGCGGTATTGCTCGACCGGGCTGTGCGGCGCAATCAGCGGCGCGAACAGTGCGACGACGATCAGCACGATCACGACGATGCCCGCGCCGACGGCGCCGCGGTTGCGCGAGAAGTTGGCCCAGAACTCGCGCAGCGCGAGCGCACGGCCGCCGGCCGGCGCGGATTCGCTCGGCAGGGTGTTTTGCAGATTGCTCATGGAATTACCTCGTGTGGCGGATGCGCGGATTCAGCACGCCGTACAGCAGGTCGACGACCAGGTTCACGACGATCACGAGCGTCGCGATCAGCAGGATGCCGCCCTGGACGACCGGATAGTCGCGGCGGCCGATCGCGTCGATCAGCCACTTGCCGATGCCGGGCCACGAAAAGAGCGTCTCGGTCAGCACGGCGCCCGCAAGCAGCGTGCCGATCTGCAGGCCGATCACGGTGACGACCGGGATCAGCGCATTGCGCAGTGCATGCACGACGACCACGCGCACGGGCGACAGCCCTTTCGCGCGGGCGGTGCGGATGTAGTCCTCGCGCAGCACTTCGAGCATCGACGAGCGCGTCATCCGCGCGATCACCGCGAGCGGGATCGTGCCGAGCACGATCGCGGGCAGGATCAGGTGGCTCACCGCCGACTTGAACGAGCCTTCGTCGGGCGCGAGCAGCGCGTCGATCAGCATGAAGCCCGTCGGATGCGGAAAGTCGTATTCGACGGCGATGCGGCCCGACACGGGCGTCCAGCCGAGGTACGACGAAAACACCATGATGAGGATCAGCCCCCACCAGAAGATCGGCATCGAGTAGCCGGTGAGCGCGGTGCCCATCACGCCGTGGTCGATGACCGAGCCGCGCCGCAGCGCGGCGATCACGCCGGCCGGCAGGCCGACGACGAGCGCGAACACGAGCGCGCACAGCGACAGTTCGACGGTCGCCGGGAAGCGCGCGAAGAATTCGCCCGCGACGCTCGTGTTGGTGATGATCGACGTGCCGAGGTCGCCGTGCAGCGCCCGGCCGACGTAGTGGAGGTACTGCAGCGGCAGCGGCTCGTCGAGCCCGAGGCGTTTCATCGCCTCTGCGTGCATCGCGGGATCGACGCCGCGCTCGCCCATCATCACTTCGATGGGGTCGCCCGGTATCAGGTGAATCAGCGCAAACGCCAGGATGGTGATGCCGATGAAGGTCGGGATCACCATCCCCACGCGGCGCAACACGAATCTGAACATGATGCGTCTCGTATTTTCTTGTGGGAAATGTGCGACCGGCGACGGGAAGCTTTTGGCCTCCCGCCGCCGGATGAGTTAGCCGGTCTTCGCGACAGCTTACGACAGGCGTGTTACTTCACGCTAACCCCGTCGAAGCGGGCATAGCCGAGCGGTTCGATACGCATGTCGACCACGTTCTTGCGCACCGGCTGATAGACCGTCGAGTTCGCGATCGGCGAGAACGGCAGTTGTTGCGCGAAGATCTGCTGCGCCTGCGTGTAGAGCTTCGTGCGCGCGTCCTGGCCCGTCGTCGTGCGGCCCTTCTGGACCAGGTCGTCGAACGGCTTGTAGCACCAGTGCGAGAAGTTGTTGCCCTTGATCGCCTCGCAGCCGAGCAGCGTGCCGAGCCAGTTGTCGGGATCGCCGTTGTCGCCGGTCCAGCCGATCAGCATCGTGTCCTGCTCGCCGCCGTGCGCGCGCTTGATGTACTCGCCCCACTCGTACGTGACGATCTTCGCCTTCACGCCGATCTTCGCCCAGTCGGCCTGGATCATCTCGGCCATCAGGCGGGCGTTCGGGTTGTACGCGCGCTGCACCGGCATCGCCCACAGCGTGATCTCGAAACCGTTCGGATAGCCTGCCTTCGCGAGCAGCGCCTTCGCCTTCGCGGTGTCGTAGGCAGCCATCTTCAGGTTCTTGTCGTACGACCATTGGGTCGGCGGCATCGGCGCGGTCGCGGCCTGGCCGGCGCCCTGGTAGACGGATTCGAGGATCGCCTTCTTGTTGATCGCCATGTCGAGCGCCTGACGCACTTCGAGCTTGTCGACCGGCTTGTGCTCGACGTTGTACGCGAGGTAGCCGAGGTTGAAGCCGGCCTGCGACGGCATGTCGACGTTCGGATCGGCCTTCAGCGTCGCGATGTCGGCCGGGCGCGGATAGCTCATCACCTGGCATTCGTTGCGCTTGATCTTCTGCACGCGCACGCCCGGATCCGGCGTGATCGAGAAGATCAGCTTCGACAGCTTCACCGCGCCCTTCTTCCAGTAATCAGGATTGCCATCGAAGCGGATCGTCGCGTCCTTCGTGTAGCTGCGGAAGATGAACGGGCCCGTGCCGATCGGCTTCTGGTTGATGTCGGCGGCCTTGCCGGCCTTCATCAACTGGTCGCCGTATTCGGCCGACAGGATCGACGCGAATTCCATCGCCATGTTCTGGATGAACGGCGCGTTCGGCTCGGCCAGCGTGAACTTCACGGTATACGGGTCGACCTTCTCGATCTTCGTGATCAGCTTGTCGAGGCCCATGTCGGTGAAGTACGGGAACGACACCGGGTACGCCTTGCGAAACGCGTTGTTCGGATCGAGCATGCGCTCGAACGAGAACACGACGTCGTCCGCGTTGAACTCGCGCGTAGGCTTGAAGAAGTCGGTCGTGTGGAACTTCACGCCATGGCGCAGGTGGAACGTGTATACCTTGCCGTCGGACGACACGTCCCACTTCTCGGCGAGGCCGGGCTCGACCTTCGTGCCGCCGCGCTCGAATTCGACGAGGCGGTTGTAGACGGTGAACGTGGCGGCGGTGAAATCGACGCCGGTCGTGAATTGCGCGGAATCGAAACCCGCCGGGCTGCCTTCTGAGCAGTAGACGAGCGTTTTGTTCGGGATCTGTGCGAATGCAGAGCCCGCGACGCCGAGCGATGCCGCTGCCACGCCTGCCATGGCGGTAACACGCAGGGTGTGCAACAGACGGTTGTATTCCATGTTTCCTCCAGGTCTCCAGATCGGAACCGGTCCCGCCAGGGTCCGGCGTACGCGGATATTACTTGAGCTAACGATGTGGCAACAAGCTGGAGAAAAAACTCTTCTAGATGCCCGCCGGGTTTTTGCCGATTTTTAGTGTGGGTAAAAAATGCGACAACGCGCGCGAGCGACGATTCCGTTCATTTCGCGGCATGTTTCGTTCGACGACTAAACAATTCGGGTGCGAACACGAAGGGGGCGACGCACCGTTTCCCCCGCGTTCCGCAGCACATCATTGCGTTTTGCGAAACGATGCGATGACCGTCTTCGAATCGTCATGTCGTCACGCCGGCGCATCGAGATCGGCGCTGCGCGCGGGCACGAACGCGACCGCGACGATCGACAGCGCGAGCCCCGCCATCACGTAGTAGGTCGGCGCGAGCGGTGTGCCCGTGACCTTGATCAGCCACGTGACGATGAACTGGCCGAAGCCGCCGAACAGCATCACCGCGACGTTGTACGCGATCGACAGCCCGGTCGAGCGCACGTTGGCCGGAAAGAGTTCGGCGATCATCGCGCCGAACGGCCCGTAGTAGCCCGCGAGCGTCACCGACAGCACGGCCTGTACCGCGATCAGCCGCCCGATGCTCGGCGCCGCGTCGAGCCACGCGAACAGCGGATACATCAGCGCGAGCGTCAGCACGAGCGACCACAGCGACAGCCCTTTTCGGCCGATGCGGTCCGACCACGCGCCCGCGACCGGCGACAGCACCATCAGCAGCAGGTTGCCGACGATCACCGCGTAGAACGATTCCGCATAAGGCAGCTTCAGTTGCTTCACCGCGAAGGTCGGCAGATAGCTGATCAGCACGTAGATCGTCACCGTGAGCGCGATCACCGAGCCGAGCCCGCACAGCACCTCGCGCGGGTGGCGCGTGAACACTTCGCCGAGCGTCGCGCGGCGCGCACTTTGCTGCGCATGCAGGAATGCTTCGGAATCCGCGAGATGGCGGCGGATGTAGAAGCCGATCGGGCCGATCACGAGCCCGAGGATGAACGGCACGCGCCAGCCCCAGCTGCGCAGCGCGTCGTGCGACAGCCCGCGCGTGACGGCCGCGCCGACGAGCGCGCCGATCAGCAGCGCGGCCGCCTGGCTCGCCATCTGCCAGCTGCCGTAGAAACCGCGTTTCGAGAACGGCGCGGCTTCGATCAGCAGCGCCGTCGCGCTGCCGAACTCGCCGCCCGCGGAAAAGCCCTGCAGCAGGCGGCCGAGCACGATCAGGAGCGGCCCGCCGATGCCGATCGCCGCATAGGGCGGCGCGATCGCGAGCAGGAAGATGCCGGCCGTCATCAACAGGATCACGAGCGACAGCGCGGCCTTGCGGCCCGCGCGGTCCGCGTACAGCCCGAACACGATGCCGCCGATCGGGCGCATGAAGAACGCGACGCCGAACGTCGCGGTGGTGAGCAGCAGCGACGAGTATTCGCTGGTGGTCGGGAAGAACAGCTCGGCGATCACGACCGTCATGAAGCCGAACACCGTGAAGTCGTACCACTCGAGCGCATTGCCGATCACGGCGGCCACCACCGCGCGCCGGTTCAGCGCACGCTCGGGCCGGGTCGCTTTCGTTGAATTCGCAATCGTCGCCATGCGTGCCTCGTCCTCGTGGATACGCCGTGTCGGGCGGTTCGGCGCGCGCGGTGCCGCGGCGCGCTGGTGTGCAGCGAGTGTAGAAAGCGGCGGAACCGTTTTCAAGCAATAAAAAACGCCCGCCATCGAACGACAGCGAGCGTGTTGCGGTTTTCGCCACAATGCGGCATCGCACGACGCCGCACGGGCCTCAACCCATCTTCGAGAAAGCGCTGCACCAGCCCTTCGCCGACACCTGCTTGCCGGGGAACGCGCCGCACGGGCCCGCAGCCGAGCCCTTCTTGCCCTGGTACAGCATGCAGGCCGCGCAATCCTGGCCCGCTGCGTATTTCGGGTACTTCGTCTTGTCGACCTTCGTGGCATCGGCCTTGTAGCCGAGCGCCGTCGCGGTCGGATCGGTTTCCGACAGCATCGGCGCATCGGCCAGCGCTTCGCGCGACAGCGCCAGCGCGGACACGGCGCCAATGCTCGTAATCAGGAAACTCCGACGGGATGTTTTCATGGGGGACTCGCTCCAACGTTATCGGTTTGAAAGCCGTTCTGGCGACGGCGTACGACAGAATAACGCCCAAGCGGATAAATGTGCGCGCCGAAATGCCGGAGATAAGGGATTTCACACGGGCTCATCCGGCCGGCCCGCGCGGCGGCGGGCCGTGCGTCACGTGCGCGACACCATGTCGCCGACGCGCTGCGCGAGCGCGAGCGCGGCGGTGAGCCCCGGCGACTCGATGCCGAACAGGTTTACGAGCCCGCGCACGCCGTGCTGCGCGGCGCCCTGCACGATGAAGTCGGCCGGCGGCTCGCCGGGCCCCGCGACCTTCGGCCGGATGCCCGCGTACGCCGGCTGCAGCGCATCGTCGGGCAGGCCTGGCCAGAATGCGCGAATCGACGCGTAGAACGCGCCCGCGCGCGCCGGATCGACTTCGTAGCGCAACGAATCGCACCACTCGACGTCCGGGCCGAAGCGCGCCTGCCCGCCGAGATCGAGCGTCAGGTGCACGCCGAGCCCCGCGCGATCGGGCATCGGATAGATCAGGTGCGAGAACGGCGCACGGCGCGACAGGCTGAAATAATTTCCGCGCGCGAGGTAGAGCGGCGGCACCCAGCGCGGATCGAGGCCGCGCGTGCGGCGCGCGAGCGCCTGCGCGCCGAGGCCCGCGCTGTTGATCACGCAGGTGGCGTCGATCTCGGCCGGCGCGGCGCCGCCGGTGCGCACGATGAAGCGCCCGCCGCGCAGCACGTCGATCGCTTCGACCGGCGATTGCAGCGCGCACACGGCGCCGTCGCGCTCCGCATCGCCGAGCAGCGCGAGCATCAGCTGGTGGCTGTCGACGATGCCCGTCGACGGCGAGAACAGTGCCTCCACGCATTCGAGCGCGGGCTCGAGCGTCTGCGCCTCGGCGCGCGTGAGCGGCAGCAGGTCGAGTACGCCGTTTTCGGCCGCGCGCGCGGCGATCGCCTTCAACTGCTTCACCTGCGCGGCACTCGTCGCGACGAGCAACTTGCCCGTGCGCCGGTGCGGCACGTGATGGGTGTCGCAGAATTCGTACAGCAGGTCGCGCCCGTGCACGCACGTCACCGCCTTCAGCGACCCGCGCGGATAGTAGAGCCCCGCGTGAATCACCTCGCTGTTGCGCGAACTCGTGCTCGTGCCGATCGCGTCGGCCGCCTCGAGCACGATCGTTTCACGCCCGCGCGCGGCGAGTTCGCGCGCGATCGCCAGACCGACGACACCCGCGCCGATCACGACACAATCCGTCTGCTCCATGGCTTTTCGCGCTGCTCGCGCGTCGAAGGGAGAGAGGGGAATTGTACGTCCCGGTTCGCCCGCTTGCCGAACGCGCGCGCATCGTGGCGCGACGATGCGGCCGACCGCGCAACGAATGCCACGCGCGCACGCCGCAGCCGTGCGCGCGTGGCCGCGTCAGAAGCCGATCGGCCGGCGCTTCGCCGCGCCTTCGTCGGCGCGGATGTCGGCCGGCGCGATCGCGTCGCGGCCGTCGAGCCGCGCGGCGCCGAACGCGTGCAGCAGCGCGCGGCGCATCGTGCGCGGCGGTGTCGCGGCCAGCACGTCGAGCGCGTCGTCGCCGAGCGTATCGGGAAAGCGCCGCCCCCACGCATGCGACGTGCGGATCTCGTCGTAGATCGTCTGCGCGATCCGGCGCGCGCCGGCCGCATCGGGCGGCGCGATCTCGTACACGTTCATCCGGTTGAGCAGCGGCTCGGGAATCGCGTGCGCGTCGTTCGCGGTCGCGATCCAGATCACGTTGCCCGCGTTGATCGGCACTTCCGCGAATTCGTCGACGAACGCGCGCGCGGTGTCGTGCTCGAGCAACGCATACAGCGCGCCGAGCGGATCGTATTGCGCATCGCTGCCGGCCTTGTCGATTTCGTCGACCGCGATCACCGGGTTCGCGTAGCTGCCGTTCACGAGCGCGTCGAACACCTTGCCGGGCTTCGCGTTCTTCCATTGCGACGATGCACCCGACAGGATCCAGCCCGCCGTCAGTGAACTCATCGGCACGTAGTGGTACGCGGTGCCGAGCAGCTGCGCGAGCGCCTTCGCGAAATGCGTCTTGCCGATCCCGGGCGGCCCGAGCAGCAGGATCGGCATCAGTTCGAGCCGGTCGTCCGTTTCGAGACACAGCGCGATCTGCTTGCGTACGTCATCGAGCGGCTCGCCGAAATTCGGCAACGCTTCGCCGAGCGCGTCGAACGACGGCATCCGGTTCGGCTTCACGCAGAAACGCAGATTCCCCGTCTTGAGCATCTTCTCGTAGGTCGAGCGCAGTGCGTCGCTTGCGCTCTCGTTCAGGTCGCCCAGCGCCGTCTCGACCTGCTCGAGGTCGTACACCGTGCTGAAGGACGCCACCGCCAGTTCCTGTTTCACCATCGCCGTCGTCATACCTACCTCGCTGCACTTGCCGTCACATACTCATCAGACCCTTACGATTTCAGTGTAGCGATCCCGCATCGCCATGCAAGCAAGCAGCCGGGTGCGTCTGCTGCTAACAGCGCGCGCACGCTGCAGGGCCGCGCGCCGCGGCGTATGATCGAAAGTTCACGAGGCTCGCGCCGGGCTCGCCGACGGCGTCCGCGCGCCGCGCACACGCTGCTGCGCACCTCGCCCGACGCCTCGCCCGAAGGGTTGCCGATGTCCATCCCCGCTGCTTCTCCGCGCGTCGACGCCGACGCGATCCGTTCCGTCGACGCCGCGCTCAAGTCGCGTCGTTCGGTCCGTGCGTTCCTGCCGACGCCCGTGCCGCGCGAAACGATCGAGGCGATCCTCGAAGCCGCGAGCCGCGCGCCGTCGGGCACCAACATCCAGCCATGGCGCGTGTACGTCGCGACGGGCGCCACGCGCGACGCGCTCGCCGCCGCGCTCACCGCGGCCTACGACGATCCGGCGCGCGACGAGAAATACGTTGCCGAATACGACTACTACCCGCGCGAATGGGTGTCGCCGTATATCGACCGGCGCCGCAAGGTCGGCTGGGATCTGTACGGCCTGTTGAACATTCGCCGCGACGAGAAGGCGCGCATGCACGCGCAGCACGCACGCAATTTCCGTTTCTTCGATGCGCCGGTCGCGCTGTTCTTCACGCTGGACCGGGTCATGACACGCGGCGCGTGGCTCGATTGCGGGATGTTCCTGCAAGGCGTGATGACGGCCGCGCGCGCCCGCGGCCTCGATACCTGCCCGCAGGCCGCGTTCGTGCCGTTTCACCGGATCGTCGCCGACCACCTCGGCATTCCGCCGAACGAACAGTTCGTCTGCGGGATGGCGCTCGGCCATGCGGACCCCGACGCGATCGAGAACCGTCTCGTCACCGAGCGCGCGAGCGTCGCCGAATTCACGCGCTTTTTCGCTTGAAAACGCATGACGCGGCCTTACCTGTCGAGCAGGACCGCATCGTGCTGCGAACCTGCCGCGGCACCTCCCGTCACATCGCGACCGAAATCGATCGGGCGTAAGATGTGCGTCCGTTCCCCGCTATCCCGCGTTTCCGGAGACGTTTCATGCTGAAACACGGCCTGGCCGTCCTGCTTGCGAGCGTCGTGCTCGCCGCCCATGCGCAGAGCCCCGCGCCCGCCGTCGTCGCATGGGAAATCCAGGTGGTGCGCGACGGTCAGACGATCGACACGTTCCAGCAAAACACCACCGTGGGCCAGTCCCGCACCGATACCCATCGCTATCCGGCCGCCGTGCCGGTGGGCTGCGGCAATGCCGCGCGCGTCGTGCCGACCGAGCGCGCGCGCTCGGTGTCGGTCGCCCCGCTCGCCGTCGATGCCAGCGCGAACACGGTGTCGCTCGGGCTCGACGTGCAGGAAACGCTCGACGACGAAAACGCGCGCGGCGATCCGTGCTTGCCCGCGTCGCCGCGGCAAATCGTCGCGAGCCACCCCGGCCTGTCGGTCGGCGGCGACGCCTGGACCGACTGGACGCTCGTCGAGCAGCATCCGCATCTCGTCTACCGCGTGCGCGCGCACGTCGCGAAGGATTGAGCGTCATGTCCGCCGACGCCCTCTCGCTGCCGTTCGCCGAACCGCACGCCGCGCCCGACGAAATCACCGCCGTCAGCTGGAATCTGCACAAGGGCCGCTCGCCGCTCGGCTTCACCGCGTGGAACGCGATGCGCGACTGGATGCAGTCGACGCACGCCGACGTGTATTTCCTGCAGGAAGCGATGGCGCGCCGCATGCCGCGCCCGATGCTCGCCCCGGGCTTCGGCGCGCCGATGGACGACGCGGTCGACGACGTGTGGCATTGCCAGGCCACCGAGATCGCGCAGGCGCTCGACTGGCAGATCGCGCTCGGGCCCAACGTGTTCAAGCCGTCGTGGCGGCACGGCAATGCGATCCTGTCGCCGCATCCGCTCGACCTCGGCGGCCGCTGGGACATCTCCGCGCACCGCTTCGAGCGGCGCGGGCTGCTGGTCGCGCGCGCGACGCTCGCGGGCGCACGCCCGGTCACGCTGCTGTGCGCGCATCTCGCGCTCACGCGCGCCGCGCGGCTGCGCCAGATGCACTGGATCGCGCACTGGATCGTGCGCAACGCGGGCGACGGCCCGCTGATGCTCGCCGGCGACTTCAACGACTGGCGCAACGATTCGGTCGCGCTGTTCGGCGAGATCGGGCTGTCCGAGGTCGCGACGCTGCTCGGCGAATCGGGCCGCACGTTTCCGGCGTTCTCGCCGGCGCTCGCGCTCGACAAGATGTTCGTGCGCGGCCTGACGCCGCTCGAATGGCGCGCGCCGTCCGGCGAGGCCGCATGGCTGTCGGACCACCTGCCGTACATCGCGCGCCTGCGCCTCGATCCGCAGTAAGTTGCCCGGTCGGGCGCGCCGCCGGTCACGGCGCCGCCGGAATGCGCCGGCCTCGGCGCGAAACGGGCGGCCGATCGATGAAAGTTCGTTGAAAGGATATGTTGCGCCAAATCCGCGCGGCCGCGGGGGTCAAGCCCGCGATCCGCGTCAACAGGGTAAAATAACGAGTTCCTCAAACGTCTGTCATCGAGAAGGCGCGTGTCCGACGCGCCGGCCGGCCGATCCGCGATCGGGCCGTCGCACTCGGTTTTTTGCCCGTTTTTGGGCCCGTTACACGCGTTCGCCACGCGCGTCCGTTTTCAAAGCCATGAGCAAATACGACACCGCCACCGTCCAATCCGTCCATCACTGGACCGACACGCTTTTCAGCTTCACCTGCACCCGTGAGGCGAGCCTGCGCTTCAACAACGGCGAATTCACGATGGTCGGCCTCGAAGTCGACGGCAAGCCGCTCGCGCGCGCCTACTCGATCGTCAGCCCGAACTACGAAGAGCATCTCGAATTCTTCAGCATCAAGGTGCAGAACGGCCCGCTGACGTCGCGCCTGCAACACCTGAAGGTGGGCGACAAGGTGCTGATCGGCAAGAAGCCGACGGGCACGCTGGTGGCCGACAACCTGCTGCCGGGCAAGACGCTGTGGATGCTGTCGACGGGCACGGGCCTCGCGCCGTTCATGTCGATCATCCGCGATCCGGACATCTACGACCGCTTCGATAAGGTGATCCTGACCCACACGTGCCGCCTGAAGGGCGAGCTCGCGTACATGGACTACATCAAGCACGATCTGCCCGGCCATGAGTACCTGGGCGACATCATCAAGGAAAAGCTCGTCTACTATCCGACGGTCACGCGCGAAGCGTTCGACAACGAAGGCCGGATCACCGACCTGATCGCAACGGGCAAGCTGTTCACGGATCTCGGCGTGCCGGCGTTCTCGCCGGAAAACGACCGCGTGATGCTGTGCGGCAGCACCGCGATGCTGAAGGACACGACCGACCTGCTGAAGCAGGCCGGCCTCGTCGAAGGCAAGAACAGCGCGCCGGGCCACTACGTGATCGAGCGCGCGTTCGTGGACTGATCGATCCCCCAATTTGCGCGTCATCAAGAACCGGAGCGAAAGCTCCGGTTTTTTTTCGTCCCTACTTGGCGAATTCGTAACAAACTGGGACCATTCCATCTCAAATAGTTACATTTTGATACGTCATCGTGGGGTGGTCGGGTGTCAGTGTTTTTCCTACAAC
This sequence comes from Burkholderia sp. MSMB1459WGS, assembly GCF_001534535.1. Classification (NCBI taxonomy): domain Bacteria; kingdom Pseudomonadati; phylum Pseudomonadota; class Betaproteobacteria; order Burkholderiales; family Burkholderiaceae; genus Burkholderia; species Burkholderia sp. MSMB1459WGS. The sequence goes on from NZ_LPMU01000005.1 coordinate 62,815, forward strand.
ACCTTCATTCCGATTATTCACATTTACCCTTAAATGACCGCCTGACATGACCTTTTCGGAAATTTTGAGATATTATTCGGCGCGCGTGGTTGCCGTTCGGATGAGCGTGGAAGGGTCGGATGCAAGTGTTACAAGATGTAACTTTTGTTACCTCGGCATGGAGCGACTCCGTGGCGGCGACCGTCGTCGAAACGGCAGCCAGCCCACGCAGCCAGCCGGTGTCTGAACCGCTTTCTGACAGCAGGGAGAGTCATGGATACGTCGCTTAACGCGCCCTTGGGCGCCCACGCCCCGTTCCCGTCGCGGCAGCGCATGCCCGGCTGCGCTGCTACGCCGCCCATGGCCGACGAAGCGTCGGGACGCGACGCGTCCGACGCACGGATCGCGGCACTTTCCGCCCAGCTTCTCGCCGCCGACGAAGCGGCCCGCCGCCATTTGGCCGGCGAGCTGCACGACGGGCTCGGCGCCGAATTGACCGCCGCCCGCTTCGCGCTGGCAAACGTTCAAACATGGCTGCCGGCCGATGCGCCGGAAGCCTGCCTGCGCGCACTGACGCTGGCGCAGCAGGCGCTCGACGCCGCGACCGACGCGAATCGCCGGCTCATCGACGAACGCGCCGCGCCGGCGCTCGACGCCGGCATGGTCGGCGCGCTGGCGTCGTGGATCGACACGCATGCGGCGCGCACCGGCCTGCGCACGAGCTTCGTGTGTGCGGCCGATGCACGCCTGACGCAGCTCGCCGGCGCAGGCGCGCTCGCGGTGTTCCGCGTCGCGCAGGAGGCGCTGTCGAACGTCGCGAAACACGCGCGCGCGACGGCGGTCGACGTCCGGATCGTCACCGACGGCACGCATCTGTCGCTGAGTGTCGCCGACGATGGGACCGGTTTCGCCCGGTGCCGCCGCAACGGCTACGGCCTGGCCGGCATGCGCGCCCGCTGCGAGGCGTTCGGCGGTAGCTTCGAGACGGCCACGCCGGCAACCGGGCGCGGCACGCGCGTCACCGCGCGCTTCGCGTGGGCTTCGCTGCTCGCGGTGTCCGGCGCAGCACGTCGCACGTCGCTTTCGTGAGGTCGCGATGAGCCTGAACATCCTGCTCGTGGACGATCACGCGATCGTCCGGCAAGGGATCCGCCAGTTGCTGATCGATCGCGGCGTCGCGCGCGACGTGACCGAGGCCGAGAGCGGCGGCGACGCGATGGCCGCCGTCGACAAACAGGAATTCGACGTGATCCTGCTCGACATCTCGCTGCCCGACACGAACGGCATCGAGGTGCTCAAGCGCCTCAAGCGCAAGCTGACGCGCACGCCGGTGCTGATGTTCTCGATGTACCGCGAGGACCAGTACGCGGTGCGCGCGCTGAAGGCCGGCGCAGCCGGCTACCTGTCGAAGACGGTCAACGCCGCGCAGATGATCGGCGCGATCCAGCAGGTCGCGGCCGGCCGCAAGTACGTGAGCCCCGCGATGGCCGAGGCGCTCGCCGAGTACGTGTCGTTCGAGAACGAGCCGCTGCCGCACGAGAAGCTGTCCGATCGCGAATACCAGACGCTCTGCATGCTCGCGTCGGGCAAGCGGCTCACCGATATCGCGAACACGCTGTCGCTGTCGGTGAAAACGGTGAGCGTGTACCGGTCGCGGCTGCTCGAGAAGATGCGGCTGTCGAACAACGCGGAACTCACGTTCTACGTGATGAGCAACCGGCTCGTCGACATGGCGCCCGCGGCCGGCGCCTGATCCGATCCCCGGCCCACTCGAATTCGTCCGATCCGGCGACGCGGCGCAGGCCGCGCCGCGCTCGACCGCACCCGTTTCGCGCACAAACGCTTGTTTTATCGGACGATTTCGCGGCGCCCCGCTGCGCCGCAGCGGGGCTTGTACGCCAAATCGGCTAAAATTATGGGTTTTCACTTAGTTGGCGCGCCGTGCCTGCGCGTGCCGGCGATTCATCCGCAATGTCTCTCTTCCGCAAGAAAAACGTCGATCGCATGATCGCCGGCGCGCAAGCCGCCGGGCTCAAGAAAGCGCTCGGCGCGATCGACCTCACCTTCCTCGGCATCGGCGCGATCATCGGCACCGGCATCTTCGTGCTGACCGGCACCGGCGCCGTCCAGGCCGGGCCGGCGCTGATGCTGTCGTTCGTGATCGCCGCGATCGCGTGCGGCCTCGCCGCGCTGTCGTACGCGGAGTTCGCGTCGACGATCCCCGTCGCCGGCTCGATCTACACGTATTCGTACGCGACGCTCGGCGAGCTCGTCGCGTGGATCATCGGCTGGGACCTGATGCTCGAGTACGGCCTCGCGTCGTCGGCCGTGTCGGTCGGCTGGTCGGGCTACCTGCAGTCGCTGCTGCAAGGCTTCGGGCTCACGCTGCCGACCGTGCTCACCGCCGCGCCCGGCGCGGTGCCGGGGGTCGTCACGTGGTTCAACCTGCCCGCGTTCCTCGTGATGATCGTGATCACGACGCTGCTGTCGATCGGCATCCGCGAATCGACCCGCATCAACAACATCATGGTGTTCATCAAGGTCTCGGTCGTGCTGCTCGTGATCGCGGTCGGCCTGTTCCACGTGACGCCCGCGAACTGGAAACCGTTCATGCCGCACGGCTGGAACGGCGTGTTCGGCGCGGCCGCCGTGATGTTCTTCGCGTTCATCGGCTTCGACGCGGTGTCGTCGGCGGCCGAGGAAGTGAAGAACCCGAAGCGCGACCTGCCGATCGGCATCATCGCGTCGCTCGCGGTGTGCGCGGTGCTGTACGTGACGGTCGCCGCGGTCGCGACCGGCATCGTGCCGTCCGCGCAGTACGCGAGCATCTCGCACCCGATCTCGTACGCGCTGCAGATCGCCGGCGAGAAATGGGTCGCAGGCTTCATCGACCTCGGCGCCGTGCTCGGCATGCTGACCGTGATCCTCGTGATGAGCTACGGCCAGACCCGCATCATCTTCGCGATGTCGCGCGACGGCCTGCTGCCGGCGGCGCTGTCGCGTGTGCATCCGCGCTTCGCGACGCCGTTCCTGACGACCTGGCTGGTCGGCCTGTTCTTCGGGCTGATCGCCGCGCTGGTGCCGCTCAACGTGCTCGCCGAGCTGATCAACATCGGCACGCTCGCGGCGTTCTCGATGGTGTCGATCGCCGTGCTCGTGCTGCGCCGTACGCACCCCGAACTGCCGCGCGCGTTCCGCTGCCCGGGCGTGCCCGTGGTGCCGATCCTCGCGGTCGCGTCGTGCCTGTTCCTGATGCTGAACCTGCAGCCCGTCACGTGGGCCGCGTTCGGCATCTGGCTCGTGATCGGCCTCGCGATCTACGCGCTGTACTCGCGGCACCATTCGAAGCTCGCGCACGGCCACCCCGACGCGCACTGAGCATCCGTAATGGCGCGCCTTCTGCGGTGCGCCATCACGAGAACCCCACGCGGAGCCGGCACCGGCTCCGCACGTCCGTCTCTCCCGAACCTTCGGCCACCGCGCGATCGCTGTCCGATCGTCGCAATCTCTTGCCCGATTCTCCGGATTTGCCTGCCCGGCCGGCGCGCCGCCTGCACGCGCGCGCCGGGCGGTTCATAATCCCGCCATCGAACGACGGCGCCGCCCGACGGGCCGTCCGGCAACAGGAAAAAACGATGGAAAGCGTCGATCTCGATGTACTGAAATCCAGCGCGCGCTGGCTCGAAGAAGGGCGTCGCGTGCTGCTTGTGACGGTCGTGAAGACATGGGGCTCGTCGCCGCGCCCCGAAGGCGCGATGCTCGCGGTGCGCGAGGACGGCCTGGTGGTCGGCTCCGTGTCCGGCGGGTGCATCGAGGACGACCTGATCGCCCGCGTGCATGCGAGCGGCATCGCGGCCGATGCGCGCCCGGAAGCGCTCAAGTACGGCGTGACGGCCGAGGAAGCGCACCGCTTCGGCCTGCCTTGCGGCGGCACGATCCAGCTCGTGCTCGAACCGCTCACGCGCGACAGCGGGATCGCCGCGCTGTGCGCGGAAGTCGAGGCCGGCCGCCTCGTCACGCGCACGATGACGCTCGCGACCGGCCGCGCGTCGCTGTCGCCCGCGCAGGCGACCGACGGGCTCGCCTTCGACGGCGAACGGCTCGTGACGATCCACGGGCCGCGCTACCGGATGCTCGTGATCGGCGCCGGACAGTTGTCGCGCTACCTGTGCCAGATCGCGGTCGGGCTCGACTACCAGGTGACGGTCTGCGATCCGCGCGAGGAATACACGGACGCGTGGGACGTGCCGGGCACGCGCGTCGTCCGCACGATGCCCGACGATACGGTGCTCGACATGAAGCTCGATGCGCGTTCGGCCGTGATCGCGCTCACGCACGACCCGAAGCTCGACGATCTCGCGCTGATGGAAGCGCTGAAGACACCCGCGTTCTACGTGGGCGCGCTCGGCTCGCGACGCAACAACGCGGCGCGGCGCGAGCGGCTGCGCGAATTCGATCTGAGCGAAGCGGAGCTGGCCCGGCTGCACGGGCCGGCCGGCATCTACATCGGCAGCCGGACGCCGCCGGAAATCGCGATCTCGATCCTTGCGGAGATCACCGCCGCGAAGAACAACGTGTCGCTGCCGACGATCCTGCAGGTCGAAGGCGCGAAGGCCGCACGCGAAATCGCGGCGAACGGCGGCGCGGCCTGCGGCCTCTGACCGGCGGCGGCGGGCGGTAACGCTCCCGCCGGGCGCCGGCGCCGGCCGGCGCGAACGTCGATCAGCTCAGGCCGGCCGCCAGCGCGGCGGCAACCGAACCGACCACCAGCACGACGCCGACCGTACGGCGCTTGTTCAGCTCGGTCCACAGCAGCACGCCCGTCAGCGACAGCAGGATCAGCGAGCCTGCGATCGTGTCCATCAGCAGCACCCAGCCGAGATTCATCCCGACGCCGCGATGCAGGTTGTTCAGCGTCGTCAGGAACGTGTTGCCCGTACGTTTCACGGACACGTAGCCGTTGCCGACCCAGTACTCGCCCTGCAGGTTCTGGTGCGGCCCGAACACGCCGAATTGCCAGTGCTCGGGCTGCATCACGCGCTTGTCGCCCCACGCGACGGCCTGCGCAGGCTCCTTGCGCATGCGGCCCGGTTTGCCGTCGAAATGCAGCTCCTGCTGCAGCCATTTCGTCATCGCGGCGGGCGTCTTCGGCACCGGATCCGGCAGCGCGATCTGCATTTCCTCGACCTGCGGCTCGCCGGTCGAAATCTTCAGCGGCGGCGCGCGGTGATTCAGCAGCACGCCCGTCACGCCGAACAGCAGCCCGAGCACCGCGCCCCACAGCCCGACCCAGCCGTGCACCTTGCGCAGCCACTTGATGAAGGTCGCGCGGCGCGAGCGCTGGCGGCGCGCGGCCAGTTCGTCGTCGGTCAGCGGGCGGCCCGCCGGGTGCAGCACGGTGACGCCGGCGCGCGGCATGCCCGTCTTGGGCGGGTCGATCGTTTCGGGCGCGTTCACGCGAAAGTATCCATTCGTTCAAAACGACGGGCGGCGCGCAAGATGTGCGCGCCGCCCGGGCAGCATGAAAATGAGAATGGATATCATTACATAAATCGCAAGCCGGCTCAATCCGTACGCGCACGGAGCGGGAGGTCCGGTGTACGCGCAAATGCGGAAGAAGGCATGCGTTGCAATCCGATGACGAACGATAGACGGAAAATACCGGCAGAACGATCCCGCAAGCCACGGACAGCCGTTCGTAAGAACCCGCCCGTCGGCTGATCGTTCAGCGCAACGGCGGCAGCGGAAAACGCGGCGCGGTGTCGTCCGGCGCGGGGTCGGCGCGATCGAGCGCGTACAGCCACGCGAGCAGGTCCGCGACCGCCTGGTAAAGCTGCGGCGGAATCCGGTCGTCGAGATCGACCTGCATCAGCAGCGACACCATCTCCGGCGCCGTATGCACGTACAGCCCCGCCTCGTGCGCGCGCGCGACGATCATCTCGGCGAGCACGCCGTAGCCCTTCGCCACCACGCGCGGCGCAGCATCGCCGCCTTTCGGATCGTAGACGAGCGCGGCCGCGCGCTTGCGGGACGTCATGCTCATGGCAGCGCCTCGTCATCGTCGCCCGGCACCCGCGCGTCGGGGCCGCCGGCCGCGCCGCGCGCGTATGCAGCGGCGGCGGCCTGCGCGGCGAACAGGTCGAAGCCGTCCGGCCCGTCGTCGACCGCGCGGATCGACAGCCCGCCCACCCTGAGCCCCGATCCTTCGAGCCGCTGCCGCAGCGCGGCTTCGTGGCGCGTGAGACGGTCCGCACCCGTCTGGTTCGCGCGCAGCCGCGCGACGAGCTGCGCGCCGTTCAGCACCAGTTCGGCATCGACCGTGCCGAGCGACGGCAGCGTCAGCGTCAGGCGCGTGCGCCACGCGATGCCGTCGCCCGGGTCGTCGTCGCCGCGCGGGGCGCGATGGCCCGGCTCGTCGGGTTCGATCGTCCAGTCGAGCCGCGCGCCCGGCCATGCCTCGCCGGTCCAGCGAAACTGATCGGTCGCGAGTGCGTCGAGCTGCTGCCGAACGAGCGGCACGGCGGCCGGATGCACGGTCGCGAGCGGCTGCGCCTGCGGCTCGGACGATGCGGCGGCCAGCTCGGCCCGCGCGGGCGTCCAGCGCGTATCGGTGGGTGCAGCCAGCGGATCGGCGGGGTCGAGCGGCAACGATGCGCTCTGCCGGGCGGCCGCCGGCGCGGGATCGCGCGCAGGCGCGCCGCCCTGGGCCGGCGGGGGCGCGCTCGCCCGCGCGGCGGCCGGCAGCGACGGGCGCTGCGCGAGCAGCTCGTCGAGCACGTCGGTCGACTCGTGCGGAACGGCTTCCGGGTCGGCCGGCGCGAGCGCGGTCGCGAGGCGCGCCTGCGGTTCGCGCAGCAGCGCCGCGAGCGGACGCTGGCCGGCCAGCCACTGCGCGAGATGGGATTCGTAGAAGAGGCCGCTTTCGCTCACGGCCTGCGCGAGCGCCGCGCGCAACGCCGCGACCGGCGGCGGCACGGCGGTTTCGCGCGCCGCCGCAGCGGACGACGCTTCAGCCGAAGCCGGCGTGGAGGACGCCGCAGGACCGGACGCAGCCGACACGCGCGCCGGCATGGGCGTATCGGTGAGCAGCACCGCAGGATCGGCCAGCAGCGGCAGCCGACCGACGATCGCCGGCGTCGCATCGCCGCCCGAGCGCGAAATCGCGTCGAGCGTGCGCCCGACCTCGGACAGCGCGGTCTGCGTGGAAGCCGGCGGCGCGGCGGGCGGGCTGCCGGCCGGCGGCGAGGACGACGCGCCGGCCCCCGGCGTGCCGACCTGCGAGGTCGCGCCGCCGCCGGCGGGCGCCGATACGGTGCCGGTCAGCAAGCTGTCGAGGCGGCTCGCCAGCAGCGCGGCCGCAACGGAGTCGATACCGGTCATGATCGGAACCTGCTCACCTTGGGTCCGTTTGCATATGCAAACGGACGCTACACATCGTTGCGAATCCGGCGCGGCACGCCGGCGCCGCCCGCAGGAACGGCGCGCGCCACGTGCGGCAACCGGGCCGGGGCGCCCGCCTCCCGGAACACGGCCCTACCCGCGCGCGCGATAGAGATCGGTCAATACCTGGGTCGAGCGCCGCGCCTCGAACAGCGCGGACAGCCGCGCGACGTCCGGGCTCGCGAGATCGCGGATCGCGGCGTCGTCGGCCAGGATGCGGCGGATCAGGTCGAGCTTGCGGCCGAGATCCGATTCGTCGAGCGCGACGCCCGGATCGGCCTCTTTCAATCCGTCCACGAGTTGCATGAATTCGGCCTGCAACCCCGGCAACGCGTTCCAGTCGGCGCCGCGCGCGGCGCACAGCATCCGGCTCGACACGGCGGCAAGCGCCTCGTAACGCGCGAAGTATTCGGCCTTGTGATTCATCGTGATGCTTCCGCTACCTGTTGCGCGGCCATCCGCGCGACTTCCGGGGCGATGCCCGTCCACGCTTCCTCGAGCGTCGCGAGCAAGCCGTCGACCTCGACCAGCATCGCGTCGCTCGCCTGCGCGTTCGCTTCCAGCAAGCGCCGGCCGATATACGCATACAGCGCATCGAGCCGGTCGGCGATCTCGCCGCCCGCGTCGCGGTTCAGCGACGCCTGCAGGCCGCTCTCGACGATCCGGATCGCCTTGCCGATCGCTTCGCCGCGCCCGGCTACGTTGTCCTGCTGCAAATGCATGCGCGCCAGCGCGATTGCCTGCCGCGCCCCCTGGTACAGCATCGCGATCAGTCGATGCGGGGAGGCGCCCATCACCCCGGTCTCGACGCCGACACGCGCGTACGCACTGGCTCCAGCGTGTCCTGGGGAAAACATGCGCTTCTCCTTTATTTGCCTTGGCTATGCGGGAGCCGCCGCCGTGCGTCGCACGGCGCGGCCTTCACCGGAGTTATCGGAAGGGATTTGAAAAGCTTTAGGTGCGCTGGAGCTGCCGCCGGGCAAGCGATGCCGGCCCGCCGGCCCCATTCAGCAAGCACAGAACCGTCCCGGGATGCTCGTCGTCGGATAGCCGCCCCCGGATGCCCGTCGCCTCACACCGACATCTGCATGATGTCGTTGTAAGCGCTCACTAGCTTGTTGCGGACCTGGAGCCCGAACTGGAAGCCGATATTGGCCTTCTGCATGTCGACCATCACGTCGTTCAGCGAGATGTTCGGCGCGCCGACCTCGAACGCCTTCGCCTCGCCGAGCGCGCGCTGCTGGTCGCCGCTGATCTTGTCGAGCGACGCCTTCATCGCGCTCGCGAACGTGCCGGCCGTCGCCGCGCCCGAGCCGGCCAGCGCCGCCGTCGGGCTCGCGACGCCGCCGGACGCCTGCGCGGCCATCGACTGCATCTGTTGCAACACCGAACCGATTCCGCTGATGTTCGCAGTCATGCTGTCCCCAGACATAGAGAAGAGACCCGGACGCACCGGGCGATCCGCCGGCGCCGCACCACGCGCACCATGCCGGATCGCGAAAAAGGATAGCAGCGCGGCACGCGTCAAAGCCGAGAAAGTACGGGGGAAACCCCGCTCTTTTCGGTCGATCGGAGTACGCCTCGGGTCACGATAATCGCATCGTGTCATTGTCCGCCCGCTCGCCCGAGCGAGCTCAGTCGCCCCGCTCCGGAGAAACTCGACGCATGGATTCGCAGGCCAACTCGCTGATCAACCCAGACGCCCGCGCGGGCCTCAGCCCGGCGCCCGGCGCCGCCGCGGCCGCCGCGTTGCCGGGCGCGGGCGGCGCAGGCGCGGACTTCGGGCTGGGCGGCTTCGCCGAACGCATTCCCGGCATCTCGCGAATGAAGGGCAACCCGAAGCTGCCGTTCGTGATCGCCGTCGCGTTCGCGATCGCCGCGATCACCGCGCTCGTGCTGTGGAGCCGGGCGCCCGACTACCGCGTGCTGTACAGCAACCTGTCCGACCGCGACGGCGGCGCGATCATTGCCGCGCTCCAGCAGGCAAACGTTCCGTACAAGTTCGCCGATGCCGGCGGCGCGATCCTCGTGCCGTCGAACCAGGTGCACGAAACGCGGCTGAAGCTCGCCGCGATGGGGCTGCCGAAGGGCGGCTCGGTCGGCTTCGAGCTGATGGACAACCAGAAATTCGGCATCAGCCAGTTCGCCGAGCAGATCAACTACCAGCGCGCGCTCGAAGGCGAGCTGCAGCGCACCATCGAATCGATCAACGCCGTGCGCGGCGCCCGCGTGCATCTCGCGATCCCGAAGCCGTCGGTGTTCGTGCGCGACAAGGAAGCGCCGAGCGCGTCGGTGTTCGTCGACCTCTACCCGGGCCGCGTGCTCGACGAGGGCCAGGTGCAGGCGATCACGCGGATGGTGTCGTCCGGCGTGCCCGACATGCCGGCGAAGAACGTGACGATCGTCGATCAGGACGGCAACCTGCTGACCCAGACCGCGTCCGCTTCCGGCCTCGACGCGAGCCAGCTCAAGTACGTGCAGCAGGTCGAACACAACACGCAGAAGCGCATCGACGCGATCCTCGCGCCGATCTTCGGCGCCGGCAACGCGCGCTCGCAGGTCAGCGCGGATCTCGATTTCTCGAAGATCGAGCAGACGTCGGAAAGCTACGGCCCGAACGGCACGCCGCAGCAGGCCGCGATCCGCAGCCAGCAGACCAGCAGCGCGACCGAACTCGCGCAAGGCGGCGCGTCGGGCGTACCGGGCGCGCTGTCGAACACGCCGCCGCAGCCGGCTTCCGCGCCGATCGTCGCCGGCAACGGCCAGAACGCGCCGCAGACGACGCCCGTCAGCGACCGCAAGGACCAGACGACCAACTACGAGCTCGACAAGACGATCCGCCATACCGAACAGCCGATGGGCAGCGTGAAGCGGCTGTCGGTCGCGGTCGTCGTCAACTACCAGCCGGTCGCCGACGCGAAGGGCCACGTGACGATGCAGCCGCTGCCGCCCGCGAAGCTCGCGCAGGTCGAACAGCTCGTGAAGGACGCGATGGGCTACGACGCGAAGCGCGGCGACTCGGTAAACGTCGTGAACAGCGCGTTCTCGACCGCGAGCGACCCGTACGCCGACCTGCCGTGGTGGCGCCAGCCCGACATGATCGCGATGGCGAAGGAAGCCGCGAAGTGGCTCGGCATCGCGGCGGCCGCGGCGGCGCTCTACTTCATGTTCGTGCGCCCGGCGATGCGCCGCGCGTTCCCGCCGCCCGAGCCGCCCGCGCCGGTGCTCGCGGCGCCGGACGAAGCGGTCGCGCTCGACGGCCTGCCCGCGCCGGAAAAGGCGGCGGAGGAAGCCGATCCGCTGCTGCTCGGTTTCGAAAACGAGAAGAACCGCTACGAACGCAACCTCGACTACGCGCGCACGATCGCCCGCCAGGATCCGAAGATCGTCGCCACCGTCGTGAAGAACTGGGTGTCCGATGAACGCTGAAGGCTTGACCAAGAGCGCGCTGCTGCTGATGTCGATCGGCGAGGAAGAGGCCGCGCAGGTATTCAAGTTCCTCGCGCCGCGCGAGGTCCAGAAGATCGGCGCCGCGATGGCCGCGCTGAAGAACGTCACGCGCGAGCAGGTCGAGGACGTGCTGCAGGAGTTCGTGAAGGAAGCCGAGCAGCACACCGCGCTGTCGCTCGATTCGAGCGAGTACATCCGCTCGGTGCTGACGAAGGCGCTCGGCGAGGACAAGGCCGGCGTGCTGATCGACCGCATCCTGCAGGGCAGCGACACGAGCGGCATCGAAGGCCTCAAATGGATGGATTCGGGCGCGGTGGCCGAACTGATCAAGAACGAGCACCCGCAGATCATCGCGACGATCCTCGTGCACCTCGACCGCGACCAGGCCTCGGAAATCGCGTCGTGCTTCACCGAACGGCTGCGTAACGACGTGCTGCTGCGGATCGCGACGCTCGACGGCATCCAGCCGGCCGCGCTGCGCGAGCTCGACGACGTGCTCACGGGCCTGCTGTCCGGCAGCGACAACCTGAAGCGCAGCCCGATGGGCGGCATCCGCACGGCGGCCGAGATCCTGAACTTCATGACGAGCGTGCACGAGGAAGGCGTGCTCGAAAGCGTGCGCCAGTACGACGCCGATCTCGCGCAGAAGATCATCGACCAGATGTTCGTGTTCGAGAACCTGCTCGACCTCGAGGACCGCGCGATCCAGATGGTGCTGAAGGAAGTCGAGTCGGAAACGCTGATCGTCGCGCTCAAGGGTGCGCCGCCGGCGCTGCGCCAGAAGTTCCTGGCGAACATGTCGCAGCGCGCGGCCGAATTGCTCGCCGAGGATCTCGACGCGCGCGGCCCGGTGCGCGTGTCCGAAGTCGAGACGCAGCAGCGCCGCATCCTGCAGATCGTGCGCAACCTCGCCGAGAGCGGCCAGATCGCGATCGGCGGCAAGGCGGAAGACGCGTATGTCTGATTCGGCGAGCGATCGCGTGGGCACCCTCACCGCGTACCAGCGGTGGGAGATGGCGTCGTTCGACCCGCCGCCGCCCCCGCCGCCGCCCGACGATGCGGCGGCGGCCGCCGCCGCGCTCGCCGAGGAACTGCAGCGCGTGCGCGACGCCGCGCACGCCGAAGGCCATGCGGCCGGCCACGTCGAAGGCCAGGCGCTCGGCTACCAGGCCGGTTTCGAGCAGGGCCGCGAACAGGGCTTCGAGGCCGGCCAGGCCGATGCCCGCGAACAGGCCGCGCAGCTCGCGGCGCTCGCCGCGTCGTTCCGCGAAGCCGTATCGGCGGTCGAACACGATCTCGCGTCCGAGCTCGCGCAACTCGCGCTCGACATCGCGCAGCAGGTCGTGCGCCAGCACGTGAAGCACGACCCGGCCGCGCTGGTCGCCGCCGTGCGCGACGTGCTCGCGGCCGAGCCCGCGCTGTCCGGCGCGCCACATCTCGCGGTGAATCCGGCCGACCTGCCCGTCGTCGAAGCGTATCTGCAGGACGAGCTCGACACGCTCGGCTGGAACGTGCGCACCGACGCGTCGATCGAGCGCGGCGGCTGCCGCGCGCACGCCGCGACCGGCGAGGTCGACGCAACGCTGCCCACCCGCTGGCAGCGCGTCGCCGCCGCGATCGGCAAGGTGAGCACGTGGTGACGCGCTTGCCCGACGCGCTCGCGCACGACGGCATGACGCCGCTCGAACGCGAGCTCGCGCTCGCGTCGTTCGGGCCGGCGGCCGCGCACGATCCCGCCCACGACACCGCGCCGCATCCAGCGGCCTCGGCCGCCGCCCCGCGCGCGCCGCACAATCCGCATCTCGCACACTGGCGCACGCACCTGAACGGGCTCGCCGCGCGCAGCCACCACGCGTTGCCGCTGCGGCCATGCGGACGCCTCACGCGCGCGGCCGGCCTCGTGCTCGAGGCGATCGGGCTGCGCCTGTCGGTCGGCGCCGAATGCACGATCGAACTGCCGCCCGGCAGCACGCTGTCGCACGCGGAAGCCGAAGTCGTCGGTTTCGCCGGCGACCGCCTGTTCCTGATGCCGACCACCGACGTCGCCGGCGTCCTGCCCGGCGCACGCGTGTGGCCGCGCGAAAGCGCGCCCGTCACCGATCCCCTCGCGGGTGCGAAGCGGCTGCCGGTCGGCTGGGAGATGCTCGGGCGCGTCGTCGACGCGTCGGGCCGCCCGCTCGACGGCCTCGGCCCGCTCGCGTCGAAGGTCGACGCGCCGCTGTCGGCGCCGTCGATCAACCCGCTCGATCGCGAGCCGATCCATCACGTGCTCGACGTCGGCGTGCGCGCGATCAACGCGCTGCTCACCGTCGGCCGCGGCCAGCGGATGGGTCTGTTCGCGGGCTCCGGCGTCGGCAAGTCGGTGCTGCTCGGCACGATGGCGCGCTACACGAGCGCGGAAGTGATCGTGATCGGCCTGATCGGCGAACGCGGCCGCGAAGTAAAGGAATTCATCGAACAGATCCTCGGCGAGGACGGGCTCGCGCGCTCGGTCGTCGTCGCGGCCCCGGCCGACGTGTCGCCGCTTCTGCGAATGCAGGGCGCCGCGTACGCGACGTCGCTCGCCGAGTATTTCCGCGATCAGGGCAAGCACGTGCTGCTGCTGATGGATTCGCTCACGCGCTACGCGATGGCGCAGCGCGAGATCGCGCTGGCGATCGGCGAGCCGCCCGCGACGAAAGGCTATCCGCCGTCGGTGTTCGCGAAGCTGCCCGCGCTCGTCGAGCGCACCGGCAACGGGCCCGAAGGCGGCGGCTCGATCACCGCGTTCTACACGGTGCTGACCGAAGGCGACGACCAGCAGGACCCGATCGCGGATTCGGCGCGCGCGATCCTCGACGGCCACATCGTGCTGTCGCGTGCGCTCGCCGAGGCCGGCCACTATCCCGCGATCGATATCGAGGCATCGATCAGCCGCGCGATGACCGCACTGATCGACGAAACGCATCTCGACCACGTGCGGCAGTTCAAGCAGATGCTGTCGCGCTACCAGCGCAATCGCGACCTGATCGCCGTCGGCGCCTACGCACCCGGCCGCGACGCGCAACTAGACCGCGCGATCGCGCTCTACCCGCGCATCGAGGCATTCCTGCAGCAGGGCTTTCGCGAATGTGCGCCGTTCGCATCGAGCCTCAGCGCGCTCGATGCGCTGTTCGACGCTTACGGAGGCTGATCCCGATGGCCCACGGCTTTCCCCTTCAGTTGCTGCTCGAGCGCGCGCAGGAAGACCTCGATTCGGCCGCGAAGCAGCTCGGCACCGCGCAGCGCGATCGCACCGCAGCGGCCGAACAGCTCGACGCGCTGCTGCGCTATCGCGACGAATATCACGCGCGCTTCGCGCAATCGGCGCAGAGCGGGATGCCGGCCGGCAACTGGCGCAATTTCCAGGCGTTCATCGACACGCTCGATGCTGCGATCGCGCAGCAACGCACCGTGCTCGCCGCGGCCGAAGTCCGCATCGACGAGGCGCGCCCGAACTGGCAGCAGAAGAAACGTACCGTCGGCTCGTATGAAATCCTGCAGGCGCGCGGCATCGCGCAGGCAGCGCAGCGCGACGCCCGGCGCGAACAGCGCGACGCCGACGAACACGCCGCGAAGATCCTGCGCATGCGGGCCGACGCGGCCCGTTCGTCGTAACCGACCACCGCATTCGAACGAGAGAACCGCCATGCCTCCCCTGCCCCTGCTCGGTGCGCTGCTCGACACAGCCGGCGCCGCACTCAAGGCCGCCCGCGGCTCGGGTGCATCCGCCGCCAGCGATGCGTCGGCCACCGCGAGCGCCGTGCCGTTCGCGCAGACGCTGAAGCAAAGCGTCGCCACGCGCGGCGATACGGCCAACGCCGGTACACCGGACGTGTCGACCCAACAGGTTTCGTCTAAGCCGGCCGCCGGCGCGAAGCCGTCCGGCACGAACGACGACGACGCGACCGACGATACGACCGCGAACGCCGCCGCCAACCCCGATGCCGCAGCACTCGCGGCCGCCGCCGCCGTACAGGCGCAACTGCAGGCACGCCCGGACCCTGCGACGCCGGCCGACGCGGCGAGCGCCGCTGCCGCCGCTGCCACGACGCAAAAGACGGCCATGTCCGGCCAGCCGGACGCCACGGCGATGCTCGCCAGCCACGCAACCCAGGACGCGGCCACCGAGCCGAGCGACCCGGCATCGAGCCGCGACGCGCTGCAAGCGACGCTCGCCAGGCTGACGGGTGGCGCGGGCGCGATCGCGATGCCGGCGACCGGCTCGGCCGCCTCCACCGCGCCGACGGCGCCGGCAGCGACCGCGTCGAACGCAGCCGCGCCGCTGACGCCGAAAGTGCCGACCTTCGACCGCACGCTCGCCGACGCGAAAGGCGCGCTCGCCTCCCAGCCGACGCCGGCTCAGGTCACGCCGCAAACGCTGCAGGCCGACGCGAATGCGCAATCCGGCACCCAGCACGCGCTCGCGGCGGCCGGCAACGCGACGGACCCGGCCGCCAGCGCGACGCTCGCGGCCGGCGCAACGGCCGCCGCCGCCGCGCAGGCGAACCTGCAACTGTCGCCGGCCGCCGGCGCGATCGCCGCCGCCAACGCGCACGTGCTCGCACCGCACGTCGGCACGGCCGACTGGACGGATGCGCTGAGCCAGAAAGTGGTGTTCCTGTCGAATGCGCACCAGCAGAGCGCCGAGCTGACGCTCAACCCGCCCGATCTCGGGCCGCTGCAGGTCGTGCTGCGCGTCGCGGACAATCACGCGCACGCGCTGTTCGTGTCGCAGCACGCCCAGGTGCGCGATGCGGTCGAAGCCGCGCTGCCGAAGCTGCGCGAGGCGATGGAAGCGGGCGGGCTCGGGCTCGGCAGCGCGACCGTCAGCGACGGCGGCCTCGCCTCGCAACAGCAGCCCAACCCGCAGCAGGCCTTCGCCGGCGGCCAGTCGTCGCGACGCGGGAACGGCGGACCGTCAGCCGTCGATGCACCCGCCGACGCCGCGCCATCCGCACCGGTCGCCGCACGCGCGAGCCGCGCCGGCCTCGTGGATACGTTTGCCTGAGCATGACCGCCGCCGTGCGCGCCGCATCTAGCGGCCGTGCACCGCGGCCGCCGCCTCGCCGCGCGGCACGCCGCCCCGACGCGCCGCGACGATGAAGTCGGCCGCGCGCTCGCCGATCATCACCGACGGCGCATTCGTGTTCCCGCCGATCAGCGTCGGCATCACCGACGCATCCACCACGCGCAGCGCGTCGACGCCGCGCACGCGCAGTTGCGGATCGACGACCGCGCGCGCATCGGCGCCCATCCGGCAGGTGCCGACCGGGTGATAGATCGTGTCCGCATGCGCGACGATCGTCGCGCGCAGCTCCGCTTCGCTCTGGTCCGGCCGCGTGTACAACTCGCGCCCGCCCTGCGACGCGAGCGGCGCCTGCGACAGGATGCGCCGCATCGCCTGCGCGCCGCGCACCAGCAGGTCGAGATCGCGCGAATCGCTGAAGAAGCGCGGATCGATCAGCGGCGCGTCGCGCGCGTCGCCGCTCGCGAGCGCGACCGTGCCGCGGCTGAACGGCCGCAATGCGCACACGTGCAGCGAATAGCCGAAACCCCAGTGCATCTTGCGGTTGTGATCGTCGACGAGCGCCGTGCAGAAATGCAGTTGCAGGTCGGGACGCTCGAGCGACGGATCGCTCTTGATGAAGCCGCCGGCCTCCGCGACGTTGCTCGTCATCATCCCCGTGCGGCTCGAGAAATAGCGAGCGAGCGCCGGCGTCATCTTCGCGATGCCGCGCAGGCACACGCCGACCAGCTCCGACGAATTCACGCGCGTGTTGATGATGAAGTCGATGTGATCGATCAGGTTCGTGCCGACGTCCGGCGCATCCTGCACGACCGCGATCCCGTGCCGGCGCAATTGCTCCGCCGGGCCGATCCCCGAACACATCAGCAGTTGCGGCGAATTGAACGCACCGGCCGACAGGATCACTTCCGCGCGCGCGCCGAGCGTCTCGATCCGCCCGTTGCGCGACACGACGACGCCGACCGCGCGCTTGCCGTCGAACCCGACGCGCAGCGCCGTCGCATCGGTGATCACGTGCAGGTTCGGCCGGTTGCGGCCGTAGATGTACGCGCGCGCCACGCTGCAGCGCGAGCCGTCGCGATGCGTGACCTGATAGAAGCCGACGCCTTCCTGCTTCGCGCCGTTGAAGTCGTCGTTCAGCGGATAGCCGGCTGCGTGCGCGGCCTGGATGAATCGTTCGGAGAACGGATTGCGAAAGCGCAGATCCGACACCGACAGCGGGCCGTCCGCGCCGTGCCACGCGTCGGCGCCGCGCTCGTTGCCTTCCGCGCGGCGGAAATACGGCAGCACGTCCTGCCAGCCCCAGCCCGTCGCGCCGAGCTGCGCCCACTCGTCGTAGTCGCCCGGGTGGCCGCGCGTGTAGATCATCGCGTTGATCGCGCTTGAGCCGCCCATCCCGCGCCCGCGCGGCTGATAGCCGCGCCGCCCGCCGAGGCCCGGCTGCGGCACCGTCTCGTAGCCGTAGTTGGTGCCCAGCTTGAACGGCACCAGCGCCGCGATGCCGACCGGCATGTTGACGAGCAGGTTGCGCTCCGTATGCGAGCCGGCCTCGATCAGCGCGATCGTCGCATCGGGGCAGGCATCGGCGAGACGGCCGGCGAGGCTCGAGCCGCCCGAACCGCCGCCGACGATGATGTAGTCGTATTGCATGTCACGTCTCCGTCGTGTCATGGAAGGCGCCCGGCACCGCCGCGCGACCGCGTCTCCTCTTGTGTTCGGGCATTGTAGGAATGGCCGTCGCGTGCGCGGCGCGCGGATTCAAGAGCGATTCCTCTAAACGCCCGCGTGAACTAAATTTAAGATGTACCGATACGCTTCGCGCGATGCACCGGCCACGAGAAGCCGATTCGTCGCGAAACGGGAGGAACGACGATGCAGCGCCCGATTCTGCAGGCCGCGTGTCGACCGGGTGATCCCGAGGTCGCGCGCGCGGCCCGCATTTCATTTCAAACGACGGCCCGCGCGACGATGCACGGCGTCATGCGTGCGGTCGGTCGAAATCGAACGGCGCGTGTCGTCGTCGACCGTTTGGACGGTGTGTCGGCGCCGCCGCACGATGCACGGCGGCCCGCAATCGCATACGCGTCGCATTGCCCTGCTGCGGTGCACCGGCAGACGATCGCAAGACGGCATCGCGTGCCCGCTCGTCACCGTATCGGGTCGCGCGCGCGGGCCGTGCGGCACGATTTTCGGGCGCGCGCACCGTCGCGCGGATACGACGCCCGCCGCGTACCGCAACCGGTTTTCGAGCACCCGTCGCATCCGGCCCCGTGCCGCGCGATACGCATCACCCGATCCGCGTCGCCGCGCTCGCCGAGCGTGCGCGTGCGGCGTGACGGCCGGCCGATCGGCCAGGCCCAACTGGAGGAGACGACATGAAGAACGACCTGCCCGAACTGGCCCCGCAAGCACTGCCGTCGGTCGATGCGCTGACGTCGCTGCTGCACGACCAGCGCGCGGCGTACCTGCGCGCACCGTACCCGGCATGGGACACGCGTGCGCAGCACCTGCGCGCGCTGCGCACGATGCTGATCGACCACGCGGATGCGCTCGCCGACGCGATCAGCGCCGATTTCGGCCATCGCGCGAAACAGGAAGTGCTGCTGTCGGAAATCTGGATGGCGAAGGAAGAGATCGACGACGCGTTGAAGCACGGCAAGCGCTGGATGAAGCCGATCCGCAAGCCGATGAACAAGTGGCTGCGCCCGGCGGGCGCGAAGGTGATACCGCAACCGCTCGGCGTGGTCGGCATCGTCGTGCCGTGGAACTACCCGGTGCTGCTCGCGGCGGGCCCGCTGATCTGCGCGCTCGCCGCCGGCAACCGCGCGATCGTCAAGATGTCCGAACTGACGCCGCGCACGTCGGCGCTGTTCGAGCAGCTCATCGGCAAGACCTTCGCGCGCGACCACGTCGCGGTCGTGAACGGCGACGCGGAGGTCGGCGCCGCATTCAGCGCGCTGCCGTTCGACCATCTGCTGTTCACCGGCTCGACGCACGTCGGCCGCCACGTGATGCGCGCGGCCGCCGACAACCTGACGCCCGTCACGCTCGAGCTCGGCGGCAAGTCGCCGGCGATCGTCGGCCCGAATGCGCGCTTCGACGCGGCCGTCGACGCGATCGTCGCCGGCAAGACGCTGAACGCCGGCCAGACCTGCATCGCGCCCGACTACGTGCTGCTGCCGCGCGGGATGGAAGGCGCGTTCATCGAACGCGCGCGGACCCGCTTCGCGAAGCTGTATCCGGACCTGGCGGCCAACGGCGACTACACGACGATCGTGTCGCCGCGTCACTACGCACGCCTGCAGCAACTCGCGAGCGACGCGCAGGCAGCCGGCGCGCAATTGCATCCGCTGTCCGACGCGCAGTCCGATCCCGCGTCGCGCCGCTTCGTACCGTGCGCGGTCACGCAGGTGCCGGCCGCGTCGTCGCTGATGCAGGAAGAGATCTTCGGGCCGCTGCTGCCGCTCGTGCCGTACGAGCGGCTCGACGAGGCGATCGCGTACGTCAATGCGCGCCCTCGTCCGCTCGCGCTGTACCTGTTCGACGAGGATCGCGGCACGATCGACCGCGTGATGCGCGAAACGGTCTCGGGCGGCGTATCGATCAACGAAACGCTGATGCACATCGCGTGCGGCAGCCTGCCGTTCGGCGGCGTCGGTGCGAGCGGCATGGGCGCGTATCACGGCTACGACGGCTTCGTGACGTTCTCGAAGATGAAGCCGGTGCTCACGCAGGCGCGGCTGAACGCACGCAACCTGCTCGCGCCGCCGTACGGCAAACGCTTCGCCGCACTGATCAAGCTGATGCTGAAATTCTGAGCCGGCCGGGCCGCACGCACGCATCGCGTCGCGGCCGTTGCGGGCCCGACGCGCGGCATCCATGCCGCGCACGCAGCCGTCACACCGGCCAGAGCGGCCCCTCCTGCATCGCGCCGATTTGCTCGCGCAATTCGAGCACGCGTGCTTCCCAGTAACGATGCGTGTTGAACCACGGGAAGGCAGCCGGAAACGCGGGGTCGTCCCAGCGCCGCGCGAGCCACGCCGCATAGTGGATCAGCCGCAGCGTGCGCAGCGCTTCGACCAGATGCAGCTCGCGCGGCTCGAATTCGCAGAAATCCTCGTAGCCGGCGAGCAGGTCCGCCAGCGCGCGCGACGCGCCTTCGCGATCGCCCGGCAGCAGCAGCCACAGATCCTGCACGGCCGGCGCCATCCGGCTGTCGTCGAAGTCGACGAAATGCGGGCCGGCATCGGTCCACAGCACGTTGCTCGGATGACAGTCGCCGTGCGTGCGCAGCAGGCGGATCTCTCCGGCGCGCTCGAACGCGGCCTCGACGCCTTCGAGCGCGAGCGCGACCGCGCTCGCGTACGCCGGTCTTACGTCATCCGGAATGAAATCGTGCGCGAGCAGATAGTCGCGCGGCTCGTAGCCGAACGTATCGATGTCCAGCACGGGACGCGCGACATACGGCTGCGTCGCGCCGACCGCATGAATGCGGCCGATGAAGCGGCCGAGCCATTCGAGCGTGTCGCTGCGGTCGAGATCGGGTGCGCGGCCGCCGCGCCGCTCGAAGATCGAGAAGCGGAAACCGTCGAACGCGTGCAGCGTATGGCCGTCGAACGATCGCGCGGGCACCGCCGGAATCTCGCGCGCGGCGAGTTCGGCGACGAACGCATGTTCTTCGAGAATCGCGTCGTCCGACCAGCGCGCCGGGCGATAGAACTTCGCGACGACCGGCGGGCCGTCTTCGATACCGACCTGGTAGACGCGGTTTTCGTAGCTGTTGAGGGCGAGCAGACGCCCGTCGGTGCGCAGGCCGGCCGGCATCAGCACGCTGTCGAGCGCGTCGAGCACGCATTCGGGCGTGAGACCGGCGAACGGCGGGCTGGCGGGAGAAGCGGGAGCGGAAGTGGCGTCTGTCATGCCCCGCATTGTGCCGCCACCCGGGCCGAAAGACGAGCGTTCGGTGCGATGCGCCAGGGCCTGTTCACGCTAACAACGGACTTGCGCTGGCCCCCATGGATGAATTTCTCCAAACGGGGGAACGCGCCTTTCCGCCCGCAGGGCGGCGTCGTTCGTCGTTGCAATAGCTACGGCTATTGCACCTCCTCTCTTCTTGCACGCGCCCGAAGGAAGTCCCCTTGGGGGACGGGCTGAAAGGTGCGTTCGCGAGCCCGTTGCTAGCGCGAACAGGCCCTAGTGAAGCGCCGCGCCGGCCGGCAGGACGGATTCGCCTGTGTCGATCAGATCCTCGAGAAAGAACGGCTCGGTGTTGAGTTCTTTCGACTCACCCGGCACGCCCGCGTACCAGGTCACCATGGCCATGTCGCCCAGGATGCGCTGGACGATGCCGCGCGCGCCTTTCGGCACCGCGATATGGGTAGTGCAGACGATCGACCCGATATGCATGATGGTTCCCCACTCTTGAATCTTGAAACCCGGCCCGCTGGCGAGCCGGCAAATGCACGATCCGCGCCGCTCTCGACGGAGCGTTGCGCGTGATCCCATTGTTCACGGTTTATCGAAGCGCGAAAAGAAGAAGAAGCAGGCGAAATGCCGCGAATTCGTCGAATGTCTCCAATCAACCACTGCGCCGGGCTCGTACTTGCCTGCCCGGTTACCCCCATCATACCCTGTCGAATGTGACCGCCCACCGAAACCGCCCGGCGGCGCCGCGCGCACGGAATTGACGCAACTCGCATACCGCTTCGCTTCTTCCGTGCAGGACCATCGGCACACACCCTGCGATCGGCGCCGACATCGCCTCGCGCGCGTCGCATGTCGATCGCCTTTCACCGTTTGTCGAATGCTTGCGTGCGCAGCGGCCGGCGCACCGGCGCCGGCCTGCATCGGCGCAACATATCGCCGGCAACATGCAGCCGCCGACAGGAGTTGCGTTCGGCGCTTGCCTTGCGGTACCTTAGGCTTTCGTTCGCGTTCACTCGCATTCCGACACGATGCATCCGCTCACGTCCGCCCTTGCCAAATCCCGGCCGCAGTTCGACTCGCGGCCGCAGGCGTGCGCGCATCCGTCGGTCCTTCCCCCTCCTGTCGCACCGCCGCTCGTCAGCGCTGCGCCGCCCCCGCCGGCGGCACGCGCCGGCTGACCGGCCGGCTTCCGTTTTCATCTTCCATTCGCCTCGTTGGCTGCAGGTGCGTGCGTCGTGACGCACGGCATGTTGCCTCGCGCGCGGATGGAACGTTTCGATCCGTTCGACAGGTGGATTCACATGGTTTCGTTCAAACGCGCGCTTGCCGCGCATGGCGCGACGTCGCTCTTCGTGCTGCTGTGGAGCAGCGGGGCGATCTTCGCTGAACTCGGTCTGCGTCACGCATCCGCGTTCGCCTTTCTCACTGCCCGTTTCGCGCTCGCATCGCTCGTGCTGCTCGCGCTGGCCTTCGTGCGCAAGCGCTGGCTGCCGCCGCACGGCGAGCGGCGCATGGCCGCGCTGACCGGCTTGCTGATGATGGGCGGCTATTCGATCTTCTACCTGCTCGCGCTCGAGCGCGGCATCGCGCCCGGCGTGCTCGCGACGATCCTCGGCGTGCAGCCGATCCTCACGCTCGCGATCGTCGAGCGTCGCTGGCAGCCGGTGCGCATCGCGGGGCTCGCGCTGTCGCTCGCCGGCCTCGCGCTCGTCGTCGGCCGTGGCGTGAGCGGCATGAACGGCGGGAAGGGCGGCCTGTCGGCTGCCGGCATCGCGTGCGCACTCACGGCACTCGTCGCGCTGACCGTCGGCTCGCTGCTGCAAAAACGCGCACGCGCGGCACCCGCCGACGTGCTGCCGCTGCAGAATGCGATCGGCCTCGCGCTGTGCGTCGCGATCGCGCCGTTCCGGCCGGTGTCGTTCGACACGAGCTGGGCGTTCGTCGTGCCGCTACTGTGGCTCGGCATCGTGATTTCGGTGATCGCGCAACTGCTGTTCTACCGATTGATGCAGCGCGGCGATCTCGTGAACGTGACGAGCCTGTTCTATCTCGTGCCCGTCGTCACCACGCTGATGGATGCCGTATGGCTCGGCAATCGGCCCGAGCCGCTCGCGCTCGCCGGCATGAGCGCGATCGTCGCCGGGCTCGCGCTCGTGTTCCGCGCGCCGGCCGCACGATCGCAACCCGAGCGCGCCTGAGCGGGCGGGCCGCCGCGCCTGCGGGTGCGGCGGCCCGCATCGGACACGTACGACGATTCCGCGAGAATCGAAAGGAACGGGAAAGATACGTGCAAGGCGTTCGTCTTGCTTGCACGAAAAACGCGTGCTTCCCGCGGCTTTCCGCTGATTTTTAATGGTTCGGATAGCGAAAAGCGCCGCCGGTTGCCTATACTCGAATGGACGGCCCGCACGCAACGGGCCGGACCAACTAGAAACACCCGGCATGGGGCCGGGGTGAGCGCACGCGTGCCGTTTCGGGTCGATATCCCGCAGGGATGGAGCCGCCAAGGCAACACTGAAGCGCCCACTTCGGTCGACACTGGAGACACGCATGACGACCTATTTCACGATCGGCGACTTCATCCTGTTGATTCCGATGGCGCTGGCCGGAGCGCTATTTCTCGGCGCGGTGCCGTGCGCGACCCAATTCCGTCACAACCTGCTGCGCGTACTCGGCGTCATTCTCGGCGTCGGCGTCGCGGTGCTGCTCGTTGAAGGCCTGCCTGCGCTGATCTAGCGCGCCGCCAGCGCGCGACGTGCGTCGCTGCATCGCAGCGACGCGACGTACGGTCCGCGGGTCGGCGACACGGCACGCGACGTTTCGCATGCCGTATCGACTCCCGATCAGATCGCCTGATCGGTGGACGGCTTTTCCCACAGATTGATGCCGCCTTCCGTCGCGTAACGATCGATCTCGGCGAGCTCCTCCGCCGAGAATTCGAGGTTCTTCAACGCGCCGACGTTCTCGCGCACCTGCTCCGCGCGGCTCGCGCCAATCAGCGCGGACGTCACGCGGCCGTTACGCAACACCCACGCCAAGGCCATCTGCGCAAGGCTCTGCCCGCGCCGTTCGGCGATCGTGTTGAGCTTGCGCACATGCTCGAGGTTGTCCGCGCTCAGGTGTTCCTGCTTCAGCGAGCCGCCGCCCGGCTTGTTCACGCGTGCGTCGGCCGGCACGCCATTCAGATACTTCGACGTCAGCAAGCCCTGCGCGAGCGGCGTGAACGCGATGCTGCCCGCGCCGACTTCGTCGAGCGTGCCGAGCAGCTCGCGCTCGATCCAGCGGTTCAGCATGTTGTACGAAGGCTGGTGAATCAGCAGCGGCACCTTGTATTGCGCGAGCAGCGCGGCCATCTCGCGCGTCTTCGCGGCCGAATACGACGAGATGCCGATGTAGAGCGCCTTGCCCTGCTGCACGGCCGACGCCAGTGCGCCCGCCGTTTCCTCGAGCGGCGTGTGCGCGTCGAAACGGTGCGAATAGAAGATGTCGACGTAGTCGAGCCCCATTCGCTGCAGGCTCTGGTCGAGACTCGCGAGCACGTACTTGCGCGATCCGCCGCCGCTGCCGTACGGCCCCGGCCACATGTCCCAGCCGGCCTTCGTCGAGATCAGCAGCTCGTCGCGATACGGCCGGAAATCCTCCTTCAGCAGCCGGCCGAAATTGATTTCGGCGCTGCCGTACGGCGGCCCGTAGTTGTTCGCGAGGTCGAAGTGGTTGATGCCGAGGTCGAACGCGGTGCGCAGAATCTCGCGCTGCGTCGAGATCGGCGTCGAGTCGCCGAAGTTGTGCCACAGACCCAGCGACAGGGCGGGCAGTTTGAGCCCGGATTTGCCGCAGGTGCGGTATTGCATGCCGGCATAACGTTCGGAAGCTGCTTCGTAGGCCATGAGTCTGTTCCGTCAGGACATCGGGGGAAGGGACGCGCGCCGGCCGCGCACATGGCGTGACGGCGGCGAAGGAGTCATACGACGACTATGGTAGCGAAAGCGGCCGGATCGCGCACGGCGGCACGGCGATGGACGCGACCGCGGCCGTCGCCTACACTGCGGCGTCTCGAATCACCGTTTCAGCGAGGTTGGTATGTCCCGGGTCATCTCGGTTGCACTGCTCGTCGGCGGCATCGTGCTGCTGTATTTCGGCGGCCAGTCGTTCCATTCGATCAACGACAACGTGTCGCGCTTCTTCACCGGCTCGCCCGCGACGAAGACGATCCTGCTGATCGTCGGCGGCGCCGTCGCGTCGTTCGCCGGCCTGATCGGCCTCGCGATGCCGGGCAGCAAGCGCTGATCGCTGCGCATCGCGACGCCCGCCCGTCTGCCTCACGCGCGCGGGCCGCACCAAGCGAAACGGGCGGCCACGCCGCCCGTTGCTTCATTCGCGCGCGATGCGCCGCATCGCGTGATCGGAGCGGCAACACCCTGCTGCCCCGATCCTGACCTAGAACTGCACTTCCGGCTTCGACGCCGAGCGTGTGCCGGGCACCGGCCGGTTGCTTGCGCCGTGATACGTGTACACGAGCGAGAACTTCACCTGGTCGGAACGGTTCTGCCCGGCCGAATGCAGCGTGTTGCAGTGAAAGAACACGACATCGCCCGTCTCCAGCGACGGACACGTGGCCGCGTCGATCATCCTGCGGTTTTCCGGCAGATCGCCGCGGAAGAACTTCGCGTCGTCGAACGCTTCCGGCCCGAATTCGGCCGTATGCGAACCCGGCACGAGCCACAACGCGCCGTTCTCGTTGGTTTCAGGCCCAAGGGCGAGCCACACCGACACCATGTCCGCGCGCTCGAACGCCCAGTAGCGGAAATCGCGATGCCAGCCGGTCAGGCTGCCGTACGCCGGGTGCTTCGTCATCATGCAGTTGTGATGCGCGCGCGACAACACGGGCTCTTCACCGAAATACTCGCGCATCCACGCGCCGATTTCAGGGGCCACCGCGCGCTCGGCAAACGCCGGATCGCGCGAATACGCATCGAGCAGCCGCCGCACCGTATGCCCGCCCGGCGCATGCTTCGATTCGGGCGCGCCCGGGTAGCGCAGGTCGGCCTCGAACTCGATCGGCTCGGCGGCCTCCCGCAACTGACGCTCCGCGATCTGCCTGAGCGCCGCGCACTGCTCCTCGCCGACGAGGCCGCGCGCGACGACGAAGCCGCGCTCGCGCAATTCCGCGACCTGCGCGCGGATCGATTCCGACTGCAATGGAGACGACATGGGATGCCAGACGTTTATTGTGTGAATGTGACGATTGTAAATCGGCGCCGGATACCGCGAACAGCACCATTGTCGTGCGCAGGGGCATGCCAATCACGGCTTTGATCCGGGTCAAGGGAACTGTGCGACGCGGCACCTGCCTCAGCGACAGGCGGTATGCGGCACACGCGTTGCAGCACAAGGGTTTATCGCGACTTTTGCCCGTCACGAAACCCCTGTAGCCTGACGCGGCCTGTCAATTCTGGCGGGGGCGGCGCGCAGCGGGATCCGATAAGATCCGTTGTGCCATCCGAGGCCGTTCATACCAGTGCGCTCTTCAGGGCGCCACCCATACAAGCGAAGCATCGTTCACATGCCATTCCGTCTGACTTCCCGTTTCAACCGCGCTGCGAAGCGCGTCGTGCCGTCCGCTCCTGCCCGCTCGCTGCGCCATCACCGCGCACGCACGCAGGCGCTGGCCGAGCGTACGCACACGCACAGCCGGCTGGACGGCATCCGTGCGTGGTTCCACGCGTTTTTCTCGATGATGAGCGCGCAGACGTTCGCGCGCCGCGCCGGCCTGCGCTCGCTGCTGCAGAAGCCGTCGTCGCTGCGCGCGCTCGCGCTGCGCCGCACGCTCGGCCCGCAGCGCCGCGTCAACCGCCCGCGCCGTCTCGCGGCGAGCAACGGCTGGTTCGGGTTCGGCGCACGCTGAGCGAATGCCTGGCGGGCATGGCCCGCACCGATCGCCGCCATTGCATCGGCGACCGAAATCCATAAAAAAACCCCGGCCAGGCCGGGGTTTTTCATTTCAGGCGAACGACGCTTACGCGACGCGTGCCGTCGGCTCCACACCGGCTGCTTCGGCCAGCGCGAGCGCCTTGTCGGTCGCTTCCCACGAGAATTCCGGCTCTTCGCGGCCGAAGTGGCCGTAAGCCGCGGTCTTCTCATAGATCGGGCGCAGCAGGTCGAGCATCTTGATGATGCCCTTCGGACGCAGGTCGAAATGCTCGCGCACGAGCTTCGTGATCACCGCATCCGACACGCGGCCCGTGCCGAACGTGTTGACCATCACCGAGGTCGGCTCGGCCACGCCGATCGCGTACGACACCTGGATCAGCGCGCGCGACGCGAGGCCGGCGGCAACGATGTTCTTCGCGACGTAGCGGCCGGCATAGGCAGCCGAGCGGTCGACCTTCGACGGATCCTTGCCCGAGAACGCGCCGCCGCCGTGCGGTGCGGCACCGCCGTACGTGTCGACGATGATCTTGCGGCCGGTCAGGCCGCAATCGCCCTGCGGGCCGCCGATCACGAACCGGCCGGTCGGGTTCACGAGGAACTTGATGTCGCCCTTGATCAGGTCGGCCGGCAGCGTCGGCTTGATGATTTCCTCGATCACGGCTTCGCGCAGCGCGGGCAGTTCGATGTCCGGCGCGTGCTGCGTCGACAGCACGACGGTGTCGATCGAATCGGGCTTGCCGTCGACATAGCGGACCGTCACCTGCGACTTCGCGTCCGGACGCAGCCATTGCAGGCGACCGTCGCGGCGCAGGCTGGCCTGGCGCTCGACGAGGCGGTGCGACAGGTAGATCGGCAGCGGCATCAGTTCCGGCGTTTCGTCGCACGCATAGCCGAACATCAGGCCCTGGTCGCCCGCGCCTTGATCGAGGTTGTCGTCGTGTGCGCGATCGACGCCCTGCGCGATGTCCGGCGACTGCTTGTCGTACGCGACGAGCACCGCGCAACCCTTGTAGTCGATGCCGTAGTCGGTGTTGTCGTAGCCGATGCGCTTGATCGTGTCGCGCGCGATCTGGATGTAATCGATGTTGGCCGTCGTGGTGATTTCACCGGCCAGCACGACGAGACCCGTGTTGCACAGCGTTTCGGCCGCAACGCGGGAGTATTTGTCCTGCTCGAGGATGGCGTCGAGAATCGCGTCCGAGATTTGGTCCGCGACCTTGTCCGGATGGCCTTCGGAGACGGATTCGGACGTGAAGAGATAATCGTTTGCCACTTTTTCAGGCTCCTGTGTGGTTACGGTTGGTTTCACGTAGCCAGCTTCGTTGGGCCTGAAGCGGCGACGCTTTAGCGGATTACCAGGACCGGGCAGCGCGTGTCGCGCCAGCCGGCTTCGCCCCGCAAGTTGTCAGTTAACTCGGCGAAGCCCGTATTATAGCGGCTTTCCTGAATTGTCACAGAGCGCCGCCCGTGCTGCATCTTCCGCTGTCTTACCACCCTGTTCGCAACGTGCCGGCCAGCCGGCCCTACGGAGCTTCCGCATGCTAGGCCGCCTCGGCACGCACCTCGCCATCGGCTTGCTGAAGCTGCTCGCCCTGCTGCCGTACGGCCTGACCGCACGGTTCGGCGACGGCCTCGGCTGGCTGCTGTATCAGATCCCCAGCCGGCGAAAGCGCATCGTACATACGAATCTGAAACTCTGCTTCCCCGACTGGAGCGACGAGCGGCGCGAGGACGTGGCGGGCCGGCATTTCCGCCATGCGATCCGCAGCTACGTCGAGCGCAGCGTGCAGTGGTTCGGCTCGGAGAAAAAGCTCGCGAAACTGATCCAGGTCGACAGCGCGGTCGATCTCACCGATCCCGACCTGCCGCCGACGCTGTTCCTCGGCCTGCACTTCGTCGGCATCGAAGCCGGTTCGATCTGGCTCAACCGGTCGCTGCAGCGCCGCTGCGGATCGCTGTACCAGCCGTTCTCGAACGCGGTGCTCGAGGAAGAGGCGAAGAAGGCGCGCGGGCGCTTCGACGCCGAGATGGTCGGCCGCGCGGACAGCGCGCGCGTCGTGCTGCGCTGGCTGCGCGACCGCAAGCCGGTGATGCTCGGCGCCGACATGGACTACGGGCTGCGCAATTCGACGTTCGTGCCGTTCTTCGGCGTGCCGGCGTGCACGCTGACGGCCGTCGGCCGGCTCGCGAAGACGGGCCGCGCGCAAGTCGTGCCGTTCATCGGCGAGGTGCTGCCGAACTACAAGGGCTATCGTCTGAAGGTATTCAAGCCGTGGGATCACTACCCGACCGGCGACGACGATCTCGACGCGCGGCGGATGAACGAATTCCTCGAGGAACAGATTCCGCTGATGCCCGAGCAGTATTACTGGGTGCACAAGCGCTTCAAGACGCGCCCGCCCGGCGAGCCGAGCCTCTACTGAGCAGCATCGGCCTGCGGGCGCACGGTCACGCGCGCGTCCGCACTCTGGTTACCTTCGGCACGCCTTTCGCGCGTGCCTGCCACAGATTGTAGGCGGATTGCTGCGCGAGCCACAGATCCGCACGGCCGCCATTCTCCTCGCCGAGCCATGCCTCGAGGCGCAGCGCCATTTCCGGCGAGATTCCTGCATGGCCGTGCAGGATGCGCGACAGCGCCGCGCGCGTGACGCCAAGTTGCGCGGCAGCCTCGGTGACAGTCAGGCCCAGCGCCGGTAGCACGTCCTCGCGCAGCGCTTCGCCCGGATGCGGTGGATTGAAGATGCGAGTCATGGCTTGAATCACCTCGATGGTAGTGCTGGTAATCGACCAGGACGGCATCGGCTCCGTCGAAGCTGAACGTCAAACGCCAGTTGCTGCTCACGCTCGCCGCGTAATGGCCGTCCAGCCCTCGGGCCAGGCCGTGAAAGCGCCAGCCCGGCACGTTCATGTCGAGCGGCCGGCTCGCAGCGTCGAGACGTGCGAGCTGGCGCCGTAACCTCGGGGCATGGCCGGGCCGGATGCCCGCCTTGTTCCCGCTCGTGAAAAACACTTCCAGCCCCTTGTGCTGCCACGACTTGATCATGGATCTCCCACATTCGAGTCGCGATGCCGACAGCATGGCCCATGCGTATAGCCACACTATACGAATCGCTCGATTGCGCTCTCAATTTGACCTGT
Source organism: Burkholderia sp. MSMB1459WGS (assembly GCF_001534535.1). Lineage (NCBI taxonomy): Bacteria > Pseudomonadati > Pseudomonadota > Betaproteobacteria > Burkholderiales > Burkholderiaceae > Burkholderia > Burkholderia sp. MSMB1459WGS. The sequence goes on from NZ_LPMU01000005.1 coordinate 92,726, forward strand.
ACGAAAGTGCGCGTCCCGCCCGTCCGCTGTTTTCGCCGAGCCTTGCGCCCGCCGCGACAGGTTCGCCACACCGCATCAATTTGCTCACCCGCCTCACATGCGACCAGTCGACCGATCGGCAGATACCGCTCCCTGCCCGCCTTCGCCCGCGGTACAAACCGGTCGCCCACGCAGGACGCCCCTGTCGGCTGCATGTATCATTTGCGGTTGAGATCAGCACGACGAACGAGGCCGCCCCGGCGCGGCCACCGGCCGGCCGTGCCGACCGCCTTGTTCGCCATGGAATTCCGGACCCAGTGAAACTCTCGTTCACCAAGATGCACGGCGCGGGCAACGACTTCGTCGTGCTCGACGGCTATTCGCGCGCGCTGCCGCCGCTCACCGATGCGCAGGTGCGCGCGCTCGCCAACCGCCACTTCGGCATCGGCGCCGATCAGTTGCTGCTGGTCGAGAAACCGACCGTCGACGGCGCGGATTTCAAGTACCGGATCTTCAATTGCGACGGCGGCGAGGTCGAGCACTGCGGCAACGGCGCGCGCTGTTTCGTGAAGTTCGTCAGCGACCGCGGCCTGACCGACAAGCGCAGCGTGCGCGTGCAGGTCATGAAGGGCCTGATCACGCTGACGATGCAGGACAACGGCGAAGTCGTCGTCGACATGGGTGCGCCCGTGTTCGCGCCGGCGCAGGTGCCGTTCGATGCATCGGGCCTCGACGGCCGGACCGACGGCAACGACACGCTGTGGCCGCTCGACGTCGGCGGCGCGACGCGCTGGATCTCGACGGTGTCGATGGGCAACCCGCACGCGGTGCAGGTCGTCGACGACGCCGAAGCGTATCCCGTGCTGGAAGAAGGCCCGCTGATCGAGCGCCATGCGCGCTTCCCGCAGCGCGTGAACGCCGGTTTCATGCAGATCGTGTCGCGCCGCGAAGTGAAGCTGCGCGTGTACGAACGCGGCGCGGGCGAGACGCTCGCGTGCGGCACCGGCGCGTGCGCGGCGGTCGCGGCCGGCATCCGGCGCGGCCTGCTCGATTCGCCCGTGACCGTGCACACGCACGGCGGCACGCTCACGATCGGCTGGGACGGCGCGCGCGACGAAGCCGCCGCGCTGACGATGGCCGGCCCCGCCGCGACCGTGTTCGAAGGCGAGATCGACCTGATCGCCTGACCCTGCAACGTCCTTGATAACTGAACGCTCCAGCCACATGAACGATCGCGAAGTCGCCGACTACCTGCTCGCCAATCCCGAATTCTTCGCGCAGCACGCCGAGCTGCTCGCGACGATCCGTCTCGCGAACCCGCACGGCAAGGCCGCGATCTCGCTGCAGGAGCGGCAGATGGAGATGCTGCGCGACAAGAACAAGCACCTCGAACGCCGGCTCGCCGAGCTCGTGCGCTACGGGCACGAGAACGACAGCCTGTCCGCGAAGTTCAGCCGCTGGACCGCGCGCGTGATCGCGGAGCGCGATCCGTACGCGCTGCCGCGCACGATCGCCGACGGCATCGCCGACGTGTTCGACGTGCCGCAAACGGCGCTGCGCGTGTGGGATGTGGCCGACACCTACGCGCAAGCCGACTTCGCACGCCAGGTCGGCGAGGAAGTGCGCCTGTTCACGAACGGCCTGTCGACGCCGTACTGCGGCGCGAACACGGGCTTCGAGGCCGCCCAGTGGCTCGCGCCCGCGCTCGCCGCCCCGGCCGCGAGCGCGGCGGAAGGCGCCGAGGCCGCGCCGGCCGGCGACGGCTCGGCCGCGTCGGTCGCGCTGCTCGCGCTGCGTGCGCCGCTCGCCGGCAACGACGCGCCCGCGTTCGGCCTGCTGGTGCTCGGTTCGCCCGATCCGCGCCGCTTCCACGACGGGATGGCCACCGACTTCCTCGCGCAGATCGCGACGCTCGCGAGCGCCGCGCTCACGCGCCTGCTGCCGCACTGATTCGCCGCACGCGATGACCGACGATCCGATCGCCGCCTACCTGTCGAACCTGCAGCACGTCAGGCAGCTGTCGGAACACACGCTGCGCGGGTACGCGCACGAACTCGACGAACTGAAGAAGCTCGCGGCCGGCCGGCCGCTCGAAGCATTGACAGCCGCCGACATGCGCGGCGCGGTCGTGCGCGCGCACGCGGCCGGGCTGTCCGCGCGCTCGATCTCGCACCGGCTTTCCGCATGGCGTGCGTTCTATCGCTGGTTCGCGCAGCGCATCGAGATGCCCGCGAATCCCGTGGCCGGGGTACGCGCGCCCAAACGCGAGAAATCGCTGCCCAAAGCGCTGTCGGTCGACGATGCGGTCGCACTCATGGATACGCCGCTGCCCGAAACGACCGAAGGCATCCGCGACCACGCGATCCTCGAGCTGTTCTATTCGTCGGGGCTGCGCCTCGCCGAACTGGTCGGGCTCGACGTCGGGTACGCGCAGGCCGACGGCTACCGCTCGGCCGGCTGGCTCGATCTCGCCGAAGCCGAAGTCACCGTGCGCGGCAAGGGCAACAAGGAGCGCAAGGTGCCGGTCGGCCGCAAGGCGATCGACGCGCTGAACGCGTGGCTCGCGGTGCGCGGCGAATTCGTGAAGCACGATCCGCATCCGCTGTTCCTGTCGGTGCGCGGCAACCGGATGTCGCCGGGCGTCGTGCGCGAACGTGTGAAGCGCGCGGCGCTCGCCGCCGGCATCCCCGCCAACGTCCACCCGCACGTGCTGCGCCACTCGTTCGCGACGCACGTGCTGCAGTCGAGCGGCGACCTGCGCGCGGTGCAGGAACTGCTGGGCCACGCGAGCGTCGCCGCGACGCAGGTCTATACGTCGCTCGACTTCCAGCATCTCGCGAAGATTTACGACAGCGCGCATCCGCGCGCGAAGAAGCGCGACTGACGCGCGCCCCGTGTTACCCGCCGCGCGCGGCGGCCGGCATCGGCCGGCGTCGCGCCCGGCCCATTTCGATCTCATCATGCAAACCGTCACCCTCAAGCCGTCCAAGGAAAAATCGCTGCTGCGCCGCCATCCGTGGATCTACGCCAATGCGATCGACCGCGTCGACGGCAAGCCCGCGCCCGGCGCGACCGTGCTCGTGCGCGCGCACGACGGCCGCTTTCTCGCGCGCGGTGCGTACAGCCCGCAGTCGCAGATCCGCGTGCGGGTGTGGAGCTTCGACGAGAGCGAGCCGATCGATCACGCGTTCTTCAAGCGCCGCGTGCAGCGCGCGGTTGCGCACCGCACGACGATGGTGTCGGGCACGGGCGCGGTACGGCTCGTGTTCGGCGAGGCCGACGGGCTGCCGGGGCTGATCGTCGACTACTACATCGCGGACACGGCCGAGCCGGGCGCCGCGCCGCGCGGCCAGCTCGTGTGTCAGTTCATGGCGGCCGGCGTCGAAGCGTGGAAGGACGCGATCGTCGCGGCGCTCGTCGGCGCGACCGGCTGCCCGAACGTGTACGAGCGCTCGGACGTGTCGATCCGCGACAAGGAAGGGCTCGAGCAGACGACCGGCGTGCTGGCCGGCGACGCGCCGCCCGCGACGCTGATCGCGAACGAAAACGGCGTGCGCTATCACGTCGACGTGCCGAACGGCCACAAGACGGGCTTCTACGTCGACCAGCGCGACAACCGCGCGCTCGTCGCGCAGTACGCGGCCGGCCGCGACGTGCTGAACTGCTTCTGCTACACCGGCGGCTTCTCGCTCGCGGCGCTCAAGGGCGGCGCGAAACGCGTCGTGTCGATCGACTCGTCGGGCGACGCGCTCGCGCTCGCGCAGCAGAACGTCGTGGCCAACGGCTTCGACGCCGAACGCGCGACCTGGCTCGACGCCGATGCGTTCAAGACGCTGCGCCGCCTCGTCGACGAAGGCGAGCGTTTCGACCTGATCGTGCTCGATCCGCCGAAGTTCGCGCCGACCCGCGACAGCGTCGATCGCGCGGCGCGCGCGTACAAGGACATCAACCTGAGCGGCTTCAGGCTGCTGCGCCCGGGCGGCCTGCTGTTCACGTACTCGTGCTCGGGCGCGATCGACATGGACCTGTTCCAGAAGATCGTCGCGGGCGCGGCCGCCGACGCGAAGGTCGACGCGCGCATCCTGAAGCGGCTCGGCGCGGGCGTCGACCATCCGTTGCTCGCCGCGTTCCCAGAGGGCGAATATCTGAAGGGCCTGCTGTTGCAAATCGTCTGATCGCCCCGATCTAGCGCGGACAACCGCGCCCACCCGCCGTTGGCGGCACAGTGCTTTCGCCTGTCGTCCGGACGACGGGGGGGGGCTTGACAGGTATGTTTCAATGGATGGTTGTGCGCCCCGGCTCGCAGCGCGAGGGCGCGACGCACATCCTGGTTTTGACCCCGATTCACGAACCACAGGCGACCGACATGGCCACTCCCGTCACCATCCTTACCGGCTTCCTCGGCAGCGGCAAGACGACGCTGCTCAAGCGCATCCTGAACGAACAGCACGGCATGAAGATCGCCGTGATCGAGAACGAGTTCGGCGAAGAGAACATCGACAACGAAATCCTCGTGCAGGATTCGAACGAGCAGATCATCCAGATGAGCAACGGCTGCATCTGCTGCACGATCCGCGGCGACCTTGCCCGCGCGCTCGGCGATCTGGCCGCGAAAAAGCGCGAAGGCAAGCTCGACTTCGACCGCATCGTGATCGAGACGACCGGCCTCGCGAACCCGGGCCCCGTCGCGCAGACGTTCTTCATCGACAGCGAAATCGCCGACGATTTCCTGCTCGATGCCGTCATCACGCTGGTCGACGCGAAACACGCGAACGCGCAGCTCGACGAACACGAAGTGGTGCAGCGCCAGGTCGGTTTCGCCGACCGCCTGTTCATCACGAAGTCGGACCTGGTCGACGACCAGACCGTCGCCGGCCTCAAGCACCGCCTGATGCACATGAACCCGAAGGCCGCGATCAAGATCGTCAATTTCGGCGAAGCGGACATCAAGGAAATCTTCGACCTGCGCGGCTTCAACCTGAACGCGAAGCTCGAGATCGATCCCGATTTCCTCGCCGAGGACGATCACGCGCACGCCCACCACGATCACGACCATGATCACGATCACGCCGGTTGCGACCACGATCACGGCCAATGCGCGCACGATCACGGCCACGGCCATGGCCATGGCCACCACGATCACCACCACGCGCACCATGACGACAAGATCAAGTCGTTCGTGTACCGCAACGACCGCCCGTTCGACCCGAACAAGCTGGAAGACTTCCTCGGCGGCATCCTGCAGATCTACGGCGAGCGGATGCTGCGCTACAAGGGCGTGCTGTACATGAAGGGCGTCGACCGCAAGGTCGTGTTCCAGGGCGTGCACCAGATGATGGGCAGCGATCTCGCGGCCAAGTGGCTGCCGGCCGAGAAGAAGACCAACAAGATGGTGTTCATCGGCGTCGACCTGCCGCAGGACCTGATCACCGACGGCCTCGACGCCTGCCTCGCCTGACCCGCGTGGGCGCCTGCCGCCCCCGCTGCCCGGCCGCCTTCGCAGGCGGCCGCGGCAGTCGCGCGGCGCCTTTTCCGGGCAGGGTTTCGTCGTCATCGCTTTTTCGCGATTTGCGCGTTATATTTTCTAGATATTGGCGTGGCCGACGGGGATCGACCCGATACGGCGCCCGCTTGCGATTCAGTTACAATACGTGCCCGCTGGAGTACGGCAACAAACAGGCCCGGTTCTTGCTGAACCAGTTATCCGGGCATCGCAACCGCGCCGGATCGCCCATCCGCCTCCCGGCCGCGGCCGATGCGATCTGCCGCGCAGCACACCGGTTCGCAGCGCGCGCAAATCAGCGCCAGGCCTATCCTGGGTATTTGAGAACCGGTTTCCAGAGGCTTTCGGCCCCGCGGCGGCAAATCGCAAATGATTGCAAGCGCGGTTGCGGGTAATCCCAAAGTGCAGGCACTATCTCTTGATTTGCCGCACATTGAAGAAGCAAGCAGATGACGAAGAAACTCTTGACCGAAGCCGAAATCCTGAAGATGAGCGACAAGGATTACATGAATGAGGATCAGCTCGCCTTCTTCAAAAATCGGCTCGAACAGTTGCAGGCGGACATCCTCAAGAATGCAGGCCAGACGACCGAAAACCTGCGCGAGACGGTGATCGTCCCCGATCCCGCCGACCGCGCGACGATCGAGGAGGAGCACGCGCTCGAGCTGCGTACGCGCGATCGCGAACGCAAGCTCCTCAAGAAGGTTCAGCAGTCGCTCGCCCGCATCGATTCCGGCGATTACGGCTGGTGTGAGGAAACCGGCGAGCCGATCGGCATTCCGCGCCTGCTCGCGCGTCCGACCGCCACGCTGTCGCTCGAGGCGCAGGAGCGCCGCGAGTTGCGCCAGAAGCTGTTCGGCGACTGATCGAGCGGCATTCCGCTCAGACACGCTGCTTCCCGGAAGCGCGCGGCCTGCCGCGCGCTTTTTGTTTTTCCGGTGCCGGCTCCCGGCCGCCGGCCGATTTGCCTCCCCCTCTTGATATCCCGGCGCCCGCCCTAAAATGAAACGAATGTGCGCCGGGCCGCTTCCCGGCGCACCGCGGATTCACGCGGCGGCCCCTCGCGCCGCCCGACTCTTCCCCGTTTTTCTCAAGGAACGCAGATGGAGCAATTTCACGGCACGACCATCGTTTCGGTCCGGCGCGGCGACAAGGTCGCGCTCGGCGGCGACGGCCAGGTAACCCTCGGCAACATCGTCATGAAGGGTGGCGCGCGGAAAGTGCGGCGGATCTACAACAACCAGGTTCTGGTCGGATTCGCGGGCGGCACCGCCGATGCGTTCTCGCTGCTCGACCGCTTCGAGGCGAAGCTCGAGAAGCACCAGGGCAATCTCACCCGCGCGGCCGTCGAGCTCGCGAAGGACTGGCGCACCGACCGGATGCTGCGCCGCCTCGAGGCGATGCTGATCACGGCCGATGCGACCACCACGCTCGTGATCACCGGCAACGGCGACGTGCTCGACCCGGAAGGCGGGATTTGCGCGATCGGCTCGGGCGGCGCGTACGCGCAGGCGGCGGCCCGCGCGCTCGCCGAGAACACCCAGCTGTCGCCGCGCGAGATCGTCGAGAAATCGCTCGAGATCGCCGGCGACATGTGCATCTACACGAACCACAACCGCATCATCGAAACGATCGAGTAAGGACCGCACCATGAGCACCATGACCCCTGCCGAGATCGTCTCGGAACTCGACAAGCACATCATCGGCCAGGCGAAGGCGAAGAAGGCCGTCGCCGTCGCGCTGCGCAACCGCTGGCGCCGCCAGCAGGTCGCCGACCCGCTGCGCCAGGAAATCACCCCGAAGAACATCCTGATGATCGGGCCGACGGGCGTCGGCAAGACCGAAATCGCGCGCCGCCTCGCAAAGCTCGCCGATGCGCCGTTCATCAAGATCGAAGCGACCAAGTTCACCGAAGTCGGCTACGTCGGCCGCGACGTCGACAGCATCGTGCGCGACCTGATCGAGATCTCGGTCAAGCAGACGCGCGAATCCGAAATGCGCAAGGTGCGCAGCAAGGCGACCGACCAGGCCGAAGACCGCATCCTCGACATCCTGCTGCCGCAACCGCGCGCGGTGGGCTTCGGCGGCAATGCCGAGCACGCGAACGACGACAACAACGCGACGCGCCAGACCTTCCGCAAGCGCCTGCGCGAAGGCCAGCTCGACGACAAGGAAGTCGAGCTCGACCTCGAGCAGCCGACCGTCGGCATGGACATCATGGCGCCGCCGGGGATGGAAGAGATGACCGAGCAGATCCGCTCGATGTTCTCGAACCTCGGCAGCGGCAAGAAGCAGCGCCGCAAGGTGAAGATCAAGGAAGCGCTGAAGCTGCTGACCGACGAGGAAGCGGCGAAGATGCTGAACGAAGAGGAAGTGAAGACGAAGGCCGTGCAGAACGTCGAGCAGAACGGCATCGTGTTCCTCGACGAGATCGACAAGATCACGTCGCGCAACAACGAAGGCAGCGGCGGCGAAGTGTCGCGCCAGGGCGTGCAGCGCGACCTGCTGCCGCTCGTCGAGGGCACGACGGTCAACACGAAGTACGGGATGGTGAAGACCGATCACATCCTGTTCATCGCGAGCGGCGCCTTCCACCTCGCGAAGCCGAGCGACCTGATTCCCGAACTGCAGGGGCGCTTCCCGATCCGCGTCGAGCTCGATTCGCTGTCGGTCGAAGACTTCGAGGCGATCCTCGATGCGACCGACGCGAGCCTCGTCAAGCAGTACCAGGCGCTGCTCGCCACCGAGGACGTGCAGCTCGAATTCGCCGACGACGGTATCCGGCGCCTCGCCGAGATCGCGTTCGCGGTCAACGAGAAAACCGAGAACATCGGCGCGCGCCGGCTGTACACGGTGATCGAGAAGCTGCTCGAGGAAGTGTCGTTCTCGGCCGGCAACCACGCCGGCGAGCGCGTGACGATCGACGCGCAGTATGTCGACCGCGCGCTCGGCGAAGTGTCGCAGGACGAAGACCTGTCGCGCTACGTGCTGTAACGCGCGCGGCGGTGAAAGCGAAACGGGCGGCCCGCGGGCCGCCCGTTTTCGTTGGCGCGCCGGTTCGATTTGGGGGCGACGGGCAACCGTGCGGCGGCAGCCGCGCACGGCCTGCCCGCCTCCGGCAGCGCGCCCGCCGCGCCGCTTACTGCCGAACCGGCTTCTTCGCGAGCTTGCGCTGCAGCGTGCGGCGGTGCATGTTCAGCGCCCGCGCGGTCGCCGAAATGTTGTTGTTGTTCTCGGCCAGCACGCGCTGGATGTGCTCCCATTCGAGCCGGTCGACCGACAGCACGACCGGATTCTCGAGCGCCTCGTCGGCCTGCACTTCGGTCGCGTTGGTCTGCAGCGCGGCCAGGATCGACTCGACGTTCGCCGGCTTCGCGAGGTAGTTGTCGGCACCCTCCTTCACGGCCTGCACGGCGGTCGCGATGCTCGCGTAGCCGGTCAGCACCAGGATCCGCGCATCGGGCTGCAGGTCGCACAACGGCGCGATCAGGCTCAGCCCCGAATCCTCGCCGAGATGCAGGTCGACGGTGATGAACTGGAACTTGCCGCCCGCGGCGAGCCGAAGCGCCGCCTCCTTGTCGTGCGCCTGCTGGACCGCGTAACCGCGGCGCTCGAGGCCGCGCGCGAGCGTGCCCGCGAACACCTCGTTGTCGTCGATCACCAGGAAATTGTTCTCGCTCATGGGGTTTCTCCGTCTACGTGTTGGTTGAGGCAGCCGGCATCGCGACACGCGCGACCGGCAGGCGCAGCACGGCCCGCGTGCCGCGCCCGGCCGCGGCGCCGGCCGGTCGGCCGTCCGGCGTGCCGGCTGGCCGTTCGGCCGCACGGGCACCCGTGCGTTGTCCCGATGCGGCCGCCGCGTGGCCGTTCGCCGCACCTGCGGCCCGCCCGTTGCCGCCGGTCGCACGCGGCGCGACATCGGACAGTTCGATCTCGCCGCCCAACCGCGCGGCCGCACTGAACGCGAGATACAGGCCGACGCCGTGCCCGCCCTGCGTGCTGTCGACCGGCATCGCGCCGAGCGATTCGCGCAGCGCGGCCGGAATGCCGGGCCCGTCGTCGCATACCTCGAATTCGATTTCGTCGGTCGCACGGTCGTGCGCGACCTTTGCGGCGAGCGTCACGCGCTGTGGGCTCGCGCGCGCGGCGTTGTCGAGCAGGATCGTCAGGATCTGGCCAGCCGCGACCGTATCGTCGAGCGCGACGCCCGACGGGCGCGCGCCGAGCAGCTCGAACTGCACGTGCGGATGCCGCAGGCGCCAGTGCTCGACGAACGTGTCGAGCCAGTCGTCCACCGGTTGGCGGCTCGCCGGCGCGCTCGCGCGGCTGCGCAGGCGCGCGAGCGCCGACGTGCAGAGCGTCATCTGTTCCTCGAGCACCTTCAGGTCGGCCTCGTAGCGCGCCAGCCCCGGATCGGCGCGCGCCGCGTCGCGCAACTCCTCGGCGAGCATCGCGATCGTCGACAGCGGCGTGCCCATTTCGTGCGCGACGGTGGCGGCCTGCACGCCGAGCGCGACGGCCCGCTCGTCGCGCAGCAGGTGCTGCTGCGCCTCGCCGAGCGCCGCGTCGCGCTGGCGCAGCGCATTCGACATGCGCGCGACGAACCACGCGATCAGCCCGACGCTGACCATGAAGTTCGCCCACATGCCGGTCCGGTAGTAATCGAACAGGTTCGCCGGGTTGTCCATGTTGAGCGGCACCGAATCGAAGCCGAGCGCCGCGTAGCACGCGACCGCGAACGCCGCGAGCCAGATCATCAGGTGCCACGGCAGCACGGCTGCCGCGATCGCGAGCGACGGCAGGTACAGCGACACGAACGGGTTGGTCGTGCCGCCCGACAGGAACAGCAGCGCGGACAGCGCGCCGAGGTCGACCCACAGCTGGCCGAGCAGCTCGAAATTGGTCTCGGGCCGCGCGCGCAGCACGCGCACCCAGGTCAGCGCGTTGAAAACGATTTCGAGCGCGATGACCATCAGCATCGCCGGCAACGGCAAATGCACGCCGAAATAGGTCTGCACGACGCCGATCGTCACGAGCTGGCCGATGATCGCGAGATTGCGCAGCCAGAACAGGTGACTGAGGTTGACGCGCCCGGTGGTGGTGATTCGTTGCATCCGGGCAGTTTACCCGTTTAGCGCCCGGCGCCTCCAGCGGGGCCGGATCCGCGCGTGCGAACGGGCGAGGCGAGTGCGCCGCGAGCCGCGTCAACCGGCCGCGCCGGCCATGCGCTGCGCGATTTCGTCGGCCAGGCACTCGGGGCATCGGCACCGCGCACCGGCCGCGGGCGGCGTGCCGTCGGGCAGCAGCGGCATCGACGCGCACCAGCAGTCGAACGGCTGCGTGTGCGCGCCGCAGTCGAAGCCGCGCCCGCAGTGCGGGCAGCGCGCACGGCGCGGGACGGAACGGGCGTCGGCGGCGGAATCGGTCATGGCGCAATCGCGAAAGCGGGCGGGACATCGCCCCACGCGACAAGCATAGCGCGGCGGCTGAATTTTGCACGCCGGCCGCCCGGCCGCGGTCGGCCGCCAACGCACGCGCGCCCGCCCGCCGGCGCCACCCGCGCGACGGCGCCCCGAATCGTGCCGCGCCATAGCCGGCGGGCCGCCGCGTGCGATGCCGCGCCGCGCCGCCGGCGTTCCGGCCGGCCCAAAAACCCGATGCTGCGCTGCGCCACTCCTGTACAATTCGCCCTGTTTCAACCGTTCCCAGCCAGAGCCGCCGCCATGTCCGAGCCCATCGACCTCTCGCAGATCGCCCCCACGCTGAAAGCAGAAATCCTCGCGGAGGCGCTGCCGTACATCCGTCGCTACCACGGCAAGACCGTGGTCATCAAATACGGCGGCAACGCGATGACGGAAGAGCGGCTCAAGCAGGGCTTCGCGCGCGACGTGATCCTGCTGAAGCTGGTCGGCATCAACCCGGTGATCGTCCACGGCGGCGGTCCGCAGATCGATCACGCGCTGAAGAAGATCGGCAAGGCCGGCACCTTCATCCAGGGCATGCGCGTGACCGACGAAGAGACGATGGAAGTCGTCGAATGGGTGCTCGGCGGCGAAGTGCAGCAGGACATCGTGATGCTGATCAACCACTTCGGCGGCCACGCGGTGGGGCTGACGGGCAAGGACGGCGGCCTGATCCACGCGCGCAAGCTGCTGATGCCGGACCGCGACAACCCGGGCCAGTACATCGACATCGGCCAGGTCGGCGAAGTCGAGGCGATCAACCCGGCCGTCGTGAAGGCGCTGCAGGACGATGCGTTCATCCCGGTGATCTCGCCGATCGGCCTCGGTCAGGACGGCCTCTCGTACAACATCAACGCAGACCTCGTCGCCGGCAAGCTCGCGACCGTGCTGAACGCCGAGAAGCTGCTGATGATGACCAACATCCCGGGCGTGATGGACAAGGACGGCAACCTGCTGACCGATCTGTCCGCACGCGAGATCGACGCCCTGTTCGAGGACGGCACGATTTCGGGCGGCATGCTGCCGAAGATCTCGTCGGCGCTCGACGCCGCGAAGAGCGGCGTGAAGTCGGTGCACATCGTCGACGGCCGGATCGAGCATTCGGTGCTGCTGGAGATCCTGACCGAGCAGCCGTTCGGCACGATGATCCGCTCGCATTGAGCGCGCGCCGCCCGCCTGCCGGCCCCGCTCTGCCGGCCCCGCTGCGGCGCCGGCGCATCTCTCGCAGCCGGCCGCGCGCCGGCGCACCCGTCTGGCTGTTCGATCTCGACAACACGCTGCACCATGCGTCGCACGCGATCTTTCCCGAGATCAACCGTGCGATGACGCAATACATCGTCGACGCGCTGCAGGTCGGGCGCGCTGAAGCCGACCGCCTGCGCAACGGCTACACCGAGCGCTACGGCGCCGCGCTGCTCGGCCTGACCCGCCATCACCCGATCGACCCACACGACTTCCTGCGCGTGGTCCACACGTTTTCCGACCTGCCCGCGATGGTGCGCGCCGAGCGCGGCCTCGCGCGCATCGTCGCCGCGCTGCCGGGTCGTAAGCTGGTGCTAACCAACGCGCCGGAGAACTACGCGCGCGCGGTGCTGCGCGAGCTGCGCATCGAGCGGCTGTTCGAGCGCGTGATCGCGATCGAGCACATGCGCGACCGACGTGCGTGGCGCGCGAAACCCGACCATGCGATGCTGCGCCGGATACTGCGCGCCGCGCATGCGCGCGCGGCCGACGCGATCCTGGTCGAAGATACCCGCAGCCATCTGAAGCACTACAAGCGTCTCGGCATCGGCACGGTATGGATCACGGGGCACCTGCCCGGCCATCTGCCGGCAACCGGACGCCCTCATTATGTCGACCAGCGCATTCGTTCGTTAAAATCGCTGCGACTGGGCACACGATCGGGGCGACAAAAATGCAGCCGACTTACCCGCAGGACCAAGCCGTAACGGAAAGCCACGCCACACCGTCCCGCCCGCGCCCGAAGCCGGGCGAGCGCCGCGTCATGATCCTGCAGACGCTCGCGACCATGCTCGAGGCCCCGAAACCCGAGAAAATCACCACGGCCGCGCTCGCGGCCCGGCTCGACGTGTCGGAAGCCGCGCTGTACCGGCATTTCGCGAGCAAGGCGAAGATGTACGAAGGGCTGATCGAGTTCATCGAGCAGGCACTGTTCGGGCTCGTCAACCAGATCGTCGCGAAGGAGCCGAACGGCGTGTTGCAGGCGCGCACGATCGCGCTGACGATGCTCAATTTCGCCACAAAGAACCCCGGGATGACGCGCGTGCTGACCGGCGAGGCGCTGATCGGCGAGGACGAGCGCCTGACCGAACGCGTGAACCAGTTGCTCGACCGCATCGAGGCGACCGTCAAGCAATGCCTGCGGGTCGCACGCACGGAAGCGAATGCACCGCAGGACGGCGCGACACCGTTCGTGCTGCCGGCCGACTACGATCCCGCTGCCCGCGCGAATCTGCTCGTCAGTTACGTGATCGGCCGGTGGCACCGTTTCGCGAAGGGCGGATTCCAGAAACCGCCGAGCGAACAGGCCGATGCGCATCTCCGGCTGATCCTGCAATGAGCGGCGCATGACGGCGCGCTCTGCCACGCGCCAAAATCCGCGCTTCACAATTTCCGCTATACTTTGCCGACTTGCCGCCCCGTGGCGGCAGGTCGGAAGCGCGCCGATTTGCTGACTCGATTGCGGGCGCGCGAACCGGCCGGGGCCTTGATGCGTCGTGCGTCGTTCCCCGGCGGTTCACTACAAATGCGGCTAAAGAGGTCGTCAGCCGCGCATCTCCGACTCCGCGCCTCGCCGACACCGTTTAGCCGCCCAGTCATAAGGCGGAACGAATGGAATCGATCGGCATCGTCGCTCCACAGACCATGCATTTCGCCGAACCGCTGCGCTTGCAAAGCGGCAGCGCGCTCGGCAACTATCAACTCGTCGTCGAAACGTACGGCGAGCTCAACGCCGCGCGCTCGAACGCGGTGCTCGTCTGTCACGCGCTGAACGCGTCGCATCACGTCGCCGGCGTCTACGCGGACGATCCGCGCAGCACCGGCTGGTGGGACAACATGGTCGGCCCCGGCAAACCGCTCGACACCAACCGCTTCTTCGTGATCGGCGTGAACAACCTCGGCTCGTGCTTTGGCTCGACCGGCCCGATGAGCATCGATCCGTCGACCGGCAAGCCGTACGGCGCGCGCTTCCCGGTCGTCACCGTCGAGGACTGGGTGCACGCGCAGGCGCGTGTCGCCGATGCGTTCGGCATCGAGCGCTTCGCCGCGGTGATGGGCGGCAGCCTCGGCGGGATGCAGGCGCTCGCATGGAGCCTGATGTATCCGGAGCGCGTCGCGCACTGCATCGACATCGCGTCGACGCCGAAGCTGTCCGCGCAGAACATCGCGTTCAACGAAGTCGCGCGCTCGGCGATCCTGTCCGATCCCGATTTCCACGGCGGCGACTACTACGCGCACGACGTGAAGCCGAAGCGCGGCCTGCGCGTCGCGCGGATGATCGGTCACATCACCTACCTGTCGGACGACGACATGGCCGAGAAATTCGGCCGCGCGCTGCGCCGTGCGGACGGCGCGCTCGACGCGTACAACTTCAGCTTCGACGTCGAATTCGAGGTCGAGTCGTACCTGCGCTACCAGGGCGACAAGTTCGCCGACTACTTCGACGCGAACACCTATCTGCTGATCACGCGCGCGCTCGATTACTTCGACCCGGCGAAGGCGTTCGACGGCAACCTGACGGCCGCGCTCGCGCACACGCAGGCGAAATACCTGATCGCGAGCTTCTCGACCGACTGGCGCTTCGCGCCGGCGCGCTCGCGCGAGATCGTGAAGGCGCTGCTCGACAACAAGCGCACGGTCAGCTATGCGGAAATCGACGCGCCGCACGGCCACGACGCGTTCCTGCTCGACGACGCGCGCTATCACAACCTGATCCGTGCGTATTACGAACGAATCGCCATCGAGGTGGGAGCATGAACCAGCAAGCGCTGAATTCCCTGTCCGCGCGCGCGGACTTCCGCACGATCGCCCGCTGGGTCGAGCCGCGCTCGACCGTGCTCGACCTCGGCTGCGGCGACGGCTCGCTGCTCGCGTTGCTGATGGAAGAGCTGGACGTCACCGGCTACGGGATCGAGCTGAACGACGCGGGCGTGCTCGCGAGCGCGAAGAACGGCATCAACGTGATCCAGCAGAACCTCGAGGACGGCCTGCGCCTGTTCGAGGATCACAGCTTCGACATCGCGATCCTGTCGCAGACGCTGCAGACGATCCACCAGACGGCCGCGATCCTGCGCGAAACGGCGCGCGTCGGCCGCGAGTGCATCGTGTCGTTCCCGAACTTCGGCTACTGGTCGCACCGGCTGTCGGTGCTGCAGGGCCGCATGCCGGTGTCGAAATCGCTGCCGTACCAGTGGCACAACACGCCGAACGTGCGCGTGCTGACGATCAAGGATTTCGAGGCGCTCGCGCCCGAGGTCGGCGTCACGATCCTCGACCGCGTCGTGCTGCACGAAGGCCAGCCGATTCGATGGGGAGCGAACTGGCGTGGTAGTCTTGCTGTCTATCGCGTCAAGCGCAGCTGAGCCGAGGAGCCGTTGACGGAAGATCCGGCCGGCCCGCGTGCGCGGCCGCCCCTCCTGTGCCGTCCGCGCCGCCTGCGCTGCCGCCGCCATCAGTCAACGCTACCCAGTTCCATTCCATGTCGAAAACGCCACACGAGGCGCCCGCACTCACCGCTCACGAGGATCACCCCGGCTGGCGCGCCTATCTGAACACGCACATGCTGATCTGCGTGTTCCTGGGCTTCACGTCGGGGCTGCCCCTTTTCACGCTCGTCTACCTCGTGCAGGCATGGCTGCGCTCCGAGGGCGTGAACCTGAAGGAAATCGGCCTGTTCGCGCTGATCCAGTTCCCGTATACGTGGAAGTTCCTGTGGGCGCCGCTGATGGACCGCTACGTCCCGCACCTGCCGGGCTGGCGGCCGGGCCGCCGGCGCGGCTGGCTGCTGCTCACGCAGCTGCTGGTCGCGGGCGCGATCGCCGCGCTCGGCTTCGTGTCGCCGCGCGACTCGATCTGGACGGTCGCCGCGCTCACGACGCTCGTCGCGTTCTTCGGCGCGAGTGCCGACATCGTGATCGACGCGTATCGCCGCGAGCTGCTGCGCGACACCGAGCAGGGGCTCGGCAACGCGGTGCACGTGAACGCGTACAAGCTCGCCGCGCTGATCCCCGGCTCGCTGGCGCTGATCCTGTCGGACCACCTGCCGTGGGACGCCGTCTTCGCGATCACCGGCGCGTTCATGCTGCCGGGCATCCTGATGACGCTCGTCGTGCGCGAGCCGGAAGTGGCCGGCGCCCCGCCGCGCAACCTGCGCGACGCGATCGTGCTGCCGTTCCGCGAATTCATCCAGCGCGACGGCTGGGCCGGCGCGCTGCTCGTCATCGCGTTCATCTTCCTGTTCAAGATCGGCGACACGATGGCCACCACGCTGTCGACGTCGTTCTTCCTCGACATCGGCTTCACGCGCACCGAGATCGGCATCGTCGCGAAAACCACCGCGCTGGTCGCGAGCGTCGCCGGCGGCATCATCGGCGGCATCTGGCTCGTGAAGATCGGCATCGGCCGCGGGCTGTGGATCTTCGGCGCACTGCAGATGGTGTCGACACTCGGCTTCGCGTGGCTCGCGCAGTTGGGCCCCGGCTCGCCGGTGCTCGCGGTGCTGTACGACTTCACCGTATCGACGAGCCATGCGATCGCGGCCGCGCTGTCGGTGTTCGGCATCGCCGTCGCGCCGCAATTCAGCCCGATGACGGTCGCGCTCGCGCTCGTCTACGGCTTCGAAACCTTCACGACCGGCCTGACGATGGCCGCGTTCGTCGCGTACATCGCGAGCACGACCGACCCGCGCTATACGGCCACGCAGTTCGCGCTGTTCACCAGCCTCGCGTCGGTGCCGCGCACGCTCGCGTCGGCCGCGAGCGGCTTCGTCGTCGCGAAGATCGGCTGGTACGACTACTTCATCGTGTGTACCGCGCTTGCGATTCCCGGCATGTTGCTGCTGTTCAGGATCGCGCCGTGGAACGGTACCGCACGCAACGGCGAGGCCAGCCGTGCGCGGTAACCGCCTGCATCGTCTCGCCCACGTGGCGGCTTCGCTGAGCGTCGGCGCCGCGGCACTCGCCGCGCACGCGACCGACACCGGCGCGACGGCAGCGGGCTCCGCACCGGCCGCGGCGCAGGCGGCGCCTCCCGGCCCTGCCACGTCCGCCGCGCCCGTCCCGCCGTCCGCCGCGGAAGGCGCGCAGCCGACTGGCGCCACGGCGCCGGCGAAGGCCTATACGCCGACGCCGCAGCAGGTCCGCTACGGCAACGCGATCGCGTTCCGCACGCTGATCCCGTCGCCGCTGCTCGAGCAGCTCACCGCGAACGAATACGCGCAGATCGTGCAGACGGCCGCCGACAGCAATCGCCTGCTGCCCGCGAACCAGCCGCGCGTGAAGCGGCTGCGCGCGATCGTCGCGAAGCTCGCGCCGTATTCGGTGAAGTGGAACGACCGCGTGAAAAGCTGGGCGTGGGACGTCAACGCGATCCGCTCGCGCGACATCCGCCTGACCTGCCTGCCGGGCGGCAAGGTGCTCGTGTACGGCGGCATGCTCGAGCGCGTGCGCCTGAACGACGACGAGCTCGGCGTGCTGCTCGCGCACGGCATCGCGCATGCGCTGCGCGAACACGCGCGCAGCAATTTCAGCATGACCTCGCAGACGTCGCTGCGCGCGGCCGCGCTGCCGCCGCTGTTCGGCGTCGGCGATCCGCTGCCGCAGGCGCTGAACTTCGGCGAGCGCCTGCAGTCGCTCCACTACGATCCGACCGACGAGACCGAGGCCGACGTGATCGGCGGCGACATCGCCGCACGCGCTGGCTTCGATCCGCGCGCGGCGATCACGCTGTGGGACAAGCTCGCGGTCGCGACGCGCGCGAACAAGGCGTCGGGCTTCATCTACACGCACCCGTACAGCAGCGCGCGCCGCCAGGATCTGCTGAACCGGCTGCCGGACCTGATGCCGCTGTACGCGAAAGCGACCGGCAAACGCGTCGAATCGCTGCCCGACTACGCGGGCATCAGCGCACAGCGGCGCAAGATCGTGCGGCGCTGAGCCGCCGAGCGAAACGGCGGACGCTACGCGTCCACGTCGGCCATCGCCGGGCGCACCCCGCTGTCGCGCATCCAGCGCACTTCGTCGCCGGGGCTGCGGCCGAACAGCCGCTTGAACTCGCGGCTGAACTGTGACGCGCTCGCATAGCCGACCCGCGCGGCGGCCGCGCCCGCACCGACACCGTCCTGCACCATCATCAGCCGCGCCTGGTGCAGCCGCGCGGCCTTCACGTACTGCATCGGCGACGTCGCCGTCACGTGCTTGAACTGCGCGTGAAACACCGCGACGCTCATCCCGGCTTCGCGCGCGAGCGTCTCGACATCGAGATCGGCCTTCAGGTCCGCATGGATGCGGCGCAGCGCCTTCGCGACGCGGCCGAAATGATGCTGCTGGACGAGCGCCGCACGAATCGCGTCGCCCTGCGCGCCGGTCAGCACGCGGTACGCGATCTCGCGCATGATCGCGGGCCCGAGCACGCGCGTGTCGTGCGGCGACGCGAGTGTTTCGAGCAGGCGCACCACCGCGTCGGCGAGCGGCGCATCGAGCGGCGTCGAATAGACGCCGTGCGGCTCGCTAACAGCGGCACCGAGCGTCTCGTCGAGCAGGATCGCGAGCTCGGCGATCACCGCGAGATCAACGCGGATCGAGATCGCGAGAAACGGCTCGTCCATGGTCGCGAAGGTTTCGCATTCGAACGGCAACGGTACCGACAGCACCAGATACTGCTGCGCGTCGTAGACGAACGAGCGATCGCCGAGATAACCGAGCTTGCGGCCCTGGCACACGACGACGATGCTCGGTTCGTACAGCACCGGCATGCGCGGCACCGGACGGCTCACGCGAATGAAGCGCACGCCGTCGAGCGCCGCCAGCGTATCGCCTTCATTCGGCGCGAGACGTGAATGCAGCTCGATCATGCGGCGCCGCACACGGTCGCCCGAGTCGTCGAAAAGGGGCTGGAAGCTCATCGGCTTGGTCCTGTCCGGCAAGAGAATCTGGCTCGCAATGTAGCACCGCTAACGCATTTTGACGGCTGTTCGCTGGCAATTCGAGAGGAATAGGCAAATCTTCCAGACCTTCGGGTATTTCACCGCGGCGGTGCGCTCCTTACGATAGGCACCTGTCTCGCCGCATCGCCACACGATGCGACGGCAGTCTGTTTCGCCGGATCTTTTCCGGACAAGGAGCCCACCGCATGAGCACAACCTATGCCTACGCGGCGACGGATTCGCAGTCGCCGCTCGCCCCGTTCGAATTCCAGCGTCGCGCGCTGCGCGACCTCGACGTCCAGATCGACGTCCTCTACTGCGGCGTCTGCCACTCGGATCTTCATCAGGCCCGCAACGAATGGCGCAACACGATCTATCCGGTCGTGCCGGGCCATGAAATCGTCGGCCGCGTGACCGCGACCGGCCCGCAGGTGTCGCGTTTCAAGGTCGGCGAACTGGTCGGCGTCGGCTGCCTCGTCGATTCGTGCCGCACGTGCGCGAGCTGCGCGGAAGGTCTCGAACAGTATTGCGAGAACGGCTTCGTCGGCACCTACAACGGCCAGGATCGCGTGACCGGCGACATCACGTACGGCGGCTATTCGACGCAGCTCGTCGTCGACGAGGCGTTCGTGCTGCGCGTGCCGGACACGCTCGACCCGGCCGGCGCCGCGCCGCTGCTGTGCGCGGGGATCACGACCTACTCGCCGTTGCGGCAGTGGAACGTCGGCCCCGGCAAGAAAGTCGGGATCGTCGGTCTCGGCGGCCTCGGCCACATGGGCGTGAAGCTGGCGCGCGCGATGGGCGCGCACGTCGTGCTGTTCACGACGTCGCCGTCGAAGATCGAGGACGGCAAGCGGCTCGGCGCGCACGAAGTGGTGATCTCGAAGGACGAAGCGCAGATGAACGCGCACCTGAACAGCTTCGACTTCATCCTGAACACGGTCGCCGCGCAGCACGATCTGAATCCGTTCCTGCACCTGCTGAAGCGCGACGGCACGATGACGCTGGTCGGTGCGCCGGAGCATGACCACCCGTCGCCGCAGGTGTTCAACCTGATCTTCAAGCGGCGCCGCCTCGCGGGCTCGCTGATCGGCGGCATCGCGGAAACGCAGGAAATGCTCGACTTCTGCGCGGAGCACGGGATCACGTCCGATATCGAGACGATTCCGATGCAGCAGATCAACGCGGCCTACGAGCGGATGCTGAAGAGCGACGTGAAGTACCGGTTCGTGATCGACATGGCGTCGCTCAAGCAGTAAGCGTCGCCCCATGCGAAACGGGCCGCCTGTCGGAACAGGCGGCCCGTCTTTCATCCGGCGACCGGGATCACTCGCCCGGCGGCTGCGCGCGCGGCGCAGCGCCGGCCATCACTTCTTGTAGTCGTAGTCGACCGTCAGCGGCGCATGATCGCTGAACTTGATGTCCTTGAAGATCGACGTGCTTTTCGCGGTACCGGCCACACCCGGGGTCGCGATCTGGTAATCGATCCGCCACCCGACGTTCTTCGCGTACGCCTGGCCGCGGTTGCTCCACCACGTGTACTGCTCGGGACGCGGGTCGAGCGTGCGAAACACGTCGACGTAGCCGACATCGTCGAACAGCTTCGTGAGCCATTCGCGCTCTTCCGGCAAGCAGCCCGAGTTCTTCTGGTTGCTCTTCCAGTTCTTGATGTCGATTTCCTTGTGGACGATGTTCACGTCGCCGCACAGGATCACCTCGCGCTTCTTCTTCAGCGCGGCGAGATGCGGCATGAATTCGGCCATGAAGCGGTACTTCGCCTGCTGGCGCTCTTCGCCGCTCGATCCGGACGGCACGTACACCGACACGATCGACAGCTTGCCGTAGCGCGCCTCGACGTAGCGCCCTTCGGCATCGAATTCGCTGCTGCCGAAACCGATGATCACGTCATCGGGCTCGCGGCGGCTGTACACGCCCGCGCCGCTGTAACCCTTCTTCTCGGCGTGGTGGAAATAGCTCTTGAAGCCGTGCGGCTCGACGAATTCGGCCGGCAGGTCGTCGGCCGATACCTTGATTTCCTGCACGCACACGCAATCGGCGTTCTGCTCGCCGAGCCAGTCGAAGAAGCCCTTCTTCGCGGCGGAGCGGATGCCGTTCAGGTTGGCGGTAATCACTCGCATCATGTCGGGTTCCGTTCAGTTCGATGTTTTTACAGAGTGGCAGCTTAACGGATCTTCACGCCTTCGAGCTCGGGCTTCGGCGGCGGGAATTCCAGCTTCATGTCGGTCATCGTGCGCAGCAGCAGCTCGGCGATCATCACGTTGCGGTGCGTCTTCGAATTCGCGGGGATCACGTACCACGGCGCGTGCTCGGCCGACGTCGCGGCGAGCGCGTCGCGGTACGCGGACTGGTAAGCGTCCCAGTGCTTGCGCGCGTCGAGATCGGAGATGTCGAATTTCCAGTGCTTGGTCGGATCGTCGATGCGCGCCTGCAACCGCGCGCGCTGCTCGTCCTTCGAGATGTGCAGGAAGCACTTGACGATGGTCGTGCCGTTCTCGAACAGCATCGTCTCGAAATCGCGGATCTGCCGGTAGCGGCGCTCGCACTCCTTGTCGCCGATCGTGCCGAGCACGCGCGGCACCAGGACGTCTTCGTAGTGGCTGCGGTTGAAGATCGCGAGTTCGCCCGCCGCCGGCACCTGCGCATGCACGCGCCACAGGAAGTCGTGCGCGGCCTCGATCGGCGTCGGCGCCTTGAACGGCACGATGCGCAGGCCGAGCGGATCGACCTCGCGAAACACCGCGCGCACGGTGCCGTCCTTGCCGCTCGTGTCCATCCCCTGCAGCACGAGCAGCACGCGCTTCTTCTGCTGCGTGTGCAGGCGCTCCTGCTGGACGTCGAGCTCGGTCGACACGACCGACAGCCGTTCGCGATCGGCCTCCTTAGAACCGGACGAAAACGGCTTCGCGGCCGGGTCGAACGCGTCGAGCTTGAATGCGGCGGCTTCCTTCTCGCGCGTGCTGTAGGGCACGCGAAAATCGTCGAGCGACGGTTGTTTCGCCATTCGTTCCTCCGTTGGACGGTGCGATGCATACGATAACGCATCCACCAAACGCAACGGGCCGCCCCGAACTGGTCCGGAGCGGCCCGTCGTCAAGCGCGGTTCAGGCGCGCGCGCATGCTCAGCCGAGCTTCTTCTTCAGCAGTTCGTTGACCTGCTGCGGATTGGCCTTGCCCTTCGTCGCCTTCATCGCCTGGCCGATCAGCGCGTTGAACGCCTTTTCCTTGCCCGCGCGGAATTCCTCGACCGACTTCGCGTTCGCCGCGAGCACTTCGTCGATGATCGCTTCCAGCGCGCCGGTGTCGGAGATCTGCTTGAGCCCCTTCGCGTCGATGATGCGATCGGCCGCGCCTTCGTCGGTCGCCTTCTCGTCCCAGATCGTCGCGAAGATTTCCTTCGCGATCTTGTTCGAGATCGTGCCGTCGGCGATGCGCTGCAGCAACAGCGCGAGCTGTGCGGCCGACACCGGAATCGCGTCGATCTCGATGCCGTCGCGGTTCAGCTGCGACGACACGTCGCCCATCAGCCAGTTCGCGGCGATCTTCGCGTTCGCCGCGCCGGCCTTCGCGACCACCGCTTCGAAGTACGCGGCCATCGCCTTGCTCGACGTCAGCACGCCCGCGTCGTACGCGGACACGCCGTACTCGTCGACGAAGCGCTGCTGCATCGCGGCCGGCAGCTCCGGCATGCCGGACTGCACGCGCTCGACCCAGTCCCGGCCGATCACGAGCGGCATCAGGTCGGGATCGGGGAAGTAGCGGTAATCGTGCGCGTCTTCCTTGCTGCGCATCGAACGCGTCTCGCGCTTGTCCGGATCGTACAGGCGCGTTTCCTGCACGACTTCGCCGCCGTCCTCGATCAGCTCGATCTGGCGGCGCACTTCGTAGTTGATCGCTTCCTCGAGGAACCGGAACGAGTTCAGGTTCTTGATTTCCGCGCGCGTGCCGAACTTCTCCTGGCCGACCGGGCGCACCGACACGTTCGCGTCGCAGCGGAACGAGCCTTCCTGCATGTTGCCGTCGCAAATGCCGAGCCACACGACGAGCCCGTGCAGCGCCTTCGCGTACGCGACGGCCTCGGCCGCGCTGCGCATTTCCGGCTCGGTGACGATCTCGAGCAGCGGCGTGCCTGCGCGGTTCAGGTCGATCCCGGTCATCCCGGCGAAATCTTCATGCAGCGACTTGCCTGCGTCTTCCTCGAGGTGCGCACGGGTCAGGTTGACCGTCTTCTCGTACGCGGGCTTGCCGGCCTTTTCGTTGGCGGGCACCTGGATCGTGATCGAGCCGCCCTGCACGACCGGAATCTCGTACTGGCTGATCTGATAGCCCTTCGGCAGATCGGGGTAGAAATAATTCTTGCGCGCGAAGATGCTGCGCGGCGCGATGGTCGAGCCGATCGCGAGGCCGAAGCGGATCGCCCGCTCGACCGCGCCGCGGTTCAGCACCGGCAGCACGCCCGGCAGCGCCAGGTCGATCGGGCACGCCTGCGTGTTCGGCTCGGCGCCGAACTGCGTCGACGCGCCCGAGAAAATCTTCGAGACGGTCGACAACTGCGCGTGCGTCTCGAGACCGATAACGACTTCCCATTGAGTCATGCTTACACCCCCGCCGGAACTTGCTTGTGCCAGTCGGTCGCGCGCTGGAACGCGTCGGCGACCTGCAGCATCCGGGCTTCGTTGAAATAGTTGCCGATGATCTGCAGACCGACCGGGCGCTTCGCGTTCGCGCCCGCTCCGAAGCCGCACGGCACGCTCATGCCGGGCAGGCCGGCGAGGCTCACCGACAGCGTGTAGATATCGGCGAGATACATCGCCACCGGATCGTCGCCCTTCGCGCCGAGATCCCATGCGACCGTCGGCGACGCCGGGCCCATGATCACGTCGCAGGACTTGAACGCTTCCTGGAAATCGTTCGCGATGATGCGGCGGATCTTCTGCGCCTGCAGGTAGTACGCGTCGTAGTAGCCGTGCGACAGCACGTAGGTGCCGACCAGGATCCGGCGCTTCACTTCAGGCCCGAAGCCTTCGGCGCGCGACTTCTTGTACATGTCGAGCAGATCGCCGTATTGCGCGGCGCGGTGGCCGAAGCGCACGCCGTCGAAACGCGACAGGTTCGACGACGCCTCGGCCGGCGCGATCACGTAGTACACGGGGATCGACAGTTCCGTCTTCGGCAGCGACACCGGCACGAGCGTCGCGCCGAGCGCTTCGTATTGCTTGAGCGCCGCGTCGATCGCCGCGCGCACGTCGTCGGCGAGGCCGTCGCCGAAATACTCGTTCGGCAGCCCGATGCGCAGCCCCGCAAGCGGCTTCGCGGCGTCGTTGCCCGGCGCCCACGGCTGGCCGAGGTGGCGCGTGAAGTCCTCATCGTCGCGCTCGAGGCTCGTCGAGTCGCGCTCGTCGAAGCCGGCCATCGCGTTCAGCAGCAGCGCGCAGTCGGACGCGCTCTGCGCCATCGGGCCGCCCTGGTCGAGCGACGACGCGAACGCGATCATCCCGTAGCGCGACACGCGGCCGTAGGTCGGCTTGATGCCCGTCACGCCCGCGAACGACGCGGGCTGGCGGATCGAGCCGCCGGTGTCGGTGCCGGTCGCGGCCGGCGCGAGGCGCGCGGCAACGGCGGCCGAGCTGCCGCCCGAACTGCCGCCCGGCACCGCGTTCGTGTCCCACGGGTTCTTCACCGCGCCGAACGCGGAATTCTCGTTCGACGAGCCCATAGCGAACTCGTCCATGTTGGTCTTGCCGAGCGTGACCATGCCGGCCGCCTGCAGGCGGGCGACCACGGTCGCGTCGAACGGGCTCTCGTAATTCGCGAGCATCTTCGAGCCGGCGGTCGAGCGCCAGCCGCGCGTGACGAAGACGTCCTTGTGCGCGATCGGCAGGCCGGTCAGCGCGCCGCCCGCGCCGCGCGCGAGTTCGGCGTCGGCGGCTTTCGCCTGCGCGAGGGTGAGGTCGGCGTCGACATGGACGAACGCGTTCAGGTCGCGCGCGGCGTCGATCCGTTTCAGGTAGTGCTGCGCGAGCTCGACGGCCGAGCATTCCTTGGCGGCGAGCGCGGCGCGCAGTTCGGTCAGGCTTTTTGCGTGCATTGAGTGGTTTTCCTGGGAATTCTGGGTGGCGCGCGGCGCCGGACGGCCGGCGCGCTTGTCATCGAATGCTTACTCGATCACCTTCGGCACGAGATAGAGGCCGTCCTGGACGGCCGGCGCCGGACGCTGGTTGTCGTCGCGATCGACGACTTCCGTCACGGCGTCGTCGCGCAGGCGCTGCGCGACTTCCTGGATCTGTTCGATCGGGTGGGCGAGCGGCGCGATGCCGGCGGTGTCGACCGCCTGCATCTGCTCGACGAGGCCGAAGAATTCGTTGAGCTGGCCGAGCATGTGCTCGGCGTCGGCATCGGCCATTTCGAGTCGCGCCAGGTGCGCGATGCGTTTCACATCGGTCAGGGTCAGGGCCATGCGATCACCGGAAAAACAAGACTGCGCAGTGCGTCGAAAGCAGCACTGCGGCGGGGGGTTGGAGGGTGCGATCCCACCCTCAAAAATCGGGGCCGAAGCGGCAAAAATACCGCCCGTTTCGATTCAAATACCGAGAAATTATAAGGTATCATTACGCGTTCGACCCAAACCCGGCAGCCTTTTCCCGCACCGTTTCGCCCCTCTTCGGCAAGCCGTGCGTGCTTCGTGCGATCCCCGGTAGACATCACTCGCAGCTTCGTGCGCCGCGGCGGCCGCTTCCGCCACGCTTCCCGAGGCTGTTATTTTTTCCGCTGCCGCCCTCAGCGCTCGCTATGCAGGGCCGGCCCAGAGCGAAACAGGATTCTGAATGTTCGGTTTTTTGCGCAGCTACTTCTCCAACGATCTCGCGATCGACCTCGGCACCGCAAACACCCTGATCTACATGCGCGGCAAGGGCATCGTGCTCGATGAGCCGTCCGTCGTGTCGATCCGCCAGGAAGGCGGCCCCAACGGCAAGAAGACGATCCAGGCGGTCGGCAAGGAAGCCAAGCAGATGCTCGGCAAGGTGCCGGGCAACATCGAGGCGATCCGCCCGATGAAGGACGGCGTGATCGCCGACTTCACCGTCACCGAGCAGATGATCAAGCAGTTCATCAAGACGGCCCACGAGTCGCGCATGTTCTCGCCGTCGCCGCGCATCATCATCTGCGTGCCGTGCGGCTCGACCCAGGTCGAGCGCCGCGCGATCAAGGAAGCCGCGCACGGCGCCGGCGCATCGCAGGTCTACCTGATCGAGGAGCCGATGGCGGCCGCGATCGGCGCGGGCCTGCCGGTGTCGGAAGCCACCGGCTCGATGGTCGTCGACATCGGCGGCGGCACGACCGAAGTCGGCGTGATCTCGCTCGGCGGCATCGTCTACAAGGGTTCGGTGCGCGTCGGCGGCGACAAGTTCGACGAGGCGATCGTCAACTACATCCGCCGCAACTACGGGATGCTGATCGGCGAGCAAACCGCCGAGGCGATCAAGAAGGAAATCGGCTCCGCGTTCCCGGGCTCCGAAGTCAAGGAAATGGAAGTGAAGGGCCGCAACCTGTCGGAAGGCATCCCGCGCAGCTTCACGATCTCCAGCAACGAAATTCTCGAAGCGCTGACCGATCCGCTGAACCAGATCGTGTCGTCGGTGAAGATCGCGCTCGAACAGACGCCGCCGGAACTCGGCGCCGACATCGCCGAACGCGGGATGATGCTGACGGGCGGCGGCGCGCTGCTGCGCGACCTCGATCGCCTGCTCGCGGAAGAAACCGGCCTGCCGGTGCTCGTCGCGGAAGATCCGCTGACCTGCGTCGTGCGCGGCTCCGGCATGGCGCTCGAGCGCATGGACAAGCTGGGCAGCATCTTCTCGTACGAGTGATCGCCCAGTGATCGCCTAGGCAGTCCCGTTTGATATGACGCACCCGCGGCGTGGCCGGATCGCTCGTTCAGAACGAACCGCCGCGCCGTTTGCGCGTCTGAGCATTATTTAACCGATCACACGCGCCCGGCGCCGACCATGGAATACAGTCCGCCGCCCCTCTTCAAGCAAGGTCCGCCCGCGCTCGCGCGGCTCATCTTCTTCGTCGCCCTCGCCATCGCGCTCCTCGTGTCGGACGCGCGCTTCAGCACGCTCGAAATCGTCCGCGGCGTGCTCGGCACCGTGCTCTATCCGCTGCAACGCGCGGCGCTCGTCCCGCGCGACCTGTTCATGGGCGCGGCCGACATCGCCGTCACCGGCGCGTCGCTGCGCCACGAGAACGACGACCTGCGCAAGCGCAACCTGCAGCTGTCCACGCAGGCCAACCAGGCCGCCGTGCTCGCGCAGGAAAACGCGCACCTGCGCGCGGTGCTCGAGCTGCGCCAGCACATCGCGACGCAATCGACGCCGGTCGAGATCCAGTACGACACGAGCGATCCGTTCACGCAGAAGATCGTGGTCGGGCAAGGCTCGCAGCAAGGCATCCAGGACGGCTCGCCCGTCGTCAGCGAGGACGGCGTGGTCGGCCAGGTAACGCGCGTGTTCCCGCTGCAATCCGAAGTCACGCTGGTCACCGACCGCGATCTCGCGATTCCCGTGCAGGTGCTGCGCACCGGCCTGCGCAGCGTGATCTACGGCACGCCGAAGGGCGATTCGCTCGACCTGCGCTTCGTGCCGACGAGCGCGGATCTCGTCGCCGGCGACGAGCTCGTCACGAGCGGCCTCGACGGCGTCTATCCGCCCGGCCTGCCGGTCGCGAAGGTCGTGCGCGTCGACAAGCTCGCCGATACCGCGTTCGCCCGCGTGACGTGCGCACCGGTCGCGGCCGTGCGCGGCGCGCGCCAGATGCTCGTGCTGCATTACCGGAACGACATCCCACCGCGCCCGGCCGAGCCCGATCCCGCCGCCGACAAGAACGCGAAGGGCAAGAAGGGCGCGAAAGCCGCCGCGAAGGCCGAAAAAGCCGACAAGGCCGAGAAGGCCGACGCGAATGCGAAACCGGCCGCCGCGGCCCAGCCGGCCGTTGCGAAACCGGCGCCGGCCCCCGCCGCGCCGGCCAAGCCCGCCGCGGGGCAATCGGGAGCCCAGCGATGAACCGCCCGCAATACATCCTGCAGCCGGTCAATCCGTACTTCATCGTCTTCAGCCTCGCCGCCGCGTTCCTGCTGAACCTGATGCCGTGGGGCCGCCTGCCCGGCGTGCCCGATTTCGTCGCGCTCGTGCTGCTGTTCTGGAACGTCCACCAGCCGCGCAAGGTCGGGATGGGCGTTGCGTTCGCGCTCGGCATCCTGATGGACGTGCATGACGCGGGGCTGCTCGGCGAGCACGCGCTCGCCTATACGCTGCTGTCGTACGGCGCGATCACGATCCACCGCCGCGTGCTGTGGATGCCGATCGGCGTGCAGGTGCTGTACGTCACGCCGCTGCTGGTCGGCGCGCAGCTCGTCCCGTTCGTGATCCGCCTGATGATGGGCGCCGCGTTCCCCGGTTGGCGCTATCTGGTCGACGGTTTCGTCGAAGCCGCGCTGTGGCCGATCGCGAGCCATCTGCTGCTGATGCCGCAACGCCGCCCGGTCGACCCGGACGATACGCGCCCGATCTGAGCCGGACCGACCTTGAATACCCGCCGCCCCCACGCCCGCCGCGCGCCGCGCTCCGGGGCGGCACCTCGCCTGCGCCTGCGCGCGGGCCAGATTGCCCTTAAATGACCGAATTCAACGACACCCAACAGCAGCTCTCGAGGTTCCGCCTGCGCGTCGCGGCGGCGGGCGTGTTCGTGTTCGTCTGCTTCGGGCTGCTCGCGAGCCGCTTCTTCTACCTGCAGCTGATGCAGCACGGCAAATACGCGCTGCAGGCCGAGGAAAACCGTATCTCGGTCGCGCCGATCGTGCCGAACCGCGGGATCATCACCGATCGCAACGGCGTGATCCTCGCGAAGAACTACTCGGCGTACACGCTCGAGATCACGCCGTCGAAGCTCGACGACACGCTCGACAACACGATCGACAAGCTGTCCGAGATCGTCCCGATCGACGCACGCGACCGCCGCCGCTTCAAGAAGCTGCAGGAAGACTCGAAGAACTTCGAGAGCCTGCCGATCCGTACGCGCCTCACCGACGCGGAAGTCGCGCGCTTCACCGCGCAGCGTTTCCGGTTCCCCGGCGTCGACGTGCGCGCGCGGCTGTTCCGCCAGTACCCGCTCGGCATGACGGCCGCGCACGTGATCGGCTACATCGGCCGGATCTCGAAGCGCGACCAGGATCGCATCGACGCGATGAGCGACGACAACGACAGCGACCAGGAACACTACGATCCGCGCCGCGACGCGAACAACTACAAGGGCACCGATTACATCGGCAAGATCGGCGTCGAGCAGAGCTACGAAACCGAGCTGCACGGGCTGACCGGCTTCGAGGAAGTCGAGGTGACGGCCGGCGGCCGGCCGGTGCGCACGCTGTCGCGCACGCAGGCGACGCCCGGCAACAACCTCGTGCTGTCGCTCGACATCGGGCTGCAGCAGGTTGCCGAGCAGGCGTTCGCGGGCAAGCGCGGCGCACTCGTCGCGATCGAGCCGAAGACGGGCGACGTGCTCGCGTTCGTGTCGTCGCCGAGCTTCGACCCGAATTCGTTCGTCGACGGCATCGACCAGCAGACCTGGGACGAGCTGAACAACTCGCCCGACAAGCCGCTGCTGAACCGCCCGCTGCACGGCACCTACCCGCCCGGCTCGACGTACAAGCCGTTCATGGCGCTCGCCGGCCTGACGCTCGGCAAGCGCACGCCGGGCTGGGGCTTCCAGGATCCCGGCTACTTCACGTTCGGCGGCCACACGTTCCGCAACGACGTGCGCTCGGGCCAGGGCTGGGTCGACATGAACAAGGCGATCATGGTGTCGAACGACACCTACTTCTACATGCTCGCGCGCGACCTCGGCGTGAACGCGATCGCGAACTTCATGAAGCCGTTCGGCTTCGGCCAGATCACCGGTATCGACATCCAGGGCGAGGCGCGCGGGATCCTGCCGTCGACCGACTGGAAGAAGAAGGCATTCAAGAAGGCCGCGCAGCAGAAGTGGTTCGACGGCGAGACGATCAGCCTCGGGATCGGCCAGGGCTACAACTCGTTCACGATCCTGCAGCTCGCGCACGCGACCGCGACGCTCGCGAACAACGGCGTCGTGATGAAGCCTCACCTCGTGAAGGAAGTCGAGGATCCGATCTCGCGCGCGCGCCACCTGACCGTGCCGAAGGAAAGCGACGTGATCCCGCTGAAGGCGGCCGACATCGACGTCGTGAAGCGCGGGATGGAGAACGTGATCGAAAACCCGTCCGGCACCGCGTACAAGGTGTTCCGCGGCGCGCCGTACCTCGCTGCCGGCAAGACCGGCACCGCGCAGGTATTCTCGCTGCAGGGCTCGAACTACAAGGGCCACCTGCTCGCCGAACACCTGCGCGACCACGCGCTGTTCATCGCGTACGCGCCGGTCGACCACCCGCAGATCGCCGTCGCGCTGGTCGTCGAAAACGGCGGCTGGGGCGCCCAGGCCGCCGGCCCGATCGCGCGTCGCGTGCTCGACTACTATCTCGTCGAGCGCCAGAACCCGAAAAACGAAGCTGCGGCCGTGGCCGCCGCGGCGTCGGCCACCGAGCCGGTGAGCGCGCCCGTGGTCGGCGACACCTCGAAGCCCGCCACCATCGCGGCCGGCTTCACCGCGCTGCCGCAGCCGGTCGTGCCGTCGGCGGCCAGCGCGGCCGAGGCGGCATCGGCCGCATCGGCGGCCTCCGGTACGGCCGGCGCCGGCGCCACTGCCACGCCGCCGGCCGACGCGAGCGCCGCGGCGCCAATGGCCGCAAGCCTGCCGCCGATCCGGCGCCCGCACCGGCCGCGCCGGCCCGCGAGCGACGCGCAACCGCTCGTCGCCGCGCC
The DNA here is from genome assembly GCF_001534535.1 of Burkholderia sp. MSMB1459WGS. Taxonomy (NCBI): domain Bacteria; kingdom Pseudomonadati; phylum Pseudomonadota; class Betaproteobacteria; order Burkholderiales; family Burkholderiaceae; genus Burkholderia; species Burkholderia sp. MSMB1459WGS. Next base: position 123,746 of record NZ_LPMU01000005.1, read on the forward strand.
GCGGGACGACAACCACCGTGCGACGGCCCCCGCGAAAGCGGCGGACGCCGGCACCGCTCATTGACGGAGAAAGGCATGCAATTCGACAAGCGCGCCTGGCTCGACAAGATCAAGCAGATGTTCGCGGGGTTCGACCGCCCACTCGCGCTCATCGTGTTCCTGCTGCTGTGCGTCGGCATCGTCACGCTATACAGCGCGTCGATCGACGTGCCGGGCCGCGTCGAGGACCAGTTGCGCAACATCCTGCTGACGTTCGTGCTGATGTGGGTGATCGCCAACATCCCGCCAACCACGCTGATGCGCTTCGCGGTCCCGCTCTACACGTTCGGGGTCACGCTGCTGATCGCCGTCGCGCTGTTCGGGATGACCAAGAAGGGCGCGAAGCGCTGGCTGAACGTCGGCGTCGTGATCCAGCCGTCGGAAATCCTCAAGATCGCGACGCCGCTGATGCTCGCGTGGTACTACCAGCGTCGCGAAGGCGGGCTGCGCTGGTACGACTTCGTCGCCGCGTTCGGGATCCTGCTGGTGCCGGTCGGCCTGATCGCGAAGCAGCCCGACCTCGGCACGGGCCTGCTCGTGTTCGCGGCCGGCTTCTTCGTGATCTACCTCGCCGGCCTGTCGTTCAAGCTGATCGTGCCGGTGCTCGTCGCGGGCGTAATCGCGGTCGGCTCGATCGCCGTGTTCGAAGAGCGCATCTGCCAGCCCGAAGTGCAGTGGCCGCTGATGCACGATTACCAGAAGCACCGTGTGTGCACGCTGCTCGATCCGACGTCCGACCCGCTCGGCAAGGGCTTCCACACGATCCAGGCCGTGATCGCGATCGGCTCGGGCGGCGTGCTCGGCAAGGGCTACTTGAAAGGCACGCAGGCGCACCTCGAATTCATTCCGGAGAAACACACCGACTTCATCTTCGCGGTGTTCTCGGAGGAATGGGGGCTCGCCGGCGGCCTCGTGCTGCTGACGCTGTACATGGCGCTGATCGCGCGCGGGCTCTACATCGCCGCGCAGGGCGCGACGCTGTTCGGCCGGCTGCTCGCGGGCTCGCTCACGCTCGCGTTCTTCGTCTACGCGTTCGTCAACATCGGGATGGTGAGCGGCGTGCTGCCGGTCGTCGGCGTGCCGCTGCCGTTCATGAGTTACGGCGGCACCGCGCTCACGACGCTCGGCATCGCGATCGGGATGATCATGAGCGTCGGACGGCAGCGGCGGCTGATGAAGAGTTGAGCACGCGGCCCGCACCGCGGCACACGAAAACGGCGCTCCGGCGCCGTTTTTCATTGGGCGCGGGTACTTACTGCGTCGGCGCGTGCGGCTTGCCTTGTTCCGCGCCGGCGCCCGACGCCGGCATCGGCGCCTTCAGCCGCGCGCTCAACTCCTTGAATTTCAGCTCGGCCGTCTCGTCGCCCTGCGCGGCCGCCGCCGCATAATACGCGCGTGCGATGTTCAGGTTCTGCGCGACGCCGTCGCCGCCGCGCTCGTAGAACGACGCGGTCACGTACTGCGCGATGGGCTCGCCCGCGTCGGCGGCCTGCTTGTACCACGCGAACGCCTGCCGGTTGTCGCGCGGCGTGCCGCGCCCGTCGAGGAACTGGTTCGCGAGCGACAGCTCGGCCTGCACGTGCCCCTGCTTCGCGGCCCGCAGGAACCAGCGATGCGCTTCGGCCGGGTTGCGCGCGACGAACTCGCCGTCGTCGAACATCCGGCCGTATACGTACTGCGCATGCGACATGTTCGCGTCCGCCGCCCGCTTCAGCCAGCGCAGCCCTTCGTCGACGTTCGCCGTCACGCCTTCCCCGGTCAGCAGCATCATCGCGTAGTTGAACTGCGCGAGGCGATCGCCACGCTCGGCCGCATCGTGGAATTGCACCAGCGCCGCGCGATAGTCGCCGGCGTTGTAGTCGGCGACCGCCGATTGCGTTTCGTGCGACGGATCGGGCTTCGCTTGCGGTGCGCCCTGTGCGACGGCCGCCGCACACACGGCCCACAGGCCGACCATCGCCCCGAGCCGCGCGCGCCGGCGGCACGCACCGTCTGCGCCGTTCATGACCGCACCTCCTGCAACGCCTGCCGCGTCGCGCGCAGCAGCCAGCTCACGTCGGCCGACACCGTGATCATCCGGTAACCGGCCTCGCGATACTGGCGCGCGGCCGCCGTGTCGCCGGCGAAGATGCCGACCGCGACGCCGGCCTGCTTGCCGGCCGCGAGCACGCGCGCCATCGCGGTTTCGACGTCCGGGTGACGGATATCGCCGAGATGCCCGAGGCTCGCCGCGAGATCGGCCGGGCCGACGAACAGGCAATCGACACCGGGCGTCGCCGCGATCCGCTCGACTTCGTCGACGCCGCGTGCCGATTCGACCTGCACGATCACCGCGACCTGCGCATTCGCCGTCTGCAGGTAGTCGCGACGCATGCCGAACGCCGCCGCGCGCACCATGCCTGCGACCCCGCGCAGCCCGTCGGGCGATTCGGGCGACGGAAAGCGCGTGAGCCGCACCGCGTGCGCGGCGTCGTCGGGCGTCTCGATACACGGGAACATCAGCGTGCGCGCGCCGGCGTCGAGCGCGCGCTTCACGAGCCACGGCTCCCGCGCCGGCACGCGAACGACCGGTTCGCTCGGTAGGTGCGCCGCGGCGATCGCGCGCAGTTGCGACGCCACGTCGCGACTGTCGTTCGGCGCATGCTCCATGTCGATGCAGAGCCAGTCGTAACCGGCATGCGCGAGCGCTTCCGCGGCCGAGTCGCTGCCGAGCGACAGCCACAGGCCGTACAGCGGCTCGTCGCCGTCGCGCAGGCGTTGTTTGAGGGAATTGGTGAGCGTGCTCATCGATACGGCCTCCGGAACGGAACGGCAATCGAACGGGACAAGCAACAGGCGAAGCGAAACGCGCGCCGCCGGGCAATCGAAGCATGGCGGCGGCGGATCGCGCGCCGGAGAACGTGAGTCGGATCGGGCCGGCCGATCTGACAGCGCGGGCCGCGAAATCGCTCACGCGAGCGTTTTCCGGTGCCGCACGACGATCATAGCGCGGCGGGGTGCTCGATGCGGGAACTGACGGGGAAGCCGTACCGGCACGGCGCGGAGGAAGGCGAGCCGGCGGCGGCAGCGACGAGGCGGCCCACGCCGGACGGCGGGGCTGCCTCGCGGGAGGGCAGGGTCAGCGGCCGGGCTGGCGCTCGACGTCGGCCCAGCAGTTCGGCGTCTCGTACAGGCGCACGCGCTCGAGGCGCAGGTTCACGCCGTAGTGCGCGTCGTACACGTTCGCGAGGAGGTCGAACGCGATCGCCGCGAGGTTCTCGACGGTCGGGATCCGGTCGAGCACGACGGTCTTGTGGTCGGCCATCTGCTCGAGGAACGAGCGCACGACCTCGTCGCGCGCATAGACCAGGAACGCGTGGTCCCACTTGCTGACGAGATGCTCGACCGCGAGCGCCTTCACGTCGGCGAAATCCATCACCATGCCGCGGTCGGGCGCCCCCTCGGTATCGACGAGATCGCCGCGCAGCGTGATTTCGAGCACGTAGCGATGGCCGTGCAGGTTCCTGCACTGGCTGCGGTGATCGGGAATGCGGTGGCCCGCGTCGAATTCGAGTTTTCGGGTAATCAGCACGATGTCAAAAGCCGTGGCTCAGGGAATGTTCAGATATTTATGGGTCTGCATCGACAGCCGCCACTGCGGATGACGCTTGCACCAGTCGATCGCGAGCTTCGTGTTGAGGTCGCGCGACGGGCCGTCCATCGGCTGCACGAGAAAATACTCGAAATCGAGCTTCGCGTAGTCGGCCAGCCGCTGGTTGTCCTGCGGAACGACGACCTTCAGTTCGTTGCCCTTCGTGACGACGAGCGGCGCGTCGGCCTTCGGGCTCACGCAGATCCAGTCGATCGATTCGAGCACCGGCAGCGAACCGTTGGTCTCGATCGCGATCTCGAAGCCCGCCGCATGCAGCGCGTCGACGAGCGGCTGGTCGAGCTGCAGCATCGGCTCGCCGCCCGTGCAGACAACGAAGCGGTGCGCTTCGCCCTCCGGCCACAGGCCGGCGATCGTCGCGACGAGCGCCGCGGCGTCCTTGAACTTGCCGCCGTTCTCGCCGTCGGTGCCGACGAAGTCCGTATCGCAGAAGCGGCACACGGCCTCCGCACGATCCTCTTCGCGGCCCGACCACAGGTTGCAGCCGGCGAACCGGCAGAACACGGCCGGCCGGCCCGCATTCGCGCCCTCGCCCTGCAACGTGTAGAAAATTTCCTTGACCGCGTAAGTCATCGTGCTTCGTCCGGCTTGCGCCGCTCGTTGTCGATCAGAATCTGTTAGTCCATCAAGCGCTGCCCGCGCAGCCGCGTCACAGCGGCGCTTCGGTCACCCGCTCGCCCTTCAGGTAAGCCTCGTAGCCGCGCTTGCGCAGCTTGCAGGCCGGGCATTCGCCGCAGCCGAAGCCCCAGTCGTGCAGTTCCGCGCGCTCGCCCACGTAGCACGTGTGCGTCTCGACGCGGATCAGTTCGACGAGCGCCTCGCCGCCGAGCTGTTCGGCGAGCTGCCAGGTCTGCGCCTTGTCGAGCCACATCAGCGGCGTCTCGAGCACCATGCGCGTATCCATCCCGAGATTCAGCGCGACCTGCAGCGCCTTCATCGTGTCGTCGCGGCAGTCCGGATAGCCCGAAAAGTCGGTCTCGCACATCCCGCCAACCAGCACGCGCAGCCCGCGGCGATAGGCGATCGCGGCGGCGATCGTCATGAACATCAGGTTGCGGCCCGGCACGAACGTGTTCGGCAGGCCGTTTGCCGCCGTCTCGATCTCGATCGTGCGCGTCATCGCGGTATCGCTGATCGCGCCGAGCACCGACAGGTCGATCATGTGATCGTCGCCGAGCCGGTCCGACCACGCGGGAAACTTGCGCTTCAGCGCTTCGCGCACGCCTTCGCGACACTCGAGTTCGACGCGATGGCGCTGACCGTAATCGAAGCCGAGCGTCTCGACCGTCTGGTAGCGTTCGAGGGCCCATGCCACGCACGTGGCCGAGTCCTGCCCGCCGGAAAACAACACGAGCGCGCCGTCTTTAGCGTCTGTCCGAATCACCGTGATACTCCGTGAATGTGTAGGCTCGCGTCGCACTGCGCCCCGAGGCCGGCTGCCGCCGGGCGGCCCGACGCGGCCGGCCTGCGCCGGCTCGACCAGTATAGGCAGCGCGGTCGGCCGCGAATGCGGCGGCGCGCTTATACCGCTCATCGCGCGGCATCGTTGCCGCGCGCCACGGCAGGCGCACTGCGGGCGGCCTGCCATGCGCATGAAGCGATGCGCTAAGTCATTGAGCGGGCACGGATTTTATCATGCCCCGGCGAATGCTGCCGGGCTCGCCGCCCACGGCACGCAATACCCATCACAAACGAAAAACCCCAAGAACCTTCCGATTCTTGGGGTTTTAAATGCTGGTGGCCTGGGACGGAATCGAACCATCGACACGCGGATTTTCAATCCGCTGCTCTACCAACTGAGCTACCGGGCCAACGAAGAATGAAAGTATATCGAGCTATTCGCCCCCGAGCAAGTGCTTTCGCAAAATATTTTACAGCGCGCCTTCGGACGGCTTCTTGCCGAGCTCGACGCCGAGCTGCTTGAGCTTGCGATACAGGTGCGTGCGCTCGAGGCCCGTCTTCTCCGCGACGCGCGTCATGCTGCCGTTCTCGCGCGCGAGGTGATATTCGAAGTACGCGCGCTCGAACGCATCGCGCGCTTCGCGCAACGGGATGTCGAACGGGATCGCGGCCGTCTGGCCTGCGAGGCCGAGCGCCGACGCCATGTCGTCGCCGAGCGTCGGCAGCGCCGCAGCCGACGCGACCGCCGCCGGCCCCGCGGCCTGCCCGCCGCCCGCCTTCGCCGCCGCGTTCGCGGACACCGGCGCCGCGCCGCGTGCAAGGCCGTGCTCCACGGACTTCAGCAACTTCTGCAGCGCGATCGGTTTCTCGAGGAAATCGAGCGCGCCGATCTTGGTCGCCTCGACGGCGGTATCGATCGTCGCGTGCCCGGACATCATGATCACGGGCATCGTCAGCAGCCCCTGCGCCGCCCATTCCTTGAGCAGCGTGACGCCGTCGGTATCGGGCATCCAGATATCGAGCAGCACGAGATCGGGCGCCTGATTCAGCCGGTATTCCCGCGCGGCCTGCGCGTTCTCCGCCGCCTCGACGACATGTCCTTCATCGCTGAGGATCTCCGAGAGCAATTCCCGGATGCCCATTTCATCATCTACCACCAGGATGGTTGCCATTTACGCTGCCTTTGTCTGCTCACTTGCTTTTGTCTTGGCGGGAGTCGCCCCGTCCTGCGCACCGGATTCGGCGCCTGGCGTATCGCTCGCCATCTGCAGGAAGAGGATCGACACCTGCGCACCCTCGACGGTCTCGCCGTGCATGCGATTGCGCAGATCGATCCGCGCGCCGTGCTCGTCAACGATTTTCTTGACCGTGGCCAGCCCGAGCCCCGTGCCCTTCGCCTTCGTCGTCACGTAAGGCTCGAACGCGCGCGTCAGGATGCGTGCCGGAAAACCGGGCCCGTTGTCGGACACGGTCAGACGTACCGCGACGCGCGTTTTGCCCTCGGCGTCGGGGTCGCCATATTCTACTGTCTTGGTTTCGATCAACACACGCGGATGCGCGGACTCCGCGACCGAATCCTGCGCATTCTGCAGCAGGTTGTGAATCACCTGGCGCAATTGCGTCGCGTCGCCGCGAATCACCGGCAGCGACGGCGCGAGCTCGGCGACGATCGCGCTCTTGCCTTCGCCGACGCCGTACAGCCCGAGCACCTCGCTCGCCAGTTCGTTCAACTGCAGGTTCGCGAGCACCGCCGGCGGCGTGCGCGCGTATTCGCGGAAATCGTCGACCATCCGCTTCATCGCGGCCACCTGGTTCACGATCATCGTCGCGCCGCGCTTGAGCACGTCCGCGTCGTGCGGTGCGAGCTTGTCGGACAGCTTCATCTGCAGCCGCTCGGCCGACAGCTGGATCGGCGTCAGCGGATTCTTGATCTCGTGCGCGAGCCGCCGCGCGACCTCGCCCCACGCGACCGAACGCTGTGCGGAAATCACGTCGGAGATGTCGTCGAACACGACGACGTAACCGGACGTCTGCGGATCGTCGGCCTGCCCCTCGACCGTCGACACGAGACGCGTGCCGCGCACGAGCAGCGTCAGCGGCTCGGTTTCGCCCGGCACCTCGATCGCGAACTGCTGCTGCCAGTGGCCGCGATCGCCGCTGCCGCCGTCGGACGCCGCCTCGCGATCGGCGAACGCCTTGCGCACCATCGCGCCAAACCCGGCGGCCACGCCGATCCGGTCGAGCGTCGTACCGATCAGCGAGTTGAACGGCTGCCGGAAGATCCGCTCGGCACCGCGATTGGCCGTCGTCAGCCGGAACTGGCGGTCGAGCACGAACACGCCGGCCGTCAGGTTCGCGAGGATGCTTTCGAGATACGTCTTCGAATGCTCGAGCGCGATGCGGTTCTTCTCGACCGCGAGCCGCGCCTCGGACAACTGGCGCGTCATCGCGTTGAACGACTGCGTGAGGAAGCCGAGTTCGTCGCGCGTCTTGATCTCGCGCTTCGGCGTGTAGTCGCCTTCCGTGATCTCCTTCGTGCCCTGCGCGAGCAGGAACAGCGGCCGCGCGAGCTGCTGGCCGAGCGCGAGCGCGAGCATCATCGCGATGAAGGTCGCGAGGAACAGCGCGAGCGTCAGCGTGCCGATGTACATCTTGCGCAGGCCCGTGCGGCCGAGCGACTTTTCCTGGTACTCGCGGTACGCGCGCTGCACGGCGTCCGCGTTGTGCGCGAGCGTCGGCGGCACCGGCTGCGTGAGCTGCAGGAACCGCTCCGCCGGCTGCAGCAGCGACGTCGTCGCATCGGGAATCGGCCGCACGACGCGCAGCCGCAGCGCGCCCTTCGCGCCATGCGCGCGCGGGTCGCCGTCGACTTCGCCCTCGATCGCCGCATACGCGCCGTGTTCGCGCGCCTGGCTCAGCATCAGCGGCGTCGGCAGGTCGTCCGGAATCAGCGCCGCGAAATTGCCCGACGCCTGCGCGACGATGTGAAGGTCGGGCGCCGCGCCCGAGCCGCTGCGGCTCGGCTCGACGATCGTCGCGTCCTGCACGCCGAACTGGTCGCGCAGCCGCAGCAGCGTGAGCGTCGTGCCGTTCGTGTTCGCATCGACGCTCGCGAGCTGGTCGGACATCAGCCGCGCCTTCGTCTGCAGATCGGACAGCGACGCATCGAGCATCCCGCGGCCGAGGTTCAGCCCGGCCGTCAGCGCCGTCTCGACGTTCACGTCGAACCACGACTCGATACTGCGCGACACGAACTGGTACGACACGACGTAGATGATCCCACCCGGCACCACGCCGACGAGCGCGAAGAACACCGCGAGCTTCGCGAGCAGCCGCGTGCCGAACTTGCCCTTCCTCAGGCGCACGACGATCATCCCGATCAGCCCGAGCACCACGAGCAGGAACACGAGCGCGACGACGATGTTCGTCGCGTACAGCCACGAGTAGTAGCGGTCGAAGAATTCGGTGTTCGCGCTCGCAGCCGCGAGCAGCACGAGCAACAGCAGCGCGGTCAGCGCGACGGTCGAGACGATCACGCGGATGAGGAGGCTCTTCCCGCTGGCCGCGCGGCGTACTTTATTTAGCACGTTCGGTCACCGTGAAGTTGAAGCGCTTCCAGTCCGATCCGAGCGTCCAGTCGCGATTGTTCACGGCATCGACCTGGAACGGCTTCGGCATCAGCGCCGTATCGAGCTGCATCCGCACCGACGCCGTGTAGGTTTCGCCCGCGCGCACCTGGTTGCGGTCGATCACGTGCCACGACGTGATGTGACGAACCACCGCGAGCGCATCCTTCAGCGACGGGAAGCCAAGCTGCAGGCCACCCGTCGACACGCGGTACTCGCGCGTGAGCGGCTGGAACGACAGGCGGATCGTCTGCGTGACCGCCACCGGCTGCTCGTCGAACCAGTACCAGCGCGCGCGGCTCAGTTCGAAGTCGGTCGTGAAGTAAAGCGGGATGCCCTTGTTGACGGCATCCTCGAGGCTCGGATTCAGCTCGAAGTCGAAACGCGCGTCCAGGCTCCAGCCGCTTCCGTCCGACTGAAGCGACGCGCGCTGCACGGCGATCGATTCGGCATGCGCCGGCCGGACGACGACCAGGCACAGCGTCAACGCGACCAGCAAGACGGCCGCGAGCCGAAATGGAAAAAGGTGTTTGATCGTCACCGTTTCTGAAACCGCGCGTAGAAAAATCCGTCGTGATCGATGTTCTGGTCGAGTGCGCCGGCGGCCGCCCGCCCCTGCACGCCGCCCGGCAGCAGTTGGCCAGGGGCGTCCAATCGTACCGCATCTTCGCAGGCCGCTTCAAACCAGCGGGCCTGCCATTCGCCTTCCTCAGGAAAGATCGAACAGGTCACGTAAAGCAGTTCGCCGCCCGGCTTCACGAGCGGCCACAGCGCCGACAGGATGCGACGCTGCTCCGCGACGAGCGCCGGGATGTCGGCCTCTCGGCGCAGCCAACGGATGTCGGGATGCCGCCGCACGATGCCGGACGCCGAGCACGGCACGTCGGCCAGGATGCGATCGAACGGGCGCCCGTCGTACCACGCGTCCGGCGTGCCCGCGTCGCCGACGCACACGTTCGCTGCGAGCGACAGGCGAACGAGATTCTCGCCGATGCGCGCCGCGCGCGTCGCGTCGCTTTCGAGCGCCACGACGTCCGCATCGGCGAGCTCGAGAATATGGCCGGTCTTGCCGCCGGGCGCCGCGCACGCGTCGAGCACGCGCATGCCGTCACGCGCGCCGAGCCATTCGGCCGCGAGTTGCGCACCGGCGTCCTGCACCGACACCACGCCGTCGGCAAATCCCGGAATGCGATCCACCGGCAGCGCCGATGCGAGCCGCACGGCATGCCGGCCGATCGCGGTCGCGTCGATCCCGCTTGCGCGCAACGTGTCGAGATACGCATCGACGCTCGCACGACGCGCGTTCACGCGCAGCGTCAACGGCCCCTGACGCTCGCCGGCCGCGAGGATCGCCTGCCACGCGTCCGGCCATGCGCGCTTCACCGCATCGACCCACCACGCGCGGTAGTTCCAGTGCGCGACCGGATCGTCCTGCATCGCCGCGGCGAGTGCGTCGCGCTCCCGCAGGAAACGGCGCAGCACCGCGTTGACCATCCCTTTCGCGAACGCGAATTCGCGCCGAGCACCGATGACGGTGACGGCCTGGTCGACCACCGTGAATGCCGGGTACGCGGCCTCGTCCGCCGGGTCGAGCAGCAGCGCGAACGCGCCGGCGAGCACCGCGTGCACGTGCGCGGGCGGCGCCTTGCCGACGAACTTGCCGATCAACCAGTCCGCGCTGCCAAGGCGGCGCATCGTCCGGTAGGCGACGTCCTGGGTCGCACCGCGCGCGAGCGCCTGCGCACCGGGCGGCATCTGCGCGAACACCGCCGACAGTGCCGCCGGCAACGCGGTGCCGCGTCGCACCGCATCGACCGCCTGCGCGGCCGCGTCGAGCGCGAAGCCGAGCGAATCGGGCGACAGGTGCAGCGCAGACAGGCGCGCCGGGCGGCCGGAAGAAGTCGGAGCGGAAAAACGGGGTCGTGTCATCGGTGCGGAATCGGCAAACAAGCGCCGCAATCGGGTGCGGCAAACAAATGCGGCAAGCGGCGGCGGCAAACGGCGGGATCGCGGCCGCCACATGGCCCTGCGATCCCAAACCGCGCATTGTAGCGTGCGGTCATGCCGCCCCCTTTGGCCCCTTTACGGCGCGCGCAAATGAAACACCCCGCAGCGCGAAGCATGCGGGGTGGCGGAGCGGCCCGCGCACGGCAACGGCCGCGCGCGGTACGCCGGGGTATCAATCGAAGCGGCCGGTGCGCGCCATCTCCATCAGGCGTGCGATGCGCTCCTCGGTGGCCGGGTGCGTCGAGAACAGGTTCTGCAGGCCACCGCCGTGCAGCGGGTTCATGATCATCATCTGCGCGGTGGCCGGATGCGCTTCGGCTGCCTGGAACGGGATGCCCGCCGCATAGCGATGGATCTTGTCGAGTGCGGTGGCCAGCGACTGCGGATCGCCGGAAATCTGCGCGCCGCCTCGGTCGGCCTCGAACTCTCGGGCCCGCGAAATCGCCATCTGGATCAAGGCGCCCGCAATCGGGGCGAGCAACGCGACCGCGATACCCGCGATCGGGTTGGCCGGCCGGCCGTTCTCGTCGCGTCCGCCAAAGAACATCGCGAAGTTCGCGAGCGCCGAAATCGCGCCCGCCATCGTCGCGGTGATCGTCGAGATCAGGATGTCGCGGTGCTTCACGTGCGCGAGCTCGTGCGCCATCACGCCGCGCATCTCGCGCTCCGACAGCACGCGCAGGATGCCCGTCGTCGCGGCGACCGCCGCGTGCTCGGGATTGCGACCCGTCGCGAACGCGTTCGGTGCGTCCTCGTTGATCAGGTAGACGCGCGGCATCGGCAGATTCGCGCGCGTGGCCAGCTCGCGCACCATCCGGTAGAACTGCGGCGCCGTGTTCTCGTCGACTTCCTGCGCGTTGTACATGCGCAGCACCATCTTGTCGGAGAACCAGTACGAGAAGAAATTCATGCCGAGCGCGAACAGCAGCGCGATCGTCATGCCGCGCGAGCCGCCGATCATCCCGCCGATCACGATGAACAGGGCCGTGATCGCGGCCATCAGCATCGCCGTTTTGACCCAATTGAACATACCCACTCCTTATCCGTCAGGGGACCCGCCGCGCATCACAGAGCACGGCGGAAAATTGTAAGCGATTTGTTAGATAAGGTCTCGCCGGAAAAATTCAATCTCAGCGTTGCGAACTCGCAAGCCGAAGGCCGAGGCCGACGAAAGCGCTGCCGACCGTGCGGTCGAGCCACTTCTTGACGCCCGGCTTGCCGGCAAAGCGCTGCGTGACGCTGCCCGCCACCCACGCGACGAGGCTCGTCCAGACCGTGCTCATCGCGACGAACACCGCGCCGAGGGTCAGGAATGCCCACGCCTTGTGCGGACTGTCGGCCGACACGAACTGCGGGAAGAACGACACGAAGAACAGCACGACCTTCGGATTCAGCACGTTGGTCCAGAAACCCTGCATGAAAAGCTGGCGCAGCGGCTTGGCGGCCGCGGCCTGCGTGGCTTCGGCGCCCGACGGCGCGGCGGCCTGCTTCGCGACGATCATCCGCACGCCGAGATAGATCAGATATGCGGCGCCGACCAGCTTGATCACCGTGAACGCGGTTGCCGACGCCGCCAGCAGCGCGGTCAGGCCGAATGCACATGCGAGCGCGTGGACGCAGCAGCCGGCCGAAATACCGAACGCCGACATCAGCCCCGCGCCGCGCCCCTGCGCGACGCTGCGGCCGATGATGTAGGCCGTATCGGGGCCGGGCGTGATGTTCAGCAGGAAAACCGCGAGCACGAAGAAGTCGAAATGGACGATGCCGAACATGAAAACCTCGAAACCGGAAAGCGCAGGGAAATTCTACGCGTGCCTGCGGCCCCGCGCGACTCGGCCGTCCGGCCAGTTGCGCGGGGCCGGCGAATCCGGTCGAATGACGCTCAGGCCGTGTCAGTCGACGTCGGGCAGCGCGAAACGCTGGCCTGCGGCGAGCGGCGAACCGGCGAGGAATTCGCGCGCGGGCAGCCGCTTGCCGCCCGGCTTCTGCAACTGCGTGACGCGCAGCGCGCCGCTGCCGCATGCGACCACCACGCCTTCCGGCGCGGCCTCGACGATCGTGCCGGGCGCCGCGTCGCCGCGCGCCGCCACGGGCTCGGCCGCCCACAGCTTGATGGCCGCACCGTCGAGCGTCGCGACGCCGCCCGGGAACGGATCGAACGCACGCACCTGGCGCGCGAGTACGTCGGCGGGCTTGCGCCAGTCGAGCGCCGCTTCGTGCTTGCCGATCTTTTCCGCGTAGCTCACGCCGTCGGCCGGCTGCGGCGTCGCCGGCAGCGTGCCGTCGCGCTCGAGCCGCACGAGCGCGTCGACGATCAGCCGCGCGCCGTCGGCGGCGAGCCGGTCGTGCAGCGTCGCGGTCGTATCGTCGGGCGCGATCGCGATGCGCGCCTCCTCGATCATCGCACCGGTGTCGAGGCCGGCATCCATCTGCATCAGCGTGACGCCGGTCTCGGCGTCGCCGGCTTCGATCGCGCGATGGATCGGTGCGGCGCCGCGCCAGCGCGGCAGCAGCGACGCGTGGATGTTGATGCAGCCGGCGCGCGGGATGTCGAGCACCTCCTGCGGTAGCAGCAGGCCGTACGCGGCCACCACCATCACGTCGTGCGGCGTCGTGCGCAGCAGCCCGATCGCGTCGGCCGCCTCCGCCGGATACTTGCCCGCGCGGCGCAGCGACGGCGGCTGCGCGACGGTCATCCCGTGCTCGACCGCGTAGCGCTTCACGGCGCTCGCCTGGAGTTTCATCCCGCGGCCGGCCGGGCGATCGGGCTGGGTGAGCACGAGCGGCACCGGGAAACCGGCCTCGTGGATCGCGGCAAGGGCAGCCGCGGCGAATTCCGGCGTGCCGGCAAAAATCACGCGCAACGTATGGGTCATGACAGCGTTCGGGGTCGGGCTGGGCGTACGCGCATCACATCGCGCGTTCGAGTTTCTTCATCTTCGTCTTGATACGCGTCTGCTTGAGCGGCGACAGGTATTCGACGAATACGCGACCCATCAGGTGATCCATCTCGTGCTGGACGCACACGGCGAGCAGGCCTTCGCAGTCGAGCTCGAAGGTCTCGCCCTGCTCGTTGAGCGCGCGCACGCGCACGTGGTCGGGGCGTTCGACTTCGTCGTAGATGCCCGGCACCGACAGGCACCCCTCTTCATAGATCTGCTTCGCGTCGCTCGACCACACGATCTCCGGGTTGATGAACGCGCGCAGCTCGTTCTTCTCCTCGGAGACGTCGATCACGATCACGCGCTCGTGCACGTCAACCTGCGTGGCCGCCAGGCCGATGCCCGGCGCCGCGTACATGGTCTCGGCCATGTCGGCGACGAGCTTGCGGATCCGGTCGTCGACCTTGTCGACGGGTTTGGCGACCTTGTGCAGCCGCTTGTCGGGGTAATGAAGAATATTGAGCAAAGCCATGGCGTTCGGTATTCGGTGAAGCGGCGTGCCGCATCGGCCATCCGGCCGGCTGGCGCCGCCGCCGGGATGCAATGAAGATGAGGCGGATGCGTGGCATATCAATGCCGCGGATCGCGCCTCCTGCAATCGGCCGGGCGCCTGCGCGCACGGCCCTGTCGAGTATTTCGGATGATGAAAATTTTATCATGGCGCCACGCGCTGCGCTGGCCGCCGCATTCGAGGGCCCCCTCATGTCGCCGCAAGCGCTGACGCCCTCCGCGCTGCGCGCATGGCTGCAGCTCGCGCATGCGCCCGGTCTCTCGCCCGCCGTCTTGCAGGCGCTGCTCGCGGCATTCGGCTCGCCGGCGGCAGTGCTGTGCGCGTCCGGCCAGGCCATCGCCGCCGTGAGCAGCCCCGCCGCCGCGCAAGCCGTGCGAGCGAGCGAGACGATCTCGATACGCGCACCGACGCCGCGCTCGCCTGGCTCGACGGGCCGGGCAACGTGCTCGTCACGCTGAGCGATCCGGCCTACCCGCCGCGGCTGCGCGATCTGCATGATCCACCGCCGCTACTATATGTAAAGGGGCGGCTCGACCTGCTGCACGCACGCGGCCTCGCCGTGGTCGGCAGCCGCCATGCGACGCCGCAGGGGCTCGCCGACGCAACGCATTTCACCCACGCGTTGTCCGACGCGGGTCTCGCGATCGTCTCGGGACTTGCGCTCGGAATCGACGGCGCCGCCCATCGCGGCGGGCTCGACGGCCGGTCGGGCACCGTCGCGGTGATCGCGACGGGCGCCGATCTCGTCTATCCGGCGCGCCACCGCGCGCTCGCCCATGAGATCGCCGCGCACGGCGCGATCGTGTCGGAATGGCCGCTCGGCACGCCGGCCCGTGCCGCGCATTTTCCACAGCGCAACCGGCTGATCGCCGCGCTCGCGATCGGCGTGCTCGTCGTCGAAGCGGCCCCGCGCTCGGGCTCGCTGATCACCGCGCGGCTCGCGAACGAACTGGGGCGCGATGTGTTCGCGGTGCCCGGCTCGATCCACGCGCCGCTCGCGCAGGGCTGCCACGTGCTGATCCGCGACGGCGCAAAGCTCACCGCGGCGCCGCTCGACGTGCTCGAGGAATACGGGCTCGGCGAGCCGGCGGTGCGCACAACGGGCGGCGCGGCGCGCGCCGGCAACCCGCGCGCGAACGCTGGCGAAATCCGCGCGCCCGCCACTGCCGGCGTCGCGCAAGCGGATCGCGCCGTCGCGGCCGCCGCGCCGCCCCGATCCGAAGCCCCGCCACCGGGCGATCCGTCGGAACAAGCGGTGCTCGCCGCACTCGGATACGGCCCCGTTACTTACGAATGGCTCGCCGAGCACAGTGGCCTGTCCGACGACGTGCTGCATGGCGCGCTGCTCGCGCTGGAACTGGCCGGCCGCATCGCGAGCGTCGCCGGCGGACGCTTCGCGCGGCTCGACGCGGCGCCCACCCCGTCCGCGCGGGGCATGCTACATTCCCCGCCATAGGGGCGGCCCGGCCGCCGACGATATCCAAGGAATTCCATGCCCGCGCTGAATCTCGACACCGATGCGGATCGGATTGCCGAGCGCCTCGCCGATCCCGGCACGTTGCTGGTGGCCTGCCTGTGCGCCGAGTGGTGCGGCACGTGCCGCGACTACCGGAGCGCCTTCGACCAGCTCGCCGATGCGCATCCGGACGCCTGCTTCGCCTGGATCGACATCGAAACCCATGCCGACCGGCTCGACGATCTCGACGTCGAGAACTTCCCGACCATCCTGATCGAGGACGCCCATACCGCGCGCTTCTTCGGCACGGTGCTGCCGCACGCGGCGATCGTCGAGCGCATGCTGTCCGACTTGAGCGCGGTGCCCGGTGCGCCGCACGCACCGAAATTGCGCAACCTCCTGAACGTCGAAGCCTGAATTCGCGGCCCGGAGCGGCAGTTTTGCGCATGTTTGCGCGCCCCGCGGCGCCGGGCGCTTGCCGCCGTTGCGGCCCCCCTCTATGATGAGCCGCTTTTTACACGCCGAGCCGCCGTCGCTGCGGCGTGTGCTATAAAGCGGTCGTAAAAGGGACCCACAACCGGCGAACCCGGTCTACCAACACACACCTGTCATGTCCAAAGCACTGATCATTGCGGAAAAGCCTTCTGTCGCGAACGACATCGCACGCGCTTTGGGCGGTTTTACCAAGCATGACGAGTATTACGAGAGCGACGATTTCGTCCTTTCGTCCGCTGTCGGCCACCTGCTGGAAATCGCAGCCCCGGAGGAGTACGAGGTCAAGCGCGGGAAATGGAGCTTCGCGCATCTGCCCGTCATTCCCCCGCATTTCGACCTGAACCCGATCGCAAAAAGCGAGTCGCGCCTCAAGGTGCTCACGAAACTGATGAAGCGCAAGGACGTCGACCGCCTGATCAACGCATGTGACGCGGGGCGCGAAGGCGAGCTGATTTTCCGCCTGATCGCGCAGCACGCGAAGGCGAAACAGCCGGTCCAGCGTCTGTGGCTGCAATCGATGACGCCGCAGGCGATCCGCGACGGGTTCGCGAACCTGCGCAGCGACTCGGACATGCAACCGCTCGCCGACGCCGCCCGCTGCCGCTCGGAAGCCGACTGGCTCGTCGGGATCAACGGCACCCGCGCGATGACCGCGTTCAACAGCAAGGGCGGCGGCTTCTTCCTGACCACTGTCGGCCGGGTTCAGACGCCAACGTTGTCGATCGTCGTCGAACGTGAAGAGAAAATCCGTCGCTTCGTCCCGCGCGACTACTGGGAGGTGAAGGCCGAATTCGCGTGCGCGGCCGGCTTCTACGAAGGCAAGTGGTTCGACCCGAAATTCAAGCGCGACGAATTCGATCCGGAAAAGCGCGACTCCCGCCTGTGGAGCCTGCCGGCCGCCGAAACGATCGTCGCCGCCTGCCGCGACCAGGTCGGCACGGTGTCCGAGGAATCGAAGCCGTCGACGCAACTGTCGCCGCTGCTGTTCGACCTGACGAGCCTGCAGCGCGAGGCGAACAGCCGCTTCGGCTTCTCCGCGAAGAACACGCTCGGCCTCGCGCAGGCGCTGTATGAAAAGCACAAGGTGCTGACCTACCCGCGTACCGATGCGCGCGCGCTGCCGGAAGACTACCTGTCGACGGTCCAGTCCACGCTCGAGATGCTCAAGGAGAGCCACAACTACCTGCCGCATGCGAAGCAGGTGCTCGACAAGGGCTGGGTGAAGCCGAACAAGCGGATCTTCGACAACTCGAAGATCAGCGACCACTTCGCCATCATCCCGACGCTGCAGGCGCCGAAGTCGCTGTCCGAGCCGGAGCAGAAGCTGTACGACATGGTCGTGAAGCGCTTCCTCGCGGTGTTCTTCCCGGCAGCCGAATTCCGCGTGACGACCCGGATCACCGAAGTCGCCGGCCATCACTTCAAGACCGAAGGCAAGGTGCTCGTCGAGCCGGGCTGGCTGCAGGTGTACGGCCGCGACGCCGAAGGCGCGGACGCGAACCTCGTGCCGGTACAGAAGGACGAGAAGGTGAAGACGGACGAGATCGCCGCCGTCGCGCTGGTGACGAAGCCGCCCGCACGCTACTCGGAAGCGACGCTGCTGTCGGCGATGGAAGGCGCAGGCAAGCTGGTCGAGGACGACGAGCTGCGCGAGGCGATGGCCGCGAAGGGCCTCGGCACGCCGGCCACGCGCGCGGCGATCATCGAAGGCCTGCTCGGCGAGAAGTATCTGCTGCGCGAAGGCCGCGAACTGATCCCGACCGCGAAGGCATTCCAGCTGATGACGCTGCTGCGCGGCCTCGGCGTGAAGGAACTCACGGCGCCCGAGCTCACCGGCGAATGGGAATACAAGCTGTCGCAGATGGAGCGCGGCAATCTCGGCCGCGACGCGTTCATGCAGGAAATCGCCCGCATGACGCAGCAGATCGTCAAGCGCGCGAAGGAATACGATTCGGACACGATCCCCGGCGACTATGCGACCCTCGAGACACCGTGCCCGAACTGCGGTGGCCAGGTGAAGGAAAACTACCGCCGCTTTGCGTGCACGAAGTGCGAGTTCTCGATCTCGAAGATTCCGGGCAGCCGGCAATTCGAGATCCCGGAAGTCGAGGAGCTGCTGCAGAAGAAGGAAATCGGGCCGCTGTCGGGGTTCCGCAGCAAGATGGGCCGCCCGTTCTCGGCGATCCTCAAGCTGTCGTTCGACGACGAGACGAAGAACTACAAGCTCGAGTTCGATTTCGGCCAGGACCAGGGCGGCGAGGAAGGCGAAGCGCCCGACTTCTCCGCGCAGGAACCGGTCGGCGCGTGTCCGAAGTGCAAGGGCCGCGTGTTCGAGCACGGGATGAGCTACGTGTGCGAGCACTCGGTGGCGAACCCGAAGACCTGCGACTTCCGCTCGGGCAAGGTGATCCTGCAGCAGGAAATCACGCGCGAGCAGATGGGCAAGCTGCTTGCCGACGGCCGCACGGATCTGCTGCCGAACTTCAAGTCGTCGCGTACCGGCCGCAACTTCAAGGCGTTCCTCGTGAAGCAGCCGGACGGCAAGATCGGCTTCGAGTTCGAGAAGAAGGAGCCGAAGGCCGCCGCCGCGAAGAAAACGGCCAAATCGGCGGCGAAGGATGCCGAAACCGTGACCGAAGGCGCCGAAGAGAAACCGGCACCGGCACGCAAGACCGCCGCTCGCAAGACGGCGGCGCGCAAGACGGGTTCGTGACGCCCCGGCCGCCGGGCGCCGCTCGCGGCGCGTCCGGCACCGGCACGCAGCCATAAAAAAACGCGGATCGATCGATCCGCGTTTTTTTTCGTGCCGCCCGCCGAGCCGTTACAGCGGCGACGGCACCGCCACGCGCGTGCGCGGCGAGCGTGCAAGACGCGGCTGCAGGTTCGGATCGGTCGACTCGGGCTGCTCGGCCCGCATCTCCACGCCGATCGGCGGCGGCGTCGCGCCCTGCGCGGCCCACTGCTCGCCCATCATCGCGTCGGTCGAGTGGCTGAAATGTTCGACGAGGTGGTCGATGAACGTGCGCACCTTGGCCGGCAGGTGGCGCCGGCTCGGGTAGGCGATGTTGATCTCGACCTGCGGCAGCCGGAATTCCGGCAGCAGCCGCACGAGCGCGCCGCGCGCGATGTCGCTGCCGATCAGGTAGCTCGGCAGGATCGCGACGCCCATTCCGAGCAACGCGAACTGGCGCAGCATCGCGGTGTTGTTCGCGACGATCACGTTGGTCGGGCGCACGCGCACTTCGCCGTCCGGCCCCGTGAACACGCGTTCGTCGCCCCAGTATTCGGTCGGCAGGCTCAAGGCCGGGTGCTCGGCGAGCTGTTCCGGATGAATCGGCACGCCGTGCTTCTCCAGATAGCTCGGCGTCGCGCACACGGTCATGCAACCGGTGGTGAGACGCCGCGTGACGATGCTCGCGCTGCGCATCTGGCGCGTGACGACGATGCCGACGTCGAAGCCTTCCTCGACGAGATCGACCTGCCGGTCGACCAGCGTGAGATCCGGCACCACCTTGGGGAAATTCTCCGTGTACGACTGCAGCACGGGAGCGAGGTTGTGCAGGCCGAATACGACCGGCGCAACGATGCGCAGCGTGCCGACCGGCTCGTGATTGCGTGCGACGACCATCTGCTCGACGTCCTCGAGCTCGTCGAGGATCTGGCGGGCACGCTCCAGATAGACCTGACCCGACTCCGTCAGGGAGAGGCTGCGCGTGGTGCGGTTGAGCAAACGCGTGCCGAGCCGGCCTTCCAGATCGGCGACGTGGCGCGTCGCGACCGCGTTGGAGATATCCATTGCGCTCGCGGCCCGCGCGAAACTGCCGAGATCTGCAACCTTGACGAACACGCGCATCGACTGCAAATGATCCATAAACGACTCCTGCCGCTGTTACAACTTCAAAAAGATGAAGCAAATGCGTAATTCTCCTACGACAGCGGAAAAGATGCAGAGTTGCTCAACAAGGGGCCGGTTGACGATAAAAATAGTCAAAAATCCTCGGCTTCCGCGGATAGTTGATCCAATTATTCTGCTTGGAGCAACAATTGGGTGAACCTCGTCGAGGAAGCGGCCGAATCAGAAAAGACGTGTTTGATGCGACACAACAGCGCACCCGTTCGCATGGCGCGCGAGTGGCGGCGGGGATGGCCGGCGCCGATTGCGGCGGAGCGTAACAACCTGTTAAAAAGACACCACGAAAGCGGCCGACGTTGCATCATGTCGGCCCCGGCCGGGCAGAGCGGGTGCGCAAGGTGCGCCGCCGCCCGTGCCGCTTTCAACGCGCGACACCCCGTTCACCATGAAAATTGCCATCCTCGACGATTACCAGGACGCCGTCCGCAAGCTGAACTGCTTCGAGATGCTCGCCGGCCACGACGTAAAGGTCTTCAACAATACGGTGCGCGGCCTGGGACAGCTCGCCAGCCGTCTGGCGGAGGTCGAGGCGCTCGTGCTGATCCGTGAACGGACCCCGATTACTTCGCAGCTGCTGTCGAAGCTGCCGAACCTGCGCATGATCAGCCAGACCGGCCGCGTGTCGAGCCACATCGATCTCGACGCGTGTACCGACCGCGGCATCGCGGTGCTCGAAGGCACCGGTTCGCCGGTCGCGCCGGCCGAGCTGACCTGGGCGCTCGTGATGGCCGCCCAGCGCCGCATCCCGCAGTACGTCGCGAACCTGAAGCAGGGCGCGTGGCAGCAGTCGGGCCTGAAGACGTCGGCGCTGCCGCCGAACTTCGGCCTCGGCCAGGTGCTGCGCGGCCAGACGCTCGGCATCTGGGGCTACGGCAAGATCGGCCGGCTCGTCGCCGGTTACGGCAAGGCGTTCGGGATGAACGTGCTGATCTGGGGCCGCGAGCATTCGCTCGAAGCCGCGCGCGCCGACGGCTACACGGCCGCCGAGAGCCGCGAAGCGCTGTTCGAGCAGAGCGACGTGCTGTCGCTGCACCTGCGCCTGCACGACGACACGCGCGGGATCGTGAAGCAGGAAGACCTGATGCGGATGAAGCCGACGTCGCTGCTCGTCAACACGAGCCGCGCCGAGTTGCTCGAGGACAACGCGCTCGTCAACGCGCTGTCGCACAACCGTCCGGGGATGGTCGCGATCGACGTGTTCGAAAGCGAGCCGATCCTGCAGGGCTACAGCCTGCTGCGGATGGAAAACGTGATCTGCACGCCGCACATCGGCTACGTCGAACGCGAAAGCTACGAGCTGTATTTCAGTGCCGCCTTCCGCAACATTCTCGCGTTCGACGACGGCGACATGTCGAGCGTCGCGAACCCGGAAGCGCTGACGCCGATCCGCAAGCGCTGATCGCACGGGCTGCGCACGCCGCGCGGCCCCGCTGCTCCGTTCCCGATCGTCAGGCGGCCACGCGGCCACCCGTCATCGCGCCGACACGCGTGAGGAAGTGCTCGCCGTCGCGCCGACCGAGATCGTACGCATGCCGCATCTGCGACGGGCTCGTGTAATCCCAGCTCGAAATCGGCACCTTGCTCGACGGCTGCACGTACAGCCGCCGCTGGTCGCCATGCGCGACCGTGAACATCTGCGGACGCGGATACAGCCGCGTGACGAGCACCAGCACGTCGCCCGGCGCCGGGTCGAGCGCATCGACCGGCACGTTATCGACCATCCCGCCGTCGAGCACCGGCCGGCCGCCGCGCCGCAGCACCGGCGTGAACGGCGGCGTACAAGACGATTGCAGGATCAGGTCGGCGAGTTCGTCGACTTGCGTGCAGGCCTGCGCGCGCACGAATTCGGGCCGGAAACCGAGCGTGCGCCCGAGCGTCGGATGCAGCGTCTTGCGCACGTACTTTTCGATGTTGTACGCGACGAGGCCGGCGGCGACCGCGCTGCGCGCGCCGAGCCAGCGCGGCACGTGCGACACGCCGATGCGGATCTCCGGCGCCGCGGCGAGCTTTGCGAACGGCTCGCCGTAGATGTCGAGCAACGCCTGGCGGTAGATCCGGTAGTGCGGAAACACCGGCTCGCGCCCGAACAGGTTGCCCCAGTACGCGTTCTTCCGGTTGTGGCGCAGCGCCTCTTCGTAATAGCGCATCACCCACGCGGCGTCGCGCGTATACAGCATGCACGCGGTGGCCGCGCCGGCCGAGATGCCGGTGATCACGCGCGGGCGCAGGCCGAGGGCCGGCTGCGCGACGTCCCAGAAGCCAGCCTGCCACCAGCACCGATTGCCGCCGCCCGCAAAGACGATCTGGTCGAACATCGCGCCGCTCAGCTGACGAGCGCGTAGGTCGACGTCGCATGGACGGCCATCTTGCCGTCCTCGTCGAACAGCTCGACTTCGCCGAACACGAGGTTGCGGCCCATCCGCAGCACGCGCGCGGTGACGAGCACGTCACCCTTGCGCACGGGACGCATGAAGTTCGTGTTCAGCGACACCGTCGTCATCGGCCGGAATTCGCCGAGCGCGGCCGAGATCGCGACCACCATCGCGGTGTCGGCGGCCGCCGTGAACACCTGGCCGCAGATCACGCCGCCCGAATGGCGGAATTCGCCGGAAAACGGCAGGCGCAGCGTGACGCTGTCGTCGCCGATCGACACGGGGACCAGACCCAGCGAGCGGACCCACGGGGCCAGCAGGCGATCCAGCAATTCGCGGACTGCGTTTTCGTCCATCTTCGAATGTCCAGAAAACGTCGCGCGACCGCCGCGCAACGCGTGTGGCGTCATCATACCGGGAGCGCGCAAACTGCGACCGCTCGTTACCGCGCATACGGCCGCCGTCGCCTCGACGAAATATTTTCAGGATATTTGCAGAAAGGGCTTGCCAAGCCCGAAATACTCACGCATAATCTTTCTTCTGTTGGGGGCGTTAGCTCAGTTGGTAGAGCAGCGGACTCTTAATCCGTAGGTCGAGTGTTCGAGTCACTCACGCCCCACCAGGAATTCCAAAGGCCGGTCAGCGAAAGCTGACCGGCCTTTTTCGTTTTGGCCGACGCACGCGCGGCGCGCGCCTTTCGCGGTACGCCACCGCACGCCCGTCGCGCATCGTTTCCGCTAGAATCGTCCGACAAAATCACACGACCGGCGCAGGTATCGTCGTCTGCCGCCGGCACTGAGAGAACACGGGACGTCAGACATGGAAGCATGTGAACGAGACGCGACCATTCGGAGGGCGTGGTCGCGCCAATATCGGCCTGTCCGTCGCGACGGGCCGCTCCCCCGGGCACACCCGAATCCGCGCGACGCACGCACCGGGTCGCGTCATGCCGGGTAAGAACGCGCTGGTCGCGCTGACGATCGGTGTCGTCCTGTCCGTGCTGACCGGCGCACTCGCCATCACGGCAAGCCGGGAACCCGGCCACCTGGTCCGCGCGCCGGGCACGGTCGTGCGCATCGTCCAGGACAGCGATGCGATGCGCGCGTACCGGCCGATCGTCGCGTACCTCGCGAACGACGGCCAGCGCCGCGAAGTCGCCGGCAATACCGCATCGGCGGTCCCCGCCTACGACATCGGCGAAAACGTCGACGTCCTGCTCGACCCCGACCACCCCGAGCGCCCGGCGCTGATCGACGATTTCACGCAGCGCTGGTTTCCGGTGGCCGTGCCGGCGCTGCTCGCCGTCGCGTCGTTCGCGATCGGCAGCCTGCTGCTTGCCGACGAGCGTCGCCGCCGGCAAGCGGAGCCGGCGCGGCCCCGCGTCGCACGCAAGCCGGCACGGCGCCGCCGGGATGTCGCGATCGTGCTGATTCCGATCGCGATCGGCACGAGCTTTCTCGCCGGCGCCGGCGCGGCCGGCCTGCGTCAGTGGCAGATCGTCCACCACTATGCGCGCTCGACCGGCCATGTGGTCGAGATCGCGAAAAACGGGCGATCGTCGCGGTCGCGCACGTCGCTGTATTCGGCCATCGTCGCGTTCACGACCGACAGCGGACGGCTGATCACGTTCGCCCAGGGCTCGGCGTCGTCGCAACCGGGCCTGCGCGAGGGCGACGCGGTCAGCGTGCTGTACGATCCCGTCACCCCCGAGCGGGCGCTCGTCGACCGCTTCTGGGATCGCTGGGGCCTCACGGCCATCCTGTTCGCGATCGGCGCGCCGTTCCTCGCAGCGGGGCTGTTCGTCGCCGCGACGTTATGGCCCGACCACCGGCCGCACGAAGCCACCCGATGACGCACACGCGGTGCTGCAACCGTCGCGACGCACGCGTCACCGCTCCCTGAACGCCTCCACCTTCGCGCGATTCCCGCACGTGCGCATGTCGCACCACCGCCGCCCGACACCGCGGCCGCGATCGACGAAGAACCACGTACACCGGCCGCACTGCCGCACGCGCACGAAATCGTCGCTGCGCATCAGATGCTCGAAACCGAGCGCGGCCGCATCGATCCAGCGCGACGCCCCGCGCGCGTCGGGCCGCCACGCGAAGCGGCCGCCGACCGCGTCGAACGCGCTGCGCCCGATCGCGTCGCGGATCGCCACCGCGAGCCGGTCCGCCGCGCGCGCCCCCGCACTGCCACCGCCTTCGGCCGTCAGATGCGCGATCGCGACGTACGCGTCGTCGCGAAAGCGGTGCAGCGCCGCCAGCTCGTCCGGGCCGTCCTGGCGCGGATGACGCAGCAGCCGCGCCAGATCGTCGGGCGCCAGCAACCCGGCTTTCGCGGCCCATGCGCGCACGGCCGGCCAGTCGACGAGCTTGTCCTCGTCGCGCGTCTTGCCGGTGTCGGCCACCGTGTTCAGAAAATCGAGCGCCGGATGGCCGCCGACGAAATCGGCCGCACGCCATTCATGCCCGTGTCGCGCCAGGTCGGATCGGGTAACCATTTATTCTCGCCTATCGGTTTCACATCCGGACAATCCGGCGTAACCTGTTAACAACCAAAACAGGTTATCACGGAGAAGCCGATGCTCGAACTCCCGAACCGCTTCGATTTCGAAGGCCACCGGATTGCATGGGGCACGCTCGGCGAAGGCCCGCCGCTCGTGCTCGTACACGGCACGCCGTTTTCGTCGCAGGTATGGCGCCGGATCGCGCCGTGGCTCGCGCGACGCCATCGCGTGTATTTCTACGACCTGCTCGGCTACGGCCAGTCCGACATGCCGGACGCGGACGTGTCGCTGGGCCGTCAGAACGCGCTGTTCGGCGCGCTGCTGAATGAATGGCAACTCGCGCGGCCGCGCGTGCTCGCGCACGATTACGGCGGCGCAACCGTGCTGCGCGCGCACTTTCTCGACGGCATCGCGTATGCGGATCTCACGCTCGTGAACCCGGTCGCGATCGCGCCGCAAGGTTCGCCGTTCGTGCGTCACGTCGCGCAGCACGAAGCCGCGTTCACCGGCTTGCCCGCGTACGCGCATCGCGCGCTCCTGTCGGCCTATCTCGGCAATGCGGTCGCGCAACCGTTGAGCGACGACGTGCTGTCGATCTACCGTGCGCCGTGGCTCACGCCGGCCGGCCAGGCCGCGTTCTATCGCCAGATCGCGCAGATGCGCCAGCGCTACATCGAGGAAGCGGAGGCCCGCTATGCGCCGCCGGACTTTCCGGTGCGCATCGTGTGGGGCGAGGACGACGCATGGATTCCGCTCGAGCAAGGACAGGCCCTGGCCGATCGCATCGCGAACGGCCAGCTGATCCGGGTCCCGCGCGCGGGCCATCTGGTTCAGGAAGATGCGCCGGAAGCGATCGTCGCGGCCGTGCTCGACGGGTCTGCGCCGAGCTGAGCCGGCACCGGCCCGGCGAAAACGCGAATCGGCCGACGATACGAGCCGATCGAACGACGCTCGTGCCGGCTGCGATGCCGGCGCGGGCGCGTGACACATCGCTTACCAAGGCAGCGAATACGTCTTCGTATTCGTGAAGCTCTTCATCGCCTCCTGCACGCCCTCCTTGTACCCGAGCCCCGAATCCTTCACGCCGCCGAACGGCGTCAATTCGAGTCGATAGCCCGGCACCTCGCGCACGTTTACGCTGCCGACTTCCAGCTCGGTGATGAAGCGCGTGATGTGATCGAAGCGATTCGTGCATACCGACGACGACAGCGCGTAGTCGGTGCTGTTCGACATCCGGATGGCTTCGTCGATGTCGCGAAAGCGCATGATCGGCGACACCGGGCCGAAGGTTTCATGCTTCACCAGCGGCATGTCGGGCGTCACGCGATCGACGACGGTCGGCGAATACAGCGCGCCGTCGCGCACGTTGCCGACCAGCAGCCGCGCACCGCGCGCGATCGCGTCGTTCACCTGTTGCTCGCAGAACTTCGCAGCCGCTTCGTCGATCACGGTGCCCATGTCGATCGACGGATCGGATGGATTGCCGTACGACCACGCGCGCGTTTTCTCGACGACCAGCTCCGTGAAGCGATCGGCCACCCACTCGTGCACGAGCATCCGCTTGATCGCCGTGCAGCGTTGCCCCGAATTCCTGTACGAGCCCGACACCGCGAGCGTGCTCGCTTCGTCGAGATCGGCGTCTTCCATCACGATGATCGGATCGTTGCCGCCGAGCTCGAGCACCGCGCGCCGGTAGCCCATCCGCGCGGCGATCGACTTGCCGATCGACACGCCGCCGGTGAACGTGATGAGATCGATCGCCGGGTTCGTGATCAGCTCGTCGGCGATCTCTTTCGGGTCGCCGGTGACCACCTGCAGCATCTGCGGCGGCAGGCCTGCTTCGTACAGGATGTCCGCGAACAGGTAGCACGACAGCGGCACCTTCTCGGACGGCTTCACGACGATCCGGTTGTTGGTCGCCACCGAAGGCACGATCTTGTGCGCGACCTGGTTCATCGGGTGATTGAACGGCGTGATCGCCGAAATCACGCCGAGCAGCGGGTCGCGCTGCGTGTACACGCGGCGCTTCTTGCCGTGCGGCGTCAGATCGCACGAGAAGATCTGCCCGTCGTCCTTCAGCACTTCGCCGGCGCCGAACGTCAGCACGTCGGCCACGCGGCCGGCTTCGTACGTCGAATCCTTGATGCACAACCCGGCCTCGGCCGTGATCAGCGCCGCGATCTCCGCGGTGCGCGCACGCACGATGTCGGCCGCGCGGCGAAGGATCGCCGCGCGATCGTGGCGCGTGAGCGTCGGCCGGTACGCACGTGCGACCGCGAACGCGCGGCGCACGTCGTCGAGCGTCGCCTTCGGCACGGTGCCGACCAGCGCGCCGTCGTACGGGTTGCGCACGTCGATCACCGCGTCGCGGTAGATCCTTTCACCATCGATTCGCAGTGCTTCACGACGAAGCGTGCGGACATCCGACGATTCTGCAATGGCGTTCATGAGTGTCTCCTGGCGGATGCGTCCGCGTCACTGCAGATGGTTGAGCGCGATGTCGATGATGTCGAAGTTGCGCAGCCGCGCGCGGCCCGCGACGTCGGTCGCGACCGGCTTGCTGAAGATCAGCGGCACGATCTGCTCGGAGATCCCGCCGTGCGAGCGCAGCGGCACGTCGAGGCCCGACAGATCGTGCTTGATGCGGCGCGTACCGAGCACGACGTCCTGCTTCGAGATCACGATCAGGTCACCCATCCGCGCAGGCGGCAACTCGAAGCGCGCGCAGCCTTCCGCGCCCGTCAGCACGACCTCGATGCCGTCGACCGCGGCGAGCCGCGCGCGCAACGCATCGGCATCGGCCGTCGCCGGCACGTAGACGGTCGCGAACGAACCGAGCGCACCGTGGTGCACGACGTACGGATCGGTGATCGGCAGGATCACGCGCGCCGCATCGTGGCCGAGCCATTCGTCGAACAGCTCCTGCAGGTAGATCACGTTCGGCTCGCCGGTCGCGTCGTCGTGCTTCGCGTTCATCCCGTGGTCGGCCGTGATCGCGACGATCGCGCCGAGTTCGTCGAGGCGCCGCAGGTACGTGTCCATCATCGCGTAGAACGCGTTCGCGCCGGGCGTGCCGGGTGCGCACTTGTGCTGCACGTAGTCGGTGGTCGACAAGTACATCAGGTCGATCGGGCGCGTCTCGAGCAGGCGCACGCCGGCGGCGAACACGAACTCCGACAGGTCCGCGCTGTACACGCTCGGTACCGGCTTGCCGACCAGTTCGAGCACGTTGTCGATGCCGTTTTCCTCGATGCTCGCTTCGTCGGCCTTCTCCGACGAGAAGCAGATGCCCTTCAGCCCCTTGCCGAGCAGGCGGCGCAGCTTGTCCTTCGCGGTGACGACCGCGACGCGCGCGCCCTGTTCGGCGAAGGTCGCGAGCACGGTGGGCGCGACCAGGTATTTCGGATCGTTCATCAACACCTCGGCGCCGGTGTCGCGATCGTAGAAGTAATTGCCGCTTATCCCGTGGATCGCCGGCGGCACGCCGGTGACAATCGACAGGTTGTTCGGGTTCGTGAAGCTCGGCACCACGCACTCGCCCTTGAGCGCCGTGCCCGGCTTCAGCAGCGTGCGCAGGAACGGCGCGACGCCGGCCTCGGCGGCCTCTTCCAGATATTCGTATGCGCAGCCATCGACGCAGACGACCACCACGGGCCGGCTCATCCAGTTGTAGCGGCGGCCGTTCACTTCCACGGATACAGGCGTTTCAGTCATGACGTTCATTCCTTTCAGGTCGAAGGGGTGAGCCGTCGGCGCCCGCGCCGCGCCGAAGGGAGGTGTTTTCCATGCTTGACATTAAAATTGAGGATTTGTAGATTGTCAACAACATGCAGAGAACAGAAAGCAAAACAACGGTGCAGCAAGAGGGCTGGTCTCCACTCATCCGCCGCGTGCCGCGGCGCCACAGTCAAGGGGTCTGAAGATGAACGAAGTGCCGGTACACAAGCGTTTCCATGCATGGAGGGGCGCGGCCCGTGTCGCGCTGGCGGTGGCCGTCGCGCTCGGCGCCGCCCAAGCCGCGCACGCGAAGACGTCGCTGCTCGTCTACACCGCGCTGGAAGACGAGGCGATGAAGCCCTACAAGGACGCGTTCGAGAAGGCGAACCCCGATATCGAGATCCGCTGGGTGCGCGACTCGACCGGCTCGGTCACCGCGAAGCTGCTCGCGGAAAAGAGCAACCCGCGCGCGGACGTCGTGCTCGGTCTCGCCGCGTCGAGCCTCACGCTGCTCGACCTGCAAGGCATGCTGATGCCGTACGCGCCGAAGGGCTTCGACCAGCTCACGCGCAAGTACAGCGACGCGAACACGCCGCCGCACTGGGTCGGCATGGACGTGTGGGGCGCGACGATCTGCTACAACCGCGTCGCCGCGCAAGCGAAGAACATCCCGAAGCCGACGTCGTGGGAAGACCTGACGAAGCCGGTCTACAAAGGCGCGATCGTGATGCCGAGCCCGGTGTCGTCGGGCACCGGCTACCTCGACGTGACCGCGTGGCTGCAGACCTTCGGCGACGACAAAGGCTGGAAATTCATGGATGCGCTCGACAAGAACGTCGCGCAGTACGTGCACTCGGGTTCGAAGCCGTGCACGCTCGCCGGCACCGGCGAATTCCCGATCGGCATCTCGTTCGAATTCCGCGGCCACGAACTGCAGGCGCAGGGCGCGCCGATCGATCTCGTGTTCCCGAAGGAAGGGCTCGGCTGGGACATGGAAGGCACGGCGATCATGAAGACGACGAAACAGCCCGACGCCGCGAAGAAGCTCGCCGATTTCATGGCGAGCAAGGAAGCGAACCAGATCACCGCGCGCTGGTGGGCGATCGTCGCGTATCCGGGCGTGGCGCGAAAGCTGGCCGGCATCCCCGACAACTACTCGGACCTGCTCGTGAAGAACGACTTCGTGTGGTCGGCGAAGAACCGCCAGTCGATCCTCGATACGTGGCAGAAGCGTTACGGGGCGAAAGCGCAGCAATGACGCTGCCCGCAGCGGGGTCGCGCCGCGCGCCGCCCCGCGTCACCCTTTCCGTCGTCGAACCCGGCCCCCGGGCCGCCCCTCCATGGAGGCGCGCATGGCACCTTATCTGAGCGTAGAACGCATCGAGAAGCGGTACAACGACACGCAGGTCCTCACCGACATCGACCTGAACGTGATGAAGGGCGAGATGATCTGCTTCCTCGGGCCGTCCGGCTGCGGGAAGACCACGCTGCTGCGGATCATCGCGGGGCTCGAGACGCAGAACGCCGGCCACATCATGCAGGACGGTCGCGACATCTCGCGGCTGCCGCCGCAACTGCGCGACTACGGGATCGTGTTCCAGTCGTATGCGCTGTTCCCGAACCTCACCGTGTACGACAACGTCGCGTACGGGCTCGTGAACCGCAAGATGAAGCGCGACGCGATCCACGAGCGCGTGCACACGCTGCTCGCGCTGGTCGGCCTGCCCGACAGCCATCGCAAGCATCCGGGCCAGTTGTCCGGCGGACAGCAGCAGCGCATCGCGCTGGCGCGCGCGCTCGCGACGTCGCCGGGCCTGCTGCTGCTCGACGAGCCGCTGTCCGCGCTCGACGCGCGCGTGCGCGTGCGGCTGCGCCAGGAAATTCGCGCGCTGCAGCAGCGGCTCGGCGTGACGACGATCATGGTCACGCACGACCAGGAAGAAGCGCTGTCGATGGCCGATCGCATCGTCGTGATGAACCACGGCGTGATCGAACAGATCGGCACCCCGCTCGAAATCTACCGGCAGCCGGCATCGCCGTTCGTCGCGGATTTCATCGGCCGCGTCAACACGATTCCCGCCGAAGTCGCGCAGGACGGCACGCTGCGCGCGGGCGCGGTCGGCCTCGATTGCCGCCATGGTGCGGCCCGCCCCGCGCAGGGCGCGGCGGTGTCGGTCTACGTGCGGCCCGAGGACCTGCGCATCCGCGTGCCGGGCGAGACGGCCGACAACGTGCTGGCCGGCCGCGTCGAGAAGCTCGAATTCCTCGGCGCGTTCTGCCGCGTGAGCTTCCGGATCGACGGGCTCGACGGCCAGGAGATCGTCGCCGACCTGTCGTATCGCGACGTCGACCGCACCGGCGTGCAGGCCGGCGCGCGCATCGACCTCGCGCTCGATCGCGAGCATGTCCGCGTGTTCCCGTGCGCGAAGGAGCGACTGCAATGAGCACCGTCCTGACCGAGCGCCGCCGCGGCGCGTCCGCCCCCGCCGACGTGCGACAGATCACGCACTGGCACGACCGCATCGCCCAGCTCGCACTCTTCGCGATGGCCGCGCTGATGTCGCTGTTCCTGCTGCTGCCGCTCGCGCTCGTCGTGCAGAAATGCTTCGTCGACGCCGACGGCCGCTTCGTCGGCGCGCACAACTTCGTCGAGTATCTGGAGGACAGCGGCGTGCTGCGCTCGATGCTGCATTCGCTGACGGTCGGCGCGCTCGTCACGGCGATCGTCGTGCCGATGGCGTTCACGTTCGCGTATGCGCTCACGCGCTCGTGCATGCCGCTGAAGAACGCCGCGCGCACGATCGCGCTGCTGCCGCTGCTCGCGCCGACGCTGCTGTCGGCCGTGTCGTTCATCTACTGGTTCGGCAACGCGGGGCTGCTCAAGCCGCTGCTGCACGGCCATTCGATCTACGGGCTGCCGGGCATCGTGCTGAGCATGGTGTACGCATCGTTCCCGCACGTGCTGATGATCCTCGTCACCGCGCTGTCGCTCGCCGACGGCCGGCTCTACGAGGCCGCCGACGCGATGGGCACGCGCCGCCTGCGCAAGTTCTTCACGATCACGCTGCCCGGCGCGAAGTACGGGCTGATCAGCGCGACGATGGTCGCGTTCACGATGTGCATCAACGACTTCGGCGTGCCGGTCGTGATCGGCGGCTCGTACAACGTGCTGTCGACCGACATCTACAAGCTGATCATCGGGTTGCAGGACTTCAACCGCAGCGCGGTGGTGAGCCTGATGCTGCTGTGCCCGGCGCTCGTCGCGTTCGGCATCGACTTCTTCGTCCGCCGTCGCCAGCAGTCGCAGCTCGGCGCGCGCTCGACGCCGTACCAGCCGAAACCGTCGCGCGGCTTCGACGCCGCGATGCTCGCGTACTGCGCGCTCGTGTGCGCATTCTTCATCGCGGTGGTCGGCATCTCGGTGTTCGCGTCGTTCGTGAAGTTCTGGCCGTACCAGATGAGTCTCGGGCTGCAGCACTACCGGATGGGATTGATCGCGGCCGGCATCTTCGATGCGTACAAGAACAGCTTGCGGATGGCCGCGACGGTGGCGCTCGGCGGCACGATCGTCGTGTTCGGGGGTGCCTACCTGATCGAGAAGACCCGCGGCGCGCGCTGGCTGCGCGGCTTCATCAGCCTGTGCGCGATCTTGCCGATGGGCGTGCCGGGGCTCGTGCTCGGCATCAGCTACATCTTCCTGTTCAACGCGCCCGGCAATCCGCTGAACGGGCTGTACGGATCGGTGTGGCTGCTCGCGATCGTCACGGTCGTCCACTACTACGCGTCGAGCCACCTCACCGCCGTCACCGCGCTCAGGCAGATCGACGGCGAGTTCGAGGCCGTATCCGCGTCGCTGAAGGTGCCGTTCTACAAGACCTTCCTGCGCGTGACGGTGCCCGTGTGCCTGCCCGCGATCCTGCTGATCGCGCGTTACCTGTTCGTCAACGGGATGACGACGGTGTCGGCCGTCGCGTTCCTGTACTCGCCGGACACGCAGCCCGCATCGGTCGCGATCCTGAACCTCGACGACGCGGGCCAGATGGGTCCGGCCGCCGCGATGGCCACGCTCGTGCTCGCGACCTCGTCGTTCGCATGCGTGCTGTTCGCGTGCATCTCGCATCGCCTGCTGCGCCGTACGCAGGCGTGGCGCCATCCGCATCGCCGTTGAGTTCCTGCCGCATTCCCGTGACGTCCCGACTTCATCAAGGAGACACCATGACGCTCGCCGCCCAGCCCATCCTGCTCACCCCCGGCCCCCTGACGACCTCCGCCCGCACGCGCGATGCGATGCTGCGCGACTGGGGCTCGTGGGACGGCGATTTCAACGCGATCACCGCGCGGCTGCGCGAACGGCTGCTGCAGATCGTGCACGGCGAGGGCACGCACGAATGCGTGCCGCTGCAAGGCAGCGGCACGTTCTCGGTCGAGGCGGCGATCGGCACGCTCGTGCCGCGCGACGGCCACGTGCTCGTGCCGAACAACGGCGCGTACTGCCAGCGCATCGCGAAGATCTGCCGCGTGCTCGGCCGCACGCTCACGACGATCGACTACCGCGAGGATCGCCGTGTCGATCCGATCGACGTCGAGCGCGCGCTCGCCGCCGATCCGACCATCACGCACGTCGCGCTCGTCCACTGCGAAACCGGCGCCGGCGTGCTGAACCCGCTGCACGACGTCGCGCAGGCCGTCGCGAAGCACGGGCGGGCGCTGATCGTCGATGCGATGAGCTCGTTCGGCGCGATCGATATCGACGCGCGCACGACGCCGTTCGACGCGGTGATCGCCGCATCCGGCAAGTGTCTCGAAGGCGTGCCGGGGCTCGGCTTCGTGATCGCGAAGCGCAGCGCGCTCGAACGCAGCGAAGGCAACAGCCATTCGCTCGCGATGGACCTGTACGACCAGTGGGTCTACATGCAGCGCACGACGCAGTGGCGCTTCACGCCGCCGACGCACGTGGTCGCCGCGCTCGACGCGGCCGTCGCGCAATACGTCGACGAAGGCGGGCTCGCCGCGCGCGGCGGCCGCTACCAGCGCAACACTCGCGCGCTGATCGACGGGATGCGCGCGCTCGGCTTCCGGCCATTCCTCGATCCGGCGATCCAGGCGCCGATCATCGTCACGTTCCATGCGCCGGACGATCCGAACTACGATTTCAAGCGGTTTTATCAGGAGGTCAAAAAGCGCGGCTACATTCTGTATCCGGGCAAGCTCACCGAAGTAGAGACGTTCCGCGTCGGCTGCATCGGCCATTTCGGCGAAGCCGGGATTCCGGGCGCCGTCGCGGCCATTGCCGACACGCTGAAAGCGATGGGCGTGCGCCGCGTATCGGCCGAAGCGGCGGCATGACGAGGTGACGCGAGGCATCCGGCCGCGTGCGCACGAGCATGCGGCCGCCCGTTTTTCCCGGCCGTGCGTCGCGCGGCCCCTTACCTTATCGACGAGCCTTCCGATGCGCCCCTTCTGGATCGAACAAGCGCTGTTCAACGACGGCGATCTCGCCCCCGCGCTGCAAGGCGCGACGCAGGCCGACGTGTGCATCGTCGGCGGCGGCTTCACGGGACTCTGGACCGCGATCCAGGCGAAGCAGCAGCACCCCGCGCTCGACATCGCGATCCTCGAAGCCGACCTCTGCGGCGCCGGTGCGAGCGGGCGCAACGGCGGCTGCCTGCTCACGTGGTCCGCGAAATTCCTGACGCTGCGGCGTCTGTTCGGCGAAGCCGAGGCGATCCGGCTCGTGAAGGCATCGGAAGCGGCCGTGCAGCATATCGCCGATTTCTGCCGCGCGCACGGCATCGACGCCGAATTGCGGCTCGACGGCACGTTGTACACCGCGACGTCGCGCGCGCAGGTCGGCACGCTCGCGCCGGTGCTCGACGCGCTCGCCGCGTGCGGCATCCACAGCTACGAGCCGCTGCCGCCCGCCGAAGTCGCGCGCCGCTCGGGCTCCGCGCGCAATCTCGACGGCGTCTACTCGCCGGTCGCCGCGACCGTGCATCCCGGCAAGCTCGTACGCGGGCTGCGCCGCGTTGCGCTCGACATGGGCATCCGGATCTACGAGCGCACGCCGATGCTCGACTTCACGCCCGGCCAGCCGGCCGTCGTACGCACGCCGTCGGGCAGCGTCACGGCCGGCAAGCTGGTGTTCGCGATCAATGCGTGGATGGCGAGCCGCTTCCCGCAGTTCGAACGCACGATCGCGGTCGTGTCGAGCGACATGGTGATCACCGAGAAATGTCCGGCGTTGCTGGAGCAGACCGGGCTCGTGGACGGCGTGTCGGTGCTCGATTCGCGGATCTTCGTCTACTACTACCGCACGACGGCCGACGGGCGGCTGATGCTCGGCAAGGGCGGCAACACGTTCTCGTGGCGCAGCCGCATCGCGCCGGTGTTCGACCGCCGCTCGCCGTACGAGGCGCAGCTCACACGGAGCCTGCGCGCGTTCTTCCCGTCGCTGGCGGACGTGCCGATCACGGCAAGCTGGAACGGCCCATCGGACCGCTCCGTGACGGGCTTCCCGTTCTTCGGCCGCCTCGACGGCGCGCCGAACGTGTTCTACGGGTTCGGTTATTCGGGCAACGGCGTCGGGCCGACCTACATGGGCGGGCAGATCCTGTCGTCGCTCGTGCTCGGCCTCGACAACGCGTGGACGCGCAGCCCGATCGTACGCGGCCCGCTCGGCCATTTTCCGCCGGAGCCGATCCGCTACGTCGGCGCGCACGTCGTGCGCAACGCGATTCGCCGCAAGGAACGCGCGGAAGACGAGAACCGGCAGCCGTCGGTCGTCGATACGTGGCTCGCGAAATTTGCGAGCGCGGCGGGGAAAGCCGACAAGGCGTGACGATGTGTTGACCGGCTGAACTGAAGCGCAACGAAAAAGGGACGCGACGACGCGTCCCTTTGCCGATGCGCGGCAGCCCGCGCGACCGTCGCCGGCGCTTATGCGCCGGCCTTCTCCCGCGCCGCCTTGCCCGCCGCGGGCAACCCCTGCTCGTGTGTGCGGCGCATCCGCGCGAGGCCGTGCGCGACGTGCTCGCGCACGAGCGCGACGGCCTTTTCCTCGTCGCCGGCCGCGAGCGCCTGCACGATCTTGTCGTGCTCGGCCGCCGACACGGCGATCGCATCCTCCTCGGCCTCGATCGCCGCCTGACGCAGCAGGCCGAGCTGGCGCACGAGCCGCCGGTAGGTATCGGTGAGATGCGTATTGCCGACGCCGACGACCATCGCGTCGTGGAACTGCACGTTCAGCTCGGTGTAGCGCGTGACGTCGTGCGCCTTCGCGGCGTCCTTCATCGACTGGATGATGCCCTTCAGCACCTTCAGCGTCTCGGGCGAGATACGCTTCGCGAGCGCGCGCGCGACCGATTCGTCGAGCATCGCGCGCACTTCGTAGATCTCCTCGGCCTCGCGCAGCGGCACGACGCGCACGGTCACGCCGCGGTTCTTCTCGTTGCGCAGCAGGCCGGCCTGCTCGAGCGCGCGGAACGCTTCGCGCACCGGGCCGCGCGACACGTTCAGCCTGGTCGCGATCTCGACTTCGTTGAGCTTCTCGCCCGGTGCGTATTCGCCGGAGACGATCGCGCGCTCGAGCATGTCCTGGACGATCATCGCGAGCGACTGGCTTTGCAGGAGTTCGATGGCGCTGAGCGCGTTCGGGGCAGTCATGGTCGGGCAGCGGGCTGGGGTGAAAACGACGGCGCCATATCGGCGAATGATCCTTGTATACCCTCGCCCCGGCACATTGTCAACAGTTTTCAGTTTCCAAAAGCCAATTCCGCGTGCCCGCACGTGGGCAGACCCCAGCCGGCATGCAACCGGCACGCGGCGCTCGCGCGATGCGGGGAACCGCCCCGCTTCGCGCGACGCCGGCGCAGCCGTCAGGCCGTGCGCTTCACCGGCCCCGGATCGCTGTGGCTCGGCCGGCCCGTCTCGACGTGGCCCGCGAAGCGGCGCACGACCTTGTCGTCGCCGCCGCGCAGCGTGGTCGCGGTGATCGTCAGATCGTACCAGCCGTGGCTCGACGACAGCTCGAAGTGCCCTTCGACGCGCTCGCCCGGCTCCAGCGTGTAGGTGCGCGCCGGCGCATGGCTGTACGCGTTGTCGACCGTCACGCGACAGGTCGCGCGCCCGCTGTTGCGCAGTTGCAGGTACACGTGACGGTTGCGCACGTCGTAGCCGATCTTCGCTTCGGGGTTCGCGTGGCGGCCGTCCGCGGCGAGCCGCGTGTTGCCCTGGAACTCGCACAGATAGCCGTTCGGGCCGTAGGCGGCCAGATGGTACTCGCCGCGCGCGGCCGACGTGCTCCACGTATCGACGAAGCGGTCGTGCGCGGACACCGCGTAGCGGCGCGGCGGCGTCGCCGGGTTGCGCCGGTCGTACACGTAGAACGCGGCACCGGCGTCGCCGGTGTTCGCGAAGTCGAGCGACACGGTATCGTCATGCGCGCCCACGCGGCTGTGCACGAACAGCTCGTACGGCAGCGCACGCGCCGGACGCGTGCCGGGTTCCTGCGTCGGCATCGACTGCTGCGCGGGCACCTGGTACGCCTGGCCGGCCGTCGCGATGTGCTGCGGCACCGTGAAGCTCACCGTGCGCGTGTCGGGGCGCGCGGAGAAATCGAACGCCGACGTGAGGTCGCCGCAGATCGACCGGCGCCACGCGCTGATGTTCGGCTCCTTCACGCCGAAACGCGCTTCGAGGAAACGCAGCACCGACGTATGGTCGAACGTCTCCGAGCAGACCCAGCCGCCCTTCGTCCATGGCGAGATGATGATCAGCGGCACGCGCGGCCCGAGGCCGATCGGCTGGATGCCGCCCGGATCGGCGCCCGGCACGAGCGGGCTCATCTCGCCCGGGTACTTGTTCAGGTCGAGCAGCTCGTCGCCGAGGTTCGACAGCAGGTTCGACGACACGATGCCCTGGCCACCCACGCCGCTCGTGACCGGCGGCACCGGCGGCACGACGTGGTCGAACAGCCCATCGTTCTCGTCGTAGTTGAGGATGAACACCGTCTTCGCCCACACCTCGGGGTTCGACGTCAGCGCCTCGAGCACCATGTTGATGTAGAACGCGCCGTCGGTCGGCGACGCCTGCGGGTGCTCGCTGTACTTGTACGGCGACACGATCCACGACACCTGCGGCAAGCGGTTGGCCTGCACGTCGGCCTTCAGTTCGGCGAGCGTGTGGTTCGACGCACCCTTGTCGACCAGCGGGCCACTCGCGCCCTCCTTCACCTGGAACTTCTTGAAGAACATCAGCGAGTTGTCGGTGTAGTTGTCGGTCGGGTCGCCCGGGATGCCGGTACCGCCCTGGTACACCTTCCAGCTGATCTTCGCGTCCTCCAGGCGTTCGGCGTAGGTCGTCCACGTGTAGCCGTTCACGTCGTTGCGCTCGCCGATGCCCGGGCCGTTCGGCGCGCTGCCGTAGACGTTGCGCGAGTCGACCGTGCCGGTCCACAGGTAGATGCGGTTCGGCGCGGTGTCCGCGTGCGCGGAGCAGAAGTACGAATCGCAGATCGTGAACGCGTCGGCGAGCGCGTAGTGGTACGTGAGATCCTGGCGCTTCAGGTAGCCCATCGTCAGCACGTCCTGCTTCTGGTTCACCCACTGATCCCACTGGCCGTTGTTCCAGGACAGGTGGCCGCTGCTCCAGCCATGGTTCGTGCCCGGCTGGAATTCGGTCGTCTGCTTCGGATCGAGATAGAACGGCAGCACGTACGGCGCCGACGGATCGAGCCCGCGCGAATGGTAGTTCTTCGTGAACACCGACGCCGGCGGTTGCTGCCACACCGGCGCGCCGTTCGGCAGCAGGTGCGGGCGCGGATCGTCGAAGCCGCGCACGCCGCGCAGCCCGCCGAAGTAATGGTCGAACGAACGGTTTTCCTGCATGAAGATCACGACGTGCTCCACGTCGCGGATCGTGCCGGTGCGATAGGCGGCCGGCATCGCCAGCGCATTGCGGATCGCGGGCGGGAAGCCCGCATAGGCGGCCATCGCGCCGGCCGACTGCGCGGCGAGGCGTAGGAAATCGCGTCGATTGTTCGAGGACATGAAGAGAGCCTTGTGGTCGGGGGAGTGGGGGCGCCGGGCGAGCGGGGCCGGCGATCTGCGTCGCCGTTATTACCCCGCACCGGCATGTCCCGGCCGTGACCGGTTCCCGCAGGTTTCTTGCGCTCACCCCCAGCTTTTTTTCGAAGCCGCGCACGACGCGCCTTTCATGCGGCCGACACATGCACGCGCTACGCTGACGCGCGATGAAGAGGGGGGAGAAGCCGACACGTGTTCGATCAGCTGAAGGCGTTCCACGCGACCGTCCGGCAGGGCAGCATCACGCGCGCCGCGCGCCACCTCGGCGTGAGCCAGCCGACGATTGCCGCGCAGATCCGGCAGGTCGAGCAGCTGTACGGCGTCGAGCTGTTCTACCGCAGCGGCCGCAAGCTCGAAGTGACCGAGACGGGCATCGAGCTGCTGCCGCTCGTCGAGAAGATGATCGCGCTCGAGGCGCAGGCCGACATCATGCTGCGCAACGTCGGCGGCCTGTTCGAAGGCCACCTGCGGATCGGCGCGACGGGCCCGTACTACATCATGGATGCGGTCGGCCGCTTCTCGAGCGCGCATCCGTCGATCGCGCTGACGTGCCGGATCGGCAACTCCGAGGAAATCCTGCAGGCGCTGCAGGAGTTCCGCATCGATCTCGCGGTCTCGTCGCAGCGCAACGACGCCGACGGCCTCGAACGCAAGGTGATCTCGACCGATCCGCTGGTGCTCGTCGTGCACCGCCGTCATCCGCTCGCGCGGTTCGATTCGATCGCCCCGGCGCAACTCGCCGACGTGCGGCTGCTGATCCGCGAGGAAGGTTCGGTCACGCGCCGCTGCACGGAGACGATCCTCGCAGCGGCCGGCGTCGCGGCCGCCTCGGTCGCCGAGATCGGCAGCCGCGAAGCGATTCGCGAGGCGATCCTGCATGGGGTGGGCGGCAGCCTGTTTCCGCGCGGCGAAGCCGAGCGCCATCCCGACCTGCGCGTGATCGCGCTGCGTGGCGTCGATACGACGATCGACGAATACGTGTACTACCTGAAAGCGCGCCGCCAGAGCCCCGCGATCGACGCGTTCCTCGCGTGCATCCTGCCGGACGATGGCGAAGCCGCCGGCGCGGTCGATGCGGTTGAACCCGGACGAACGACGCGGCGGGCGAACGCGCGCTGAGCCGCCGCGCGTTCGCCGCTTCCGCACACTACGTGGCGCTTTTCCCGCGCCTTCCCTCGTTGCTTTCCTCGTGCCTTCCTTCTGTCGTGGCGCCGCGCGTCACTTCGGCAGCGCCGGAATCATCCAGGTCAGCACGTGCTGCTGCAGGAACACCAGCACGCCGAGCAACAGCGTGAGGATCACGCTGTGCCAGAAGGTGCGCGCGAACACGACGCCCTCCTGCCCTTTCAGGTCCGTCGTCGACACGCCCGTCGCGATGTTCTGCGGCGAGATCATCTTGCCCATCACGCCGCCCGACGAGTTGGTCGCGGCCATCAGCACCGGATCGAGGCCGAGCTGCCGGGCGGCGACGACCTGCAGGTTGCCGAACAGCGCGTTGCCCGACGTGTCGCTGCCGGACAGGAACACGGCGATCCAGCCGAGCGACGCGGACACCAGCGGGAACAGCGCGCCCGTCGACGCGACGCCGGTGCCGAGCGTGTAGCTGATGCCCGAGTAGTTCAGCAGGTACGCGAGCCCGACGATCATCATCACCGTGACGATCGCGATCCACGTCTGGCGCCACGTCTTCACCACGCATTCGACAAACGCGCCGGGGCCGGTGCGCGTCAGCGCGGCCGTGACGATCGCCGACACGAGGATCGCGGTGCCCGTGCCGAGCGGCTGGAAATCCCAGATCGCCGCATACGGCTTGTGGTACAGCGACACGTACACGGCGTTGTGCAGCCCCGGCCACTTGATCTTCACGTCGCCGATCGCCGCGATGTTCGCGTGCACCCAGACGATCACGACCACCGACACGACGAGCCACGGCAGCCAGCCGCCGAAGCCCGCGCGCGCGGCGCCGGCCGCGGCCGGCACGCTGCGCGCGAGCGCATATTGCGGATCGGGCTGCGGCTTCCACAACTGCAGGAAGCCGATCGTCACGATCAGCGACGAGAGCGACGACAGCACGTCGGTGAGCTGGTAGCCGAGGAAGTTCGACGTGACGAACTGCGCGATCGCGAAGCTGCCGCCGGACACGAGCAGCGCGGGCCACAGCTTCGCGATCGAGCGCAAGCCGCCGTATGCGCCGACCACGTAGAACGGCAGCAGCAGCGCGAAGAACGGCAACTGGCGGCCGACCATCTGCGCGAGCGTCGCGGGCGGCAGCGACGTGACCGCACCGAGCACGGTGATCGGCACGCCGAGCGCGCCGAACGCGACCGGCGCCGTGTTGAACAGCAGCGTATAGGTGAGCGCTTCGAGCGCGGGAAAGCCGAGCGCGATCAGCAGCGCGCTCGTGATCGCGACCGGCGTGCCGAATCCGGAGATCCCTTCGAGCAGACAGCCGAACGAGAACGCGACGACGAGCAGCACGAGGCGGCGATCGTCGGGCAGGTTGTCGAGCATCCACTGCCGGAACTGGTCGAAGCGCCCCGACTTCACCGCGATGTTGTACAGCAACAGCGCGTTGAAGACGATCCACATCACCGGCACGACCGCGAGCGCCATGCCGGCGCCGACCGCGTTGAACGCGAGCCCGGCCGGCATCCCCCACGCGCCGATCGCGACCGCGAGGCCCGCGACGAGCCCGGCGAGCGACGCCTGCCATGCGGGGCGGCGCAGCACGCCGAGCGCGACCAGCGCGACCGCGATCGGGATCGTCGCGACGAGGAACGACAGGAGCAGCGAGTGGGCGACCGGCGTCAACGGTTGCGCGAAGACGATGCCGGGCGGTAGGGCGTCGGTGGGATTCATCGTGTCTCCAGATGTCGACCCGAGTTGGCGCTTCAGCGCGTATTCGGGTCCCATGCCTTGTGCGGCCGACCCAGGTTCGCATGTCGATGCGCCGGGCTCGGTACAAGTCGATGTCCTGCAGTCGCGACTACGATCGGGCGCTTGCGCACGCAACGACGTTGCGCGGCCAACCGATCGGTCGCTTAAAAGAGGTTAGGAGGCGCGACGCGCTTGCACAAGGGGGGAGAAGCCCGATGCGGGCGAGTCGATGCGGATCCGCCGCCGCACGATGGCCGGCAGATGGCGTGCCGCTGTCGCGTTCGACAGAAAACCCGTCGCGGCCGGCTCGAGCGTGGCCGCGCGATGCCGGTACCCGCGCAATGTTGCGCGACCGGAAAAGGTGACTGCCAGCCGCGAGGATGTTTCGTTTGGCGTCCGAAGCCTAGACTGGCTGCATCGTTTCCCGCGCCGACGATGGCGCGGCACCGGAACCTCACGGAGCACACACGATGATGAAAATGAAACACGCGGCATGCGCGCTCGTGCTGATCGGCGCAGCGTTCGCCGCTCACGCGCAAGCCGCGTCGACGCTCACGCGTGCGCAGGTCCGCCAGGAACTCGCGGAACTGCAGGCCGCCGGCTACCGGACGAGCCTCGCAAGCAGTCCCGACTTTCCGCGGAACATGCAGGCGGTCATGCAACGTGCGGCGCAGGCGCGCGGCGAGGGCGACGCTGCCGGTTACGGCAGCGATGGCCAGGCCCACGCGGAATCGGCGAAGCCGGCGCTGCCGCAGGCGGCCGATCGCGGCACGTACGCCCATCACTGATCGTCGACGGAACTGGATTGCAATCGCATCGCGGCGCGGCACACCGTGCGCCGGCCGCATGCGCGATCGTCACACGCTGAAGCGGTTCAGCGTATAGGCGCGATAGGCGGCGACGAACGCGTCGAACGATCCGGCCTCCTTCGCTTCAAGCTCGGCCTGCTCGGCCAGCGACTTCGCGGCGAGCGCATGCTCGGTGCGCAGCATCTCGGCCGAAGGCGGGTGCGCGCGGAAATGCGCGGCATGCGCTTCGCTTTGAGCGAGCGCGAAGGCGAGGAACGACTGACCGTTCTCGCGCATCGTGCGCAGCACGCGCGCGGACGGCGTGCGCTCCGGGTCGGCGAGCTTCTCGCGTTGCGCGGCAATCGCGCGCGCATGCTCGTCGCCGCCGCGAATGTCGTCGAGACGGCGGCCGACGATGTCGATATCGGCCATCAGCGCGTCCGCCCACGCCTGCAGCGCGACCGGCTGGCCGTCGCGCATCAGCGCGAGCCCCGGCTTGCGGCCATCCAGCGTCACGCTGCCGAAGTTCGCGTTCGCTTCCTTGTACGCGTCGCAGTCGAGCGGCGCGCTTTCGTCGAGCGCGCAGGCGAGCAGGAACGCGTCGAGGAAGCGCGCGGTCTCCAGTGCGATGCCGGTCGGTTCGAACGGATCGATGTCGAGACAGCGCACCTCGATGTACTGCACGCCGCGCGACGCGAGCGCATGCAGCGGCCGCTCGCCCGAATATGTGACGCGCTTCGGCCGGATCGTCGAGTAGAACTCGTTCTCGATCTGCAGCACGTTCGTGTTGATCTGGATCCACTCGCCGTCGCGATGCGTGCCGATCGCCTCGTACGCCGGATACGGCTCGCTGACGGCCTTCGACAGCGCGTCGAGATAGCCGGGCAGCGTGTTG
The DNA here is from genome assembly GCF_001534535.1 of Burkholderia sp. MSMB1459WGS. NCBI lineage: Bacteria > Pseudomonadati > Pseudomonadota > Betaproteobacteria > Burkholderiales > Burkholderiaceae > Burkholderia > Burkholderia sp. MSMB1459WGS. Next base: position 167,025 of record NZ_LPMU01000005.1, read on the forward strand.
TAGTCGACGTGCAGCGCGGCCTGGGCCGTCGTGTTCGAGTAGCCGAGATCGCTCATCCGCAGGCTGGTCGCATACGGCCGATACAGCGTATCGGCGTCGAACGTGTCGAGCTTGTGCGGCTTGCCGCGCAGGAACTTCGTGTCGAGCACGGGCGACGCGCCGAACAGGTACATCAGCAGCCAGCTGCGGCGGCGGAAGTTGCGGATCAGCGCGAGATAGCGTTCCGACTGGTAATCGACGAGCGTCGCCGTCGACCCTTCTTCCGCATGCAGGCGCCGCCACACTTCCTCGTGCAGCGAGTAGTTGTAGTGGATGCCGGCGATGCATTGCATCGTGCGGCCGTAGCGATACGCGAGGCCGCGCCGGTACACCGTCTTCAGGCGGCCGATGTTCGACGTGCCGTAGTCGGCGATCGGGATCTGATCGTCGGCCGGCAGCAGGCCGGGCATCGAGTCGCTCCACAGCATCTCGTCGCCGAGCGATGCATAGACGTAGCGATGCAGATCGTCGAGGCGTTCGAGCGTGAGCGCGGCGTCGCGCTCCGCGGGCGTGATCAGTTCGATCAGCGCTTCGGAATAGTCGGTCGTCAGCGCCGGATGCGTGAGCGCCGAACCGAGCGCGCGCGGATGCGGCGTGAACGCGATCATCCCGTCGCGCGTCACGCGCAGGCTTTCCTTTTCGATGCCGCGCAGGCCGTCGGGCAGATGCTGCCGCGTCGGGCCCGAGCTCAGCGCGTCGAGGCGATTCAGCAGCAGTTCGGACTGGCGGTGAGTCATGGTGTTCGACATGGAGACGCAAGTGCGTGACGGCCGCGCGCAGAACGCCGCGCGCGGCCGGCTGGATTGTTGGTCGCTTCGTTGGTAGCGGGCACTTTAACATCTCGCCGGAACCCGCGCTTGAGGTGGCCGCGGGCACGGCGCGCGGGCCTGAGCGGGCCGTCGGACGGGCCGGGCGCGGCAGTCCCGGCCAGTATCGCCGGTTCCGGACGACGCCGATCGGATGCCGGCCGGCGCCATTCGTCGGACGGAACGCGAACGACGAACGAGCGGCGGCAAGTGCAACCTTGTCGGCGATTGGATCGCGAAACGACGCGTACGCACGCATCGCACGCGCGACGTCCGGCCGACGCCGGACGCGCGCACTCGCCATGACCCGCCGCGTCACGCCGGCGCTTGCCGCATGCCGGCGCCGTGTGCGCAACGGGTTGCAGCCCGGCCGCGTTGCAGTCGCGCCCGGTGGCGGGCCGCCGCGCTTACCCGCCGCGCGCGCCGCCCGCCCGGTCGGCCACTTCGTTCCACAGATGCAGCGCCGCATACGCGCGCCACGGCCGCCAGCCTTCGGTGCGGCGCTTCTGGCTGGTGAGCCGGTCGAGCGCCGGGTCGCGCGCGGCGATCGACTGCATCAGCACGAGATCGGATGCCGGCCACGCGTCCGGGTCGCGCCACGCGCGCATCGCAATGTATTCGACGGTCCACGGGCCGATGCCGGGCAGATCGAGCCATGCGCTGCGCAGCGTCGCGAGATCGGCATGCGCGCGGTCGACCGGCACGTCGCCCGCCGCCACCGCGCGCGCCACGCCGGTCAGCGCCGCCACGCGCTTGCCGGGCATCCCGATCTTGTCGAGATCGCACGCGGCCAGCGCGTCGGGTGTCGGGAAACGCCACGCGGGCGCGCCGTCGTCTTCATGAATCACGCGTTCGCCGGCCCGTTCGACGAGCCGGCCGACGATCGTCGTCGCGGCCTTCACGCTCACCTGCTGGCCGACGATCGCGCGCACGGCCAGCTCGAACCCCGACCACGCGCCCGGCACGCGCAGCCCCGGCGCGGCCTCGACGAGCGGCGCGAACCAAGGGTCGCGCGCGAGCCCGCCGCCGATCGCGGCCGGATCGGCGCCGAGGTCGAACATCGTCGCGACGCGTGCGGCGAATGCATCGTCGACGTGACGCGCGAGCGCCCCTTCGACGGTCGCGATCAGGCAATGCTTGCGCGGGTGTTTCGCGACGGTGAGCCGGCCTGCAATGCCGTGCAGGTCGACGATGCGGCGATACACGCCGTCCGCGACCTGCTCGACGCCCGGAATCGCGCGCCCGCTGAAGAAGCGCAGCACGCGCGCCCAGTCGTACGGCGCCTTGTAGCGCAGTTCCATCTGCGCGGACGGCGGCACTGGGCCGCCGTTCGCGAGGGACTTGATCGTCGTCGTCTCGATACTCAAACCGCACTGCCCTCCGTCTCGGCTTCGGCTTCATCGTTGTCGTGGATATGACGCGCCTCGGCCGCGAGCAGCGTCGCCTTGCGGCGCACGCCCCAGCGATAGCCGGCGAGCGCACCGCCCTTTTGCACGACGCGGTGGCACGGGATCGCGAGCGCGACCGGATTCGACGCGCACGCGGACGCGACCGCCCGCACCGCGCGCGGCGAGCCGAGCGCCTCGGCGATCTCCGAATAGCTGCGCGTCTCGCCGTACGGGATGTGCGTCAGCGCTTCCCACACGCGCTGCTGGAACGCGGTCGGCGCGATGTCGAGCGGCAGGTCGAATGCGTGCCGCGTGCCGTCGAGGTACGCGCGGATCTGCGTGACGAACGGCGCGAGCCGGGCCGGCGATTCGACCAGTTCGGCCCGCGCGAACGCTGCCTTCAGCTCGCCGACGAGCGACGCCGCGTCGTCACCGAACGCGATCCGGCAGATGCCCTGTTCGGTGGCGGCGACGAGCACTGTGCCGAGCGACGTTGGCGCGGTCGCATAGTCGATCCGCAAGCCCGCGCCCTGGCGGCGGAAGGACGACGGCGCCATCCCCAATTCGCGCGGCACCGACGCATAGAGCCGCGACGGCGAATTGAAACCCGCGTCGACGGCCGCCTGCGTGACCGGCTGCCCGCTTTGCAGCGCCTGCCGCAGCGCGGCGCCGCGCTGCGCGGCCTGGTACTGCCGCGGCGACACGCCGACCACGCGCTTGAAGAGCCGCTGCAGGTGGAACGGGCTCACGTGCACGGCATCGCTCAACTGCTGCAGCGTGAGCCGCTCGGCGTGCGCGTCGAGCACCGCGCACGCGCGATTGACGATTTCCAGCTCGCGCGGCAGCCCTTCCGGCTGGCAACGCTTGCAGGGCCGGAAGCCGGCCGCGCGCGCGGCCGCCGGATCGGCGAAAAAGGACACGTTCTCGCGGCGCGGCTGGCGCGACGCGCAGGTCGGCCGGCAGAACACGCCGGTCGTGCTGACGGCATAGAAGAACGCGCCATCCGCATGCGGATCGCGTTCGGTCACGGCGGCCCAGCGGGCCTCGTCGGTCGGATAGGCGGTTTTCATTTGAACCTCGCACTCTCTAGTGTAGACGGTGCCTACTCTAGACATCGGCGCATGCCGTCGCGCCCTGAATCTTGCTCTGTGATTCGTACCGATGAATCGGGGCCGCATCGCTAAAAATAAATCCGACGAAACGCGCGCGACAGCCGCTCCCGCATGGCTTTCGTCATCGTCGCGTCATCATTTTGCTGCAGTGCGGATGCGACAAATCGTCGTCCTGACGTTTTTTTGCAATCGAAATATTGCGTCGCACCATCGCCGTGTGTATAGTTGGAACTGTCTCCTCCATGTCTCCTCCTGATATGGATTAAGCCCGTTCCGCTCTGCGTGAACGGGCTTTTTTTCGTCCGTCGATTGTGCCGCGCTCCGGCCGGCAGCGCAGGCGCGATGCGTCTACACTCGATGCTCGTCGACTGCGAAGGAGTGCCCGCCCATGAAGCCCACCATCCGCGGAATCGATCACATCGTGCTGCGCGTGACCGACATGGCGGCAATGACACGTTTTTACTGCGACGCCGTCGGTTGCCATGTGGAGAAGGAGCAGCCCGACCTGGGCCTTGTGCAGCTGCGCGCCGGCGATGCACTGATCGACCTGCTCGCGGTCGGCGGCCCGATCGACCGCCCCGACAGCGGCCCGCCCGGCACCGGGCGCAACCTCGACCACCTGTGCCTGCGCGTCGAGCCGTTCGATCCCGACGCATTGATCGCCCATTTCGCCGCGCATGGCGCGCGGCCGGAAGCGCCGGCGCAACGCTACGGCGCAGGCGGCTACGGGCCGTCGATCTACCTGTTCGATCCCGAAGGAAACATGGTCGAATTCAAGGGGCCGCCGGCCGCGCTCGGCTGAACGCGGCCGGCGCGCGGGCCGTCACGCGTCGGCGCGCGCCTTCAGTACCGTCCACTCGACCGCGACCGGATCGTGATCGGCGCTCGAGATCCATGCGGCGCCGTCCTGCACCGTGCACTGCAGGCGCATCGTGCGCTCCGCGAGTCGCCCGAGCGCAGCCGCGACACCATCGGCGAGCGACAGCACCTGCACGTTGCGCAGCCGTTCGACCTTGCTGCGCACGCCCTGCCACCAGATCTCCGACGTCTTGCCGCCGTAGGCGATCACCGTGACCTGCCCGGCACGGCCGGCCGCCTTCGAGATGCGCCGTTCGTCCGGCTGGCCGGCCTCGATCCATACGTCGATCGCGCCCGTCAGGTCCTTCTGCCACAGATCGGGCTCGTCGACGTCCGACAGCCCCTTGCAGAATTCGAGTCGCTCGTGCGCGAACAGCGCGAACGCGACGATGCGCACCATCATCCGATCGTCGGTTTCCGACGGATGGCGCGCCACCGTCAGCGCGTGATCGGCGTAGTAATGCCGATCCATGTCGGCGATTTGCAGTTCGGCTTTGTAGATCGTGGATTTCAGCGCCATGCGGATGCGGCCCGGGCGGGCATTCGGTTCGGTCGGGCCGTGATGATACCGAATGCGCGCCGTCCGGCGTGCTTCATGCGCGATCCACAGTACAACGGCCCGGCATGGGCCGGGCCGTGTTCGATTCGCGCCGCCGGCCCGACGGGCCGGCGCGCTCGCGCGTCGTGCGACGGCGCGGTGAGTGGACGGTTACTGCTTGACGAAGCGCGAATCGGTCCAGAGGCCTTGCTGGTCGCTGTTGTCGGCGCTGACGAACTGCACGTCGCCCTGCTCGACCGATACCACGCGGAAGCGCTGGCCTTCCGGCACCGAAAGACAGCGGAAGTCGTCGAAGTACTGCTGCTTCGCCTGCGACTTGCCGTCACGTTCGTGACTCAGTACGGAGTCCAGATTGTCTTTCGACAGGCAGCCCCATGCGTTCTTCGTCAGCTGGATTTCCTGCTTCGGCTTGACGGCCGAATCGCCGCCGGCCTGGGCAATCGACACAGCGCAAAATGCGCCGACAAGGGCAAAAAGGACACCGGTACGCTTCATCATGTTCTGTCTCCAGGCTTGCGGGCACCAGGCTGGGTTAGCTATGTGTTTAAAGGTGATCGTGAACCCGCGTTTTTCACTTTAGAAGACCGGCAAACGATAGCAAGCACATTTGTTGTGCGACCGCAATAGCGGCGGATTGTCGCACCCCGTGCGCAGCCCGCTTTTGGCGCGACACGCGCGGGCGGCACGGGCTGCCGAACGATGCGCCGGCCCGCGCCGCCGGGCGGAAAGCGTTACCCGGCAAGGCTTTCAGCAAATTTACAATGCGACGATTGAACGGTTTGGATAATCCATTTCGCTATCCGGATTATTTTGATGCGTTGCACATAAAGTCATCCGAAACGATTCGACTTTACCGCAGCGCGGAATCGCTTTTACCTGAAACAAGAAAAATGCCAGATATAAGCGCATCCGTATTTATCCGTAGTTCCCCGTATCCGTTCGGCGCCTGCGAAGCCCCGTCGCAAGCGCCTTTTACCAGTCTGGTGTTTACCCTGCTTTATTCAGCCCGATTGGCTGACGCGCGAAATAATCGTGCTGGAAGATGCACATCCGATAAGCGTTGTGATACGCGCCATTCCCGAAAAATTCTTCCTTCAATTCGGCCTCGTGCTGGAATCCGCATTTCTCGTACACATGGATCGCCGCCGCGTTCGACGTATCCACGATCAGGTAAAGCTTGCGCATGTTCAGCACCTTGAACGCGTACTCGACCGCGAGACGCGTCGCCTGGCCCGCGTAGCCGCGCCCCTGGCAGTGCGGCGCGATGATGATCTGGAACTCGCCGCGACGGTGGATGTAGTCGAGCTCGATCAGCTCGACGAGGCCGACCAGTTCGTCTTGCGTATCGACCGCGACGAACCGGCGCTCGCGCTGGTCGTGCACGTGGCGGTCGTACAGTTGCGACAGTTCCGAGAAGGTTTCGTACGGCTCCTCGAACCAGTAGCGCATGATCTTCGCGTCGTTGTTCAGCTCGTGGACGAAGCGCAGGTCCTGGCGCTCCAGCGGCCGCAGCGCGAGCGTGTGGGTATCGTTCTGGAGTTGCATGTTCATGTCCTTTTCGATGCCGGCGCACGTGCGGAATGCCGGTGCGGCACGGCCGCGTTCGGCGCCGTTGCGCACCGTAAGAAATTGAACGCCGGCGCAGTTCAGAGCCTAGAATGAGAGCAAGGGTTCCTGCCACCGCAAGGAGGCTATCGTGATCGAGCAAGTCATACTCGGCATTTTCCTCGTGCTGCCGCTGGTCATCGTGGCTGCGCTGTTTTCCGACGAACTCTGGCAGGAGCATCGCCGCCAGCATCCGCGCGACGAGAACGCACCGCACATCGACTGGAAGCATCCGTGGCGCCGCGTGCGACGCGGGCATTGACTTCGATCCCCGTCGATCCGCAGCACGCGTCGGCCGGGCCACCCTGGGCCGGATAACATGCGGTGCACGATTCTTGCGCTTCGATCCGATTCCCGCTCAACCCGCGAGACCCCGACGTGAACGACAAGCCCGCCCTTCCTCCGCACGATATCCCGAACGAAACGATCGACCTGCAGATCGCCGATGTGCTGGCGGCCGTCCGCTATCCGGCGAACAAGGATGCGATCGTCGATGCCGCACGCGATGCCGGCGCCAGTAACGAAGTGCTGTCGATGCTCGACGGTCTGCCCGAACAGGATTACGCGGACGTCGACGCCGTCACGCGCTGCGTCGCCGGCAACTTCGGCCCGGGGCTCGGCATTTGAGCGGATGCCAATAACGGGATAGGATCGGACCGCACCGGTCGCGCCGCGATCGGATGCGTGCCGCCCGGCGCAAGACCGGGCGCTCGAGCATGCATGCCCGGGGGAATCCATGGAAGGCATCCTGATCCAGCACACGACGCGACGTCAGCTGTGGTTCGGCGCGCTGACGGCACTCGTCATCCTGCTTGCGCTCGGGATCGCCGCGCCGCACGCGAACGTCGCGCTGCCGGCCGTCGAGCCATTCATGCCGATGTGCGCGCTCACCGTGTTCACGACCGCGAGCATCGCGGCGTTCTTCCTCGGCGCGCAGTTCACCGTGACGCGCCAGCCCGTGCTCGGTGCGCTCGGCGGCGCCTATGCGTTCACCGCGCTCGCCGTCGCGCTGCAACTGCTCACCTTTCCCGGCGTGTTCGCGCCGCACGGCCTGCTCGGCGCGCGCCCGCAGAGCGCCGCATGGATGTGGATCTTCTGGCATGCCGGCTTTCCGTGCTTCGTGATGGCCGCGCTGTTCGCACGCGAGCGGCTCACGCGTGCCCCGGTCGGCGCGAAAGAGACGCGCCGCTGGACGATCGCGCTCGTCGGCGGCCCGGCCGTCGCGGCGGCGCTCCTGTGCGCGCTCGCGCTGAACGTGTCGCTGCCGCCCGCGTTCCATCCGCCTCGCGACGCAGCCGTGCTGCCCGTCAACGGCATCGCGCTCGTCGTATGGATCCTCAACGTGCTCGCGCTCGCGGCCGTGCTCGTCGCGGGCCGGCTGCGCACGACGCTCGACCTGTGGCTCGCGATCGCGGTGCTCGCGTGCCTGACCGACACGACGCTGAACCTGCTGACCGCGAACCGCTTCACGGTCGGCTGGTATGTCGCGCGCGTGTTCAGCATGTTCACGCCCGGCGTGCTCGTGTGCGTGCTCGCGTGGGAAGTGACGATGCTGTATCAGCAGTTGTTCGAAGCGCATGCGACGCTGATCCGTTCTTCCGCGCGCGACGGGCTCACGGGCGCGTTCAACCGCAGCCACTTCAACGACCATTTCCACGCGCTGTTCCTGCAGGCGCGACGGCAGGGCGAACCGCTGTCGCTGCTGATGGTCGACGTCGATCACTTCAAGGCGTACAACGACGCGTTCGGTCACGTGAAGGGCGATGCGTGCCTGATCGCCGTCGCGAACGCACTGGCCGGCGCCGTACGGCGGCCGGCCGATATCGTCGCGCGCTACGGCGGGGAGGGATTCGCGATCGTGCTGCCGAACACCGGCGCGCGCGGTGCGCGGGTGGTGGCCGACGAAGCGCGCGAAGCCGTGCTGCGGCTCGACCTCGCGATGCCCGATTCGCCGGCCGGACGCGTGAGCGTCAGCGTCGGCTGCGCGACCGTGGCGGCCGACGATCTGTCGACGCCCGACGCGTTGATCGAAGCCGCCGATGCCGCGCTGTACCGGGCGAAGGATATGGGGCGAAACCGGGTCGTCGTCGCGTGAAAACGTCTGCTGTTTGGCTAATTGTTACGGTCATTGTGACCGGAATAATCCGCCGTTACGGATTGCGTGACCGGGATACCAACGCTTACAGCCGGTGTTGCGGGCGCTCGCTATGCTGGGTTCCATATCGAACCCGAGCAGGTGAATGCAATGAAGAAGACCCTTTTGCTGATTGCCGGCGTCGCCGTGCTGTTGAGCGGCTGTATCGTGGTGCCTGACGGTGGCGGGTATTACGGGGATGGCGGGTATTACCATCATCATCGTCATTGGGATTAAGGCCTCCCGGCCGAGCATTGCATCCTCATTCCGCAGAACCTCGGATGAATACCGAGCGCGGTATTTGATTCCGCCCCTCCGGCACATGACTCATCTCACACCGAGCGATTTGAATCGTTGCCGGAGCGTTACAGGCTTCTACACGCCTCTGCCGAATTCCGGGCCGCCGCATGCGGTCCGCTGATCCCCTTCCGTAATCATCACACGGCACGCCTTTCTCGCACTCCGATCGGTATCGGTTCATTGTTTTACGGTCGGCGATCGCGACGCGCCATTCAGTTTTTGTCGTTGCAGCCGATATCACTTGTTTACCGCTGCAAGTCCCTGTCGCATCGTGCTCCCACGGCATTCGTCGTCACTAAATCCGAGAACCAACTGAACCATGAAGCTGTTCGACCGACAGAAGTGGCATGACGACGTCTCGATCGTTGGGAACCGCTATCTCCGCGTCCCGCTGCCGAAAATGGAAGCTGGGCGTTTTGGCTGGATCAAGCGCTGGTCCATCGACTGGCTCGTGCCGACAGGCCTATCGGCATCGGCAACCTATCACCTGACGGATGCATTCGTTGGACGCTACCGCGCAATCCTCCCTACAGGCGCCGTTGACGACGTTCCTCTCGAGGTCATGTCTGACTTGTGGAGCCGCCCTGCCTCGCAACATTTCTTTATAGGCTTCTTCGGGCTATCGGTTCTAACCGTGGCCATGTTGCTTTTTCAACAACTGGCGCGCCCCACCCTGAGAAACATACTCCGTCGTCGCAAACGGCCGCTCGTTAGCCCCAAGCCATTCGTACTCGTTCTCGTCCTTGGCAAACTACTGTCGACCGTCATTCCAGTGTGCGCCGTTGCGATCGCGGCTTACGCGCCGGCGAGCGGAATCTGGGGTGGAATTGGCCTCCTCATCGGGTTGATTGGCCTAGTCACCGCTGGCTACTACCACATGGTCTACGGTGAAATGCGGCCCCCGTGCGTCATCTCGATATCGTTTCATCGACCGCGACAATTTCCATCAATCGACGCAGGCGAGGCTGTATCGATGACAAGCTTGACCCAATGGCGCGACGCCCATACAGCGCTTCAGGACGACGCAAACGCCATCTCGGACGCGGCTGGCGGCGCATTCGCACAAAATGTGACCGCCTCGTTTGATCTCGATGATGTTGCTATTTCCGTCGCGTTGAGCATCGACATCGATGATTTGCCACGAGATCGCCGATGCGCGGTCGATGCACAAATCAACCGCGTGCTGAGCAAATGGCGTAGCGAAGGTTACAGGAGCGGCTCGCTTTATGATGGAAGAACGTTGCCCGTGCCAACTGCTCCGTCATCCCCCAGCGGCTTCACGGCACCATCGCGCCCCTCCGGCACCACACCAGCCGATTCGGTGCGTGTGGCGGCTCGGTCGGGCAGCACAGTCCTGATCATCAACGACATCATCACTCGAAATCAGGCAGCTACCCGCCGCAGTCGAATCATGCAGCGCAGAGAAAAGGTGTTTGAATTCGTTTCGGAAGCCGGCAATGACGATGCATGAGTGCCAATGCTGTTCATACTCGATGGCACGCCGCTGGCAGCTGCAACGTACAGTTCAGTGTCCGCTCACTTCCCGATACAAAACCTGCTGAAAATCACCCCGAGCAGGTCATCGGAAGTGAACTCCCCGGTAATCGAATTGAGCTGCTCCTGCGCGAGCCGAAGCTCTTCCGCAAACAGATCGAGCGACTGCGCGCGCTGCTCCGCATGATCGGCCGCCTGCGCAAGATGCGCCTGCGCAGCCCGCAGCGCGATCAGATGCCGCTCGCGCGCCAGATAAACGCCCTCGGCCCCCGCCTGCCATCCGGCGATCCGCAGCAGCTCCGCGCGCAGCATGTCGATCCCGTCGCCGCGCTTGGCCGACAGATGGACCTCGGTCAGGTCACCTTCCGCCGTCGGATGCTCGACGCACGCCGGCACGCCGGTCAGGTCCGTCTTGTTCAGCACGCGCACCACCGGCACGCCGGCCGGAAACCGCGCCGCGATCGTCCCGTCGTCCGGCGTCATCCCCGTGCGCGAATCGAGCAGATGCAGCACGACATCCGCACGCTCGATCTCGCTCCACGTGCGCGCAATGCCGATCCGCTCGACTTCGTCCTCCGTCTCGCGCAGCCCGGCCGTATCGATGATGTGCAGCGGAATCCCTTCGACCTGGATCGTCTGCGCCACCTTGTCGCGCGTCGTTCCGGCGATCGGCGTGACGATCGCCAGCTCGGCGCCCGCCATCGCATTCAGCAGCGACGACTTGCCGACGTTCGGCTGCCCCGCGAGCACGACCGACAGCCCTTCGCGCAACAGCGCGCCCTGCCGCGCATCGCCGAGCACGTGCGCGAGCTGCGCACGGATCTTCGCGAGCTTGCCGCGCGCGTCGGCCGCTTCGAGGAAGTCGATTTCCTCCTCCGGAAAATCGAGCGTCGCCTCGACCAGCATCCGCAGCGCGATCACATCGTCGACGAGCGCATGGATCTGCCGCGAGAACGCGCCGTCGAGCGAACGCCCGGCCGAGCGCGCGGCCGCCTCGGTGCTCGCCTCGATCAGGTCGGCAACGGCCTCGGCCTGCGCGAGGTCGAGCTTGTCGTTCAGGAACGCGCGCCGCGTGAACTCGCCCGGCTCCGCGAGCCGCAGCCCGAAGCCGCGCCCCGCATCCAGGCAGCGCTGCAGCAGCAACTGCATCACGATCGGCCCGCCATGCCCCTGCAGTTCGAGCACGTGCTCGCCGGTATACGAATGCGGCGCCGGGAAATACAGCGCGATCCCGCGGTCGAGCGGCGCGCCGTGCGCGTCGAGGAACGGCACGTAGCTCGCATGACGCGGCGCGAGCTTCTGCCCGCACAACGCGTCGATCAGCGGCAGCGCGGCCGCCTCGCCGCCGCGCCCGAACGACACGCGGACGACCCCGATGCCGCCCCGGCCGGCAGCAGTGGCAATGGCGACGATCGGATCGGAATCGGTAGCGAGCATGGGAATCGGAGAAATCGGGTAATCAGCGGGTCAATGGCGCGCCCGCACAACAGTTCGGGCATCGGAACGCCGGCATTGTAGCGTGCCGGCTCGCCCGCCACCGGCCGCGGCGCCGGATTCGGACTCGCCCGAATTTATCCCGCCGGGGATAAGCCAAGTATTAGTCCGGCATCATCACACACCGGCCATTTCGGACGAGTATGCGTGCCGGAGGGGCTCGGCACTGCGTCCCTCAATTTCACCGCCCATCCTGATCAGGGCCGGGATTCGTCCGAATAAGATACGTTTATCTCATATGGTTGTCTGAGACGCGGCGATGGAATTGCACAATCTCCCCATGCCGACATCCGAAGAAAAAGCCGCGTTCTCGGAACGCCTGAAATTTGCCCTGCGGCGCAGCCCGGAGAAGGTCACGGGCGCGACGGAGCTGGCGAACCGATTCAATCTGCGCCATCGCGGAACGCATCCCGTTTCGCCGCAAACCGCGCACAAATGGTTGACGGGCCGCACGATCCCGACGTCGGACAAACTCGAAACGCTTGCCGAATGGTTGCGCGTCGAAGTGCACTGGCTGCATTACGGGCCGTCGCCAAGCGTGATCGAACATCCGACGCCGCAACCGCTGCCGCGCGACGAACGCTATCCGCCGACGCCCGAGACGATTGAACTCGCATCGAAGATCGAAGCGCTGTCTCCCCACCAGCGCTACCTCGTTCAGGAACTGGTCGAGCAGTTCTACGGCGATCCGAAACCCGAAGCGAAGAAAGCCTGAACGGCAGCAACCGCGCGCGCCGCCGTCGCCGGGAAACAAAAAGCCGCATGGTCACGAACCATGCGGCTTTTTTTGCGAGCATCGCGGGCGGCTGGCCGCCCGCGAATGCAACGGACGTCAGGCCGGCTTCTTCTTGACGCCGCCGAGCTTGCGCGTGATGTAGTACTGCTGCGCGATCGACAGCACGTTGTTCACGACGTAGTACAGCACGAGACCGGCCGGGAAGAAGAAGAACATCACCGAGAACGCGATCGGCATGAACTTCATCATCTTCGCCTGGACCGGATCCGGCGGCGTCGGGTTCAGGCTCGTCTGCACGAACATCGACACGGCCATCAGCACCGGCAGGATGAAGAACGGATCGCGCTGCGACAGGTCATGAATCCACAGAATCCACGGCGCGCCGCGCATTTCGACCGAGGCGAGCAGCACCCAGTACAGCGAGATGAACACCGGGATCTGGATCACGACCGGCAGGCAGCCGCCGAACGGATTGACCTTCTCGGTCTTGTACAGCTCCATCAGCGCGGCGTTCATCTTCTGCGGATCGCTCTTGAAGCGTTCGCGCAGCGCCTGCATGCGCGGCGTGATTTCCTTCATGCGCGCCATCGACTTGTAGCTCGCCGCCGACAGCGGGAAGAACACGGCCTTGATCAGCACCGTCAGCAGCACGATCGCCCAACCCCAGTTGCCGACGTAGCTGTGGATCTTCTCGAGCAGCCAGAACAGCGGCTTCGCGATGATCGTCACCCAACCGTAGTCCTTCACGAGCTCCAGGCCGGGCGCGATGCCTTCGAGCATGCGCTCTTCTTCCGGACCGGCGAACAGGCGCGCCTGCACGTCGGCCGACTGGCCCGGCGCGATCGCGGCGACCGGTTGCTCTACGCCGATGCGATAGAGCGACCCGTCCAACTTCTTCGCGTAGATCTCACGCTTCGCGCCTTGCTGCGGAATCCACGCCGACGCGAAGTAGTGCTGCACCATCGCGATCCAGCCATTGTCGGCAGAGGTCTCGAAGTTCGCCTTGTTCTTGTCGAGATCGCTGAAGTCAATCTTCTGAAAGTGCTTCGCATCCGTATAGACCGCCGGCCCGAGGAACGTATGCGAGAACATCGGCGTTTCGACCGGCGTGTTGTCGCGGACCAGCTCCATATAGAGCCTCGGCGTCACAGGCGCCGTACCGACGTTGTCGATCTTGGTGTCGACGCCGATCACGTAGCTGCCGCGCGTGAACGTGTAGGTCTTCACGACCTTCACGCCGCCCTTCACCGGCGATTCGAACGACAGCTTCAGCGTGTTCTGATCGCCCGTCAGCGACGTCGGGCCCGCATCGATCTGCGTGTAGACGTCCGTGTGATTCGGGAAATCGCCGCCGACGAGGCCCGTGCGTGCGAGATACGTGTGGCCGGCCGTGTGGTCGAACAGCGTGATGTACAGGTCGGGCTGCTTGCCGTCGCCCTGCTTCTTCAGCGTCAGCTTCGCGAGCGTGCCGCCGCGCGTGTCGATTTCGCCGTCGTACACGTCGGTCGAGAATTTCACGAGCTGCGCCTGCGCGGCCGGGGCCGTCGTCGACGGTGCGGCGCCGGCTGCGGCGGCAGGCACGTCACCTGCGGTCGTCGCGCCCGTGCCCGATGCGCCGCCGGCAGCGACCGGGGCCGTGTGCGTGGCGCTCGGGAAGAACATCGACGGGCGTCCATGGTCCCGCTGCCAGTTGTCGTACAGCATGACAGCTGACATGAAGAAGATCACCCATAGGACGGTGCGTTTGATATCCATGCGTTGTCTCAGAGTCGATGGGACCGCGCGTCGGCTTCGCCGCGAGCGCGAGTGTCGGAGTTGGGCGGCGGGACGAGGTCGATGCCGCCCGCGGAAAACGGATGGCATCGGCACACGCGCCTGACGGCGAGATACGTGCCGCGCGCGGCGCCATGATACTGGATTGCCTCGCGCGCGTAATCCGAACAGGAAGGATAAAAACGGCAACGGTTGCCGAGCATCGGGCTCACGGCAACCTTGTAGAAGCGCAGCAACGCGATCAATACCGTTTTCATACCTTGGGCGGCGCCGTACGACGCCGCGTCAAAACCGGCCGGGCGGGCGCGAACGCCGCACCGGGCACGGATGCGTCACTCGGACGCGGGCTTCGACGCGCGGCGGGCGATCTCCCGGGCTGCCCTGTCGAGCAGCTCGCGGATCTCGGCCGCACACATCGCCGCGAGCGGGGCGGAAGCCGCGCTCGGCAGCGCTTTCTTGTCGAAGCGCGTGTGCTGCCGCAGCAGCAGGTCGTAACCGGCGAATTCGGCCCGGCGCAAGCGAAACGCATCGCGCGCCAGCCGCTTCACGAGGTTACGGGTCACCGCTCGCGGCGCATACTTCTTGCCGATGACGAGCCCCAGACGCGCGGGCTGACCGGTCGGCTTGCCGTAAATCACGAAGTGCGCGGAACGCCGCCAGGGGCGCAAACGAAAAACGGATGAAAATTCATCCGTTTTCAGAAGTCGCGCAGCTTTCGGGAAGGCGGCTTTCGTCTGCGACGGATTCGCATCCGGCTCGACGGCACCTTCCGCAGGGCTGCGGACGGCGGACACAGCGCGCAACCTGCCTTAGATGGCGAGGCGCTTGCGGCCCTTCGCGCGGCGAGCGTTGATGACCTTGCGGCCGCCTGCCGTCTTCATGCGGACACGGAAGCCATGGGTGCGCTTGCGGCGCGTCACGGACGGTTGGTAAGTACGTTTCATGATGTTCTCACTTGTTCGAGAATGTCGAAATTCAGGGGACCGCGTGCCCTTAACCGGAGGCATTCGGGCGAACGCAATCGCCGGGAATACAGGATTGGTTTTCGCGGAACCCGCTATTTAAACCGTTTTTCTCTTGACGGTCAATACTTTAGGAGTCGTCCGCCTGTGCCGGCCCGCTCCGATCCGGCCCCGCGACCCACAATCCCAGCCTGTGGATAAGTCCCGCTGTGGCCGCGTTTGGCGTTAGAATCTCGCCTTATCTCCAAGAATCCCGCACGCCGCTTCGGCGCCCGCCTGCCCCTCCAGGACTGTGACGCAGGCGTCCGAGGCACGCTCGCACGACCGCTTCGGGCCTTGTTGCGCAACCGCGACAAGGGCGCCGGCGAGCCGCGCTGTGCATGCAAAAAACGACAGCTACTTGATGAACGATTTCTGGCAACACTGTTCCGCACTGCTGGAGCGCGAGCTGACGCCCCAGCAGTACGTGACGTGGATCAAACCCTTGGCCCCGGTGGCCTTCGATGCGTCGGCGAACACGCTGTCCATCGCCGCGCCGAACCGCTTCAAGCTGGACTGGGTCAAGAGCCAGTTTTCGGGCCGCATCTCCGATCTGGCCCGAGAATTCTGGAACACGCCGATCGAAGTCCAGTTCGTCCTCGATCCGAAGGCCGGCATGCGCAGCGCACCTGCGAGCGCCGCACCGGCCGCCCCGCGTGCGCCGCTGGCCCCGAGCGGCCCGGCCGCGACGGTCGCCGCGATTGCCGCCAACCTGACCGCGCATGCCGCCGCGGCGCCCAGCGCGCCGGCCGACGTACCGATGACGCCGTCCGCGGCCGCCGCGCACCATCTGAACGCCGACGACGCCGACATCGATCTGCCGAGCCTGCCCGCGCACGAAGCGGCGGCGGGCCGCCGCACGTGGCGTCCGGGCCCGGGCGCCGCGCCCGCCAACGGCGGCGAAGCCGATTCGATGTACGAACGTTCGAAGCTGAACCCGGTGCTCACGTTCGACAACTTCGTGACCGGTAAAGCGAACCAGCTCGCGCGCGCCGCCGCGATCCAGGTCGCCGACAACCCCGGCATCTCGTACAACCCGCTGTTCCTGTACGGCGGCGTCGGCCTCGGCAAGACCCACTTGATCCACGCGATCGGCAACCAGCTGCTGCTCGACAAGGCCGGTGCGCGGATCCGCTACATCCACGCGGAACAGTACGTGTCGGACGTGGTGAAGGCGTACCAGCGCAAGGCGTTCGACGACTTTAAGCGCTACTACCACTCGCTCGACCTGCTGCTGATCGACGATATCCAGTTCTTCTCCGGCAAGTCGCGCACGCAAGAGGAATTCTTCTATGCGTTCGAGGCGCTCGTCGCGAACAAGGCGCAGGTGATCATCACCAGCGACACGTATCCGAAGGAAATCTCGGGCATCGACGATCGCCTGATCTCGCGCTTCGACTCCGGCCTCACCGTCGCGATCGAGCCGCCCGAGCTCGAGATGCGCGTCGCGATCCTGATGCGCAAGGCGCAATCGGAAGGCGTGAACCTGTCGGAAGACGTCGCGTTCTTCGTCGCGAAGCACCTGCGCTCGAACGTGCGCGAACTCGAAGGCGCGCTGCGCAAGATCCTCGCGTATTCGAAGTTCCATGGCCGCGAGATCTCGATCGAGCTGACCAAGGAAGCGCTGAAGGACCTGCTGACCGTGCAGAACCGGCAGATTTCGGTCGAGAACATCCAGAAGACCGTCGCCGACTTCTACAACATCAAGGTCGCGGACATGTACTCGAAGAAGCGCCCCGCGAACATCGCGCGGCCGCGGCAGATTGCGATGTACCTGGCGAAGGAACTCACGCAGAAGAGCCTGCCGGAGATCGGCGAGCTGTTCGGCGGGCGCGATCACACGACCGTGCTGCACGCGGTGCGCAAGATTGCCGACGAGCGCAGCAAGGACGCGCAGCTCAATCACGAGCTGCACGTGCTGGAACAGACACTGAAGGGCTGAACGGGCCGGCGCGCTTGATAATTCGGCCTCCGCCCCAATTTAAGGGGGGCGGTTCGGTTTTGAGGCACAATACTGGTTTGACCGCCCCGGTGGTGGCGGGCCAAGAGCCCGGCCGGCGGGGCGCTGCGTGGCTGCTGCGCTGCAGGCCGTTACTCAACGAAGGAACTCTATGCAACTGGTCAAGACCGAACGAGACACCCTCCTCAGGCCGCTGCAAACGGTCAGCGGCATCGTCGAACGCCGCCATACGTTGCCGATCCTCGCCAACCTGCTGATCACCAAGAACGGCCCGGACGTTTCATTCCTGTCGACCGACCTGGAGCTGCAGATCACCACGCGCGCCGATTTCGGCGTCGGCGGCGACCAGATCGCGACCACCGTCGCGGCCCGCAAGCTGCTCGACATCCTGCGCGCGATGCCTGACGGCCAGGTCACGCTGTCGCTCGCCGACAAGCGCCTCACCGTTCAATCGGGCAAGAGCCGTTTCGCACTGCAGACGCTGGCGGCCGACGAGTTCCCGACCGTCGCGCAGGCGAAGGATTTCGGCGCCACGCTCACCGTCCCGCAGAAGTCGTTCCGTCAGCTGCTCGGCATGGTGCACTTCGCGATGGCGCAGCAGGACATCCGCTACTACCTGAACGGCATGCTGCTCGTCGTCGACGGCGACCAGCTGATGGCCGTGGCCACCGACGGCCACCGCCTCGCGTTCTCGTCGATGAAGCTTGAAGGCGGCACGTTCGGCCGCCAGGAAGTCATCGTGCCGCGCAAGACGATTCTCGAACTGCAGCGCCTGCTCGAGGACATCGACGACACCGTCACCATCGACATCGCGCAAACCCAGGCCAAGTTCACGTTCGGCCAGGTCGAGCTCGTGTCGAAACTCGTCGAGGGCAAGTTCCCCGACTTCCAGCGCGTGATCCCGAAGGCGCACAAGAACACGTTCGAGATCGGCCGCGAAGAACTGCAGCGTTCGCTGCAGCGCGCGGCGATCCTGACCTCGGACAAGTTCAAGGGCGTGCGCTGCATCGTCGCGCCGGGCCAGCTGAAGATCATGTCGACCAACGCCGATCAGGAAGAGGCGCAGGAAGAACTCGAAATCGCCTACCAGGGCGATACCGTCGACATCGGCTTCAACGTCACGTATCTGCTCGACGTGCTCGCGAACCTGAAGGTCGACACCGTGCAGGTGAGCCTCGGCGACGCCAGCTCGAGCGCACTGATCACCGTGCCCGAGAACGACGAGTTCAAGTATGTCGTGATGCCGATGCGCATCTGACGCGCTCGACATCGCGACACACACCAGGGGGCGGCAAGCCCCTTTGGCGTTTTTATGGCGAACCGACAACCCGCCCCTTCGGTGCCTTTTCGGCGCCCGGGGCGGGCCAGGAAACTCGAGCGGCCGGCGATTTCCCCCCGCTGAAACGCACCGCGCCGCCACGAGAGTGGCCCCGCAGAACCGGAAGATATCCATGAGTGAACAGCACAATTCGCAACCCGATAACAGCAGCTACGGCGCCTCGTCGATCCAGATCCTCGAGGGGCTGGAAGCGGTGCGCAAGCGCCCCGGGATGTACATCGGCGACACGTCGGACGGCACCGGTCTGCACCACCTCGTGTTCGAGGTGCTCGACAACTCGATCGACGAAGCGTTGGCCGGGTACTGCAACGACATCCACGTGACGATTCACGCCGACAACTCGATTTCCGTGGTCGACAACGGCCGCGGGATTCCGACCGACGTGAAGATGAACGACAAGCACGAGCCGAAGCGCAGCGCCGCCGAGATCGTGATGACCGAGCTGCACGCCGGCGGCAAGTTCGACCAGAACAGCTACAAGGTGTCGGGCGGCCTGCACGGCGTGGGCGTGTCGTGCGTGAACGCGCTGTCGAGCTGGCTGCGCCTCACCGTGCGCCGCGACGGCAAGAAGCGCTTCATGGAGTTCCACCGCGGCGTCGCGCAGGATCGCGTGATCGAGGTGGTGGACGGCGTGGAAGTGTCGCCGATGCTCGTGACCGGCGACACCGAGAACCGCGGCACCGAAGTGCACTTCATGGCCGATCCGACCATTTTCGGCACGGTCGAGTATCACTACGACATCCTCGCGAAGCGGATGCGCGAGCTTTCGTTCCTGAACAACGGCGTGCGGATTCGTCTCACCGATCTGCGTTCGGGCAAGGAAGACGATTTCGCGTTCGCCGGCGGTGTGAAGGGCTTCGTCGAGTTCATCAACAAGACCAAGAGCACGCTGCACCCGACGGTGTTCTTCGCCAACGGCGAGAAGGATGGCGTGGGCGTCGAAGTCGCGATGCAGTGGAACGACAGCTACAACGAAAACGTGCTGTGCTTCACGAACAACATTCCGCAACGTGACGGCGGCACGCACCTGACCGGCCTGCGGGCCGCGATGACGCGCGTCATCAACAAGTACATCACCGACAACGAAATCGCGAAGAAGGCGAAGGTCGAGACGACCGGCGACGACATGCGCGAAGGGCTGTCGTGCGTGCTGTCCGTGAAGGTGCCGGAGCCGAAGTTCAGCTCGCAGACGAAGGACAAGCTGGTTTCGTCCGAGGTTCGTGCGCCGGTTGAGGAAGTTGTGGCGAAGGCGCTGGAAGAATTTCTGCTCGAGACGCCGATCGACGCGAAGATCATTTGCGGGAAGATTGTTGAAGCTGCGCGGGCGCGGGATGCAGCGCGGAAGGCGCGTGAGATGACGCGTCGCAAGGGCGTGCTCGACGGTGTTGGTCTGCCCGGCAAGCTCGCGGACTGTCAGGAGAAGGACCCGGCGAAGTGCGAAATCTACATCGTCGAGGGTGACTCGGCAGGTGGGTCGGCCAAGCAAGGGCGTGATCGGAAGTTCCAGGCCATTCTGCCGCTGCGCGGCAAGGTGCTGAACGTCGAGAAGGCACGCTACGACAAGCTGCTGTCGTCGGAACAGATCGTCACGCTCGTGACCGCGCTTGGGTGCGGCATCGGCAAGGACGATTACAACCTCGAGAAGCTGCGCTATCACCGCATCATCATCATGACCGACGCGGACGTCGACGGTGCGCACATCCGGACGCTGCTGCTCACGTTCCTCTATCGCCAGATGCCGGACATGATCGAACGCGGCTATGTGTATATCGCGCAGCCGCCGCTTTACAAGATCAAGGCGGGTAAGGATGAGCGGTATCTGAAGGATGATGTGGAGCTCAACGCGCACATGCTGCGGTTGGCGCTGCAAGGGTCGGAGCTCGTGCCGGGTGAGAATGCCGCGGCGATTTCGGGCGATGCGCTTGGGGAACTGGCACGGTCGTATCTGCTGTCGCAGAGCGTGATCGAGCGGTTGAGCCGGTTGTATGACCCGGCGGCGCTGGAAGCGGTCATGGATGGGGTGGTGATCGATCTCTCCAGCGAGGCTTCGACCGAGGCTTCGGCTAAGGCGCTGCACGCGGCGTTGCATGACGACGCGCTGAAGAATGAAGTGCGGGTCGTGCCTTCGTATGACCCAGTTCGTGAACAGCGGGCGCTGCATGTCGAACGGACGCATCACGGTAATGTGCGGGTTTCGGTCATCGACCAGGAATTCCAGCACACGGCGGATTATCAGCAGCTCGTGACCACCGCGAATACGTTCAAGGGACTTATTGGAGAAGGTGCAGTCATCAAGCGTGGGGAACGCAGCATGGCTGTCGCGGACTTCAAGAGCGCGATGAAGTGGCTGCTGGCGGATGCTGAGCGGAACGTGTCGAAGCAACGCTATAAGGGCCTCGGCGAGATGAACCCCGAGCAGCTGTGGGAAACGACGATGGATCCGGCAGTACGGCGTCTGCTGCGTGTACAGATCGAAGACGCGATCGCGGCGGATGGGATCTTTACTACCCTCATGGGGGATGATGTCGAGCCGCGGCGGGCGTTTATCGAGTCGAATGCGTTGCGGGCGGGGAATATTGACGTTTAACTCACGCCGTAGATAGCAACCTAAAAGCAGACCCATAAGTTGAAAGCTTATGGGTCTTTTTTCTTTTTTCGTCGGGCGTGATGTTGCGCGCGACGAATATTTCATGTCATGATTTGCAAGTACATCGTACTAGGGGAACAGACATGAAAATCCAGCCTTCAGAAATGCGCCGACATACCCGGCAGCCCATCTGGGTAGTTGTGGCCACCGTGCTTACGTTGCATCCTGTGAATCTGCCACCGGTAAAGCTCGACTTTCACCTCACGGTCGATAGTCGGCCGCATGCAGAGGGAAGCAGCGCGGAGAATAGCGGAAAGCAGAAGTGATGGATAAGATCGGTCTCTTTCGAGAGCTAGTCTCGACCTTAAGCAACAACGGCGTGCCGGACGCATATCGTGCGGCGCTTACCCTGCTGGCCGAGATACAACACGAAGGCTCACCACGATCGAATCAATTGTTTCTGCCGAAGCCATGTCTGGATGCGGCACTCGAAACCACAAAGGCCCATCTTGCGGAGGTTCTTGATTGGATTTCGCTTTCCGACACGGCTAGGCGTCGCGGGGAAGCGATGCTTACGCCCGACATCGCGCAATTTTTGGCTGACCTCGTCATTGAAGGCGGGCATTCCCGCGCAATCATTCTGCAGGATCCGCTTTGCCTTGTGGCGTCAAGGTTGGTGAACTCTGGCATCTTCGTGGAACAGTACTGTTCGGACTTTGAGGTTCCAAAGCTGTGTGCCGAAATTGCGAGCACTCCCGCCTGGACGGTCGCCGAGGGAGGGATCTATGGAGACAGCCCGGAATCAAATCGAGGACGAGACGGAAGGACCGATGACGGCGTCCTAATTGCCGCCCTCCCCCTCATACCAGGAGTTTCAGGCGGTGCCCATGTAAAACAACTGCCGTATGCAGCCAGTGAAGACCTTCACGCTGTGATGTTGGGGTACGGGGCCTCTGTCACGCGACTTATAGTGCTCGTTCCGAGTTCAATGCTCTATCGGACGGGGAAGGCTGCTGAATTCCGACGAGACCTCCTGTCCGCGGGACTTGTTGAATCGGTACTCGAGCTTCCTAGCGGCACAACACCATTAGCGACGCACCAGTATTCCGCGTTAGTGCTTAGACCGTTTCAGAATCCCGTGACGGGACAGTCCGTGCTCGTTATGAATTTGCCCGAACAGGCCTCTCCAGCTACCCGTGGTCGGGGACGACGAGTAGAGGTTGAATCCAGCCGCGCGCTCGCAGCAAAGATAGTCAATAGACGTGTGGACGATGGCGACAATGGTCGCTTAATTTCATACCGGCAAGCACAGGAGGTCGGCTCCCTTTTGCCACGGATGCTACTAGGAGATACCTCAGCTGACGCTTACCACGCTGGAGGACAGACAGCCCTACGCGACCTCGTGCGCATTGTTCGTCCGATCGCATTGCCTGAAGGAACGCGCAGACCAAGCGCGGCAGTGACGACCGAGAGTATCCTGCGAGCGTTCCCATATATCTGTTACGTCGAAACAAGGGGTGGCCCGGATGGTGAAAGCGAGCGCGGCAGAGCTCATGAAACTGCAGCTGACCTAGAAGCTGAAGACATCATCATCGTCGTGAAGGGGACAGTCGGCGCGGTGGGGCTTGTCGAGCAGCCTACCAACGGGTTGATACTTCTACCAAATTCCTGCTTGGTATTACGCGCAAAAAGCCCGGCGGAAGCGAAGGCACTTTACCTTTACCTCAAGAGCCCAACAGGTATTGAACGACTGCGGTCAATTGTGACTGGAAGTACAGTGCGTAACATTCGAATTGCTGACCTCAATGGTCTTGCTGTGCCAATTCCTACTGATCACACCTGCGCAATAGCGGTAAATGCGCTGAAGGCCATCAACGAAAAGACTGTCGAAATTCAACGGCTAGAAGTGGAACGAGCGCAATTGTTAACTGACTCACTGCAGGAAATCTCGAAAACCGGCGATTTTTTTGGGGCGTAACGGCTAACGTATGCGTAGAGCTAACTCGCGTGCTCGGATACTGCTTTGGCCATCAGGCACCTCCCACATAACCCCGGTCACCGGCGATGAGACTTTCCCGCATCAAAGTGACATCAACAGCCCAGCTACTTCGTCGCTCGAGCGAACTCGCTATAACGCTATGATTACGGCATCTCCGCGCTCCAAACTCAGTCCCATGCCCTTCCGGCTCAAATCCGCGCTCCACCACGATAGCAACTTCGATTACGAGACCGTCAAGATCCATCGCCGGCAGCTGCCGTCTACGGTCACGGCACCGCTGCACATCTAAGGGGCATTGGCATGGAGCAATCAGAGCTGAAGGCCCTACTTGGGCAGTTGATCACTGCGTGGGAAAGTGAGGTCGTGGAGTTCAAACAGGCAGGCAATGACTACGATACGGACAGGATCGGAGAGTATTTCTCTGCGTTGTGCAACGAAGCTAACCTACGTGGCACGGATCGCGCCTGGCTAGTATTTGGCGTCAACGACAAATCGCGTGCCGTCGTAGGAACGAACTATCGTCCAGAGCCGGATCGGCTCAACAACCTAAAGAACCAAGTCGCACAAGGCACTGAGCCGAGCATCACATTCCGCAACATTCATACTCTGAACGATGATTGTGGTCGCGTAGTGTTATTCGAGATTCCCGCCGCCCCACGGGGCATCCCCATCGCTTGGAAGGGCCACTATTACGCTCGCGCAGGTGAGAGTCGAATTCCTTTGGGTTTGGACAAGCTCGACGAAATCCGCCAGCAAACCATCTCGCAAGATTGGACCGCACAGGTTGTTGTTGACGCGGTGCTTGATGACCTAGACGAGGCTGCGGTACGCAAGGCCCGAGAGTCCTTCGGGCAAAAATATGCCAACCGCTTTGCGCCGGATGAAGTTGCGAACTGGCCTCTAGCGACGTTCTTGGATCGCGCCCGTATCACCCAAAATGGTCGGATTACGCGCACCACATTACTGTTGTTAGGCAAAGCTGAATCCACGTGGCGCCTGTCACCTCATCCGGCACAACTGACCTGGAAGCTGGACGGCCCAGAACGAGCCTACGAGCATTTTGGCCCGCCCTTCTTGTTGAGTACATCGCACCTGTATCAACGTATTCGCAACATCCAACTTCGACTGTTGCCATTGGACGAATTGCTACCGATCGAAGTCTCAAAGTATGACCAGAAGATCGTGCTGGAAGCATTGCACAACTGTATCGCGCACCAGGACTATGCTCGCAACGGTCGTATCGTGGTAACTGAGCGTCCGGATCAATTGATTTTCGAAAACGAAGGTAGCTTCTTTGAAGGCTCACCGGACGACTACCTCGAGGGCAACAAGATCCCCCGCCGCTACCGTAACCCGTTCCTGGCGCAAGCCATGGCCGAACTGAACATGATCGACACAATGGGGTACGGCATTCATGACATGTACGCTCGTCAGGCCCGGCGTTATTTCCCGATGCCGGACTACGATCTGGACGAGGCCGGTGCAGTGAAGCTAACGATCTATGGTGGTGTAGTCGACCCAGCATACAGTCGCTTATTGATCCAGCAGACCGATCTGCCACTGGCAGACGTGTTAGCGTTGGATCGCATACAGAAGAAGCTCCCCATTCCCGACGATGCGGTGGCACGCTTGAAGCGCATGAAACTTATCGAAGGTCGCAAGCCGAACTACTACGTGTCTGCAGCTGTGGCTGAAGCGACGGCGAACAAGGCCGACTACATCCGCACGCGTGCGCAAGACGATGAGTTCTATGCAAAGCTGTTGACCGACTACCTCAGGAAGTTTGACGAAGCAAACCGCACCGAAATCAACAAGTTGCTGCTCGACAAACTTAGTGATGCTCTAACGGACAAGCAGAAGTACAACAAGGTCAGCAACCTGATCACCAAACTCCGTCGCCGGGGTGTGATCGTGAATACGGGATCGGACGCGGCACCGTGCTGGCAGCTTGCAGAGAGACATGCCGAGAAAAATTAGAGCTCCGCAGAGAGCCGCCCAAAACAATCCATACAAATCAATAACTTAAAAGCCTGCCATCACCAAATTTGCAGAGAGATAGCAGAGAGGAGGCGTTGCAGCGAGCACCGTAGCTGAACTCGAATAGAAGGGCGTCCTGATATTATTGGGGTCCGATTTGATAATAGATGGCAAAAAGAGGGAAACATGGCCCGTATGTGGATGGTGCGCGGTGAGGGCGGCAGCCTCTACGATGCGTTTCGTGAGCGCGGCGTAGCAGCCATCGGCTGGAACCAGCTAGCCGCACACGCCAAACCGGGGATCGATCGCAAACAGCTGATTGATCGGTATAAATCGGCCGAGCCGCAGGCAAAGCACGGGACAGTCGTCTCAGGTGCATCCCAGGTATGGCGGTTCGTCAACGAAATTCAAAAGAACGACTGGATCGTCACCTATTCACCGGCCAACCGCACCTATCTGGTTGGCACGGTTACAGGGCCGGCTGAACACCATCCGGACTGGGCAGAGCAAAACATGCCTCTGGCTCGAAAGGTACAGTGGCAGTTTCAGGAACTGTCGCGCGACAAACTGGGAACCTCGACCAAGAACAGCCTTGGCGCAACCTTGACCGTCTTCGAGGTTCCCTCGAACGCTATGGCCGATGTGTTGGCTGCGTTGGGAGGGAACACAACTGTCCCGGAAGACGAAGACGATGAGGAAATTGCAGATCCGTTAGCCGATGTCGAGTCGCAAGCACTGGAACGTATCAAGGATCGCGTGAACGAACTCGACTGGGACGAGATGCAGCAGTTGGTTGCCGGCATCCTACGCGCGATGAACTACAAAACCCAGATCTCCCCACCTGGCTCTGATCGAGGAAAGGATATCGTTGCGTCGCCTGACGGCTTCGGTTTTGAACATCCGCGCATCGTCGTAGAAGTCAAACATCGGCGCGAACAGATGGGAAGCCAGGACATCCGGAGTTTTCTCGGCGGCCGGCACAAGGATGATCGCGGTCTCTATGTCAGTACGGGTGGTTTCAGCAAAGACGCGCAATACGAGGCCGACCGCGCCTCAATCCCGTTGGCGTTGTGGACGCTCGATCATGTTGTCCGTGCCCTTATCGAGCATTACGACAAGACGGATGCGGAGACGAAACGCATCATTCCGCTGAAACGGCTCTACTGGCCAGCTTAATGGCTTGGCTATAAGAAACGGCTCAGGTCAAGGTAGCAATCCAGTCGGCCGCGCAACAATATGAGGTCACGATTCAGAGTCAGGCAGCGACAAGCAAGGGCAACATCAGCAAACGGGCTGGCCAGCTCTGCGGAACGAGACGCGACAGAGGCAGGCGCGCATTGGTAGACGACGCTCGGAGCGGTTGAGACGCGGCATAAGGCTCGAGATCATTCCGGTTCACAATCTTCCTGGAGCCCTGCGTGCAAGCCATCGACCGGCAGCGCCGGACGGCGCACTTATTCACCACGAGCGCCGCCGCCCGGAGCAGACCACGCTGGGCCGCCTGGTGCAGCAGCATGCCGAGACCATCTCCGTGCAGGCTAAGGCCAGGGCCTGCACGGACCAGTCAGTGTGAGCGACTATGGCAACGGCTTCAAATCCAGTTCTCGCAGGAAAGCGTTGTGCTTGTCCTTCGCAGCCGCAATCGCCTTTTCAATCTCCACCAGCTCTTGGTGAGTCTCATCGAGAACAATCTCCGTCTCGTTCACCGCCGTACTGATATAGCGCGAGATGTTCAAGTTGAAATCGTTCCTCTCGATCTCGGCCATCTCCACCTTGCGTGAGTAGCGCGCCTCTTCCTCGCGGAACTGGTAGGTCTTGATGATCTTGGCGATGTGCTCGGGTTTGAGCTGGTTCTGGCGTTTGCCTTTCTCGAAGTGCTCCGGCCCGCTTGCGTTAATGAACAGGACATCGTCCGGCTTCTTGCACTTCTTCAACACCAGGATGCAGACGGGGATGCCGGTGGAATAGAACAGATTGGCGGGCAGGCCGATCACCGTGTCGACGTGCCCGTCCTTCAGCAGCTTGGTGCGAATGCGTTCTTCCGCCCCACCTCGGAACAGCACGCCGTGCGGCAGGATGATGGCCATCACGCCTTCGTCTTTGAGGTAGTGGAAGCCGTGCAGCAGGAAGGCGAAGTCGGCAGCGGACTTGGGCGCGAGGCCGTGGCTCTTGAAGCGCACGTCGTCGGCCAGCGCTTCGGTCGGTTCCCAGCGGTAGCTGAAGGGTGGGTTGGCAACGATGGCGTCAAAGCTGGGCTTCTTGGCCGGATTCTGCTCCCGCATCATGTCCCACTCGTTAAGCAGGGTATCTCCATGGAAAATCTCGAACTCCGTGTCCTTCACCCCGTGCAACAGCATGTTCATGCGTGCGAGGTTGTAGGTCGTGATGTTCTTCTCCTGGCCGAAGATTTTGCCGATGGTGCCGTTCGCCTTGGCCACTTTCTTGCGCACGTTGAGCAACAGCGAGCCAGAGCCACAGGCAAAGTCCAGCACGCTTTCCAGCCGCTTTTTGGTCCCGGTTTTCGGCTCCTGGCTGTCCAGCGTAACGATGGCGGAGAGGATGTCGGAAATCTGCTGCGGGGTGTAGAACTCGCCTGCCTTCTTGCCGGACCCAGCGGCAAACTGGCCGATCAGGTATTCATAGGCATCGCCCAGCGCGTCGATGTCGGTGGAGAACTCCGCCAGCCCTTCGGCGATCTTCTGGATGATGGCACAAAGCTTAGCGTTCCGGTCGGTGTAGGTTTTGCCAAGTTTGGGAGAATTCAGATCGATCTCGGAGAACAAGCCCTGAAAGGTGCTCTCGAAGGATTCCGTCTCGACGTACTTGAAGCCCGCTTGCAGCGTGTTCAGTAACTCTGCGTTTTGGGTGCGGGCCAAGTTGGCGATGCTGTTCCAGAGGTGCGCAGGTTGAATAACGTAATGCACCTTGCGGCGCATCTGCTTCTCGAACGCCGGGATGTCGTCAACGTTGTTTGCATACCAGAGCGCCAGCGGCACCTTGCGGGTGTCGCTTCCCACATCAGGGTAGTCCCGTCCCAACTCCTTCTTCGCCGCCGTTTCGTAATTGTCCGAGAGGTAGCGTAGAAAAAGGAAGGACAGCATGTAGTCGCGGAAGTCGTCCGCGTCCATGGCCCCGCGCAGTTGGTCAGCGATGCTCCAAAGGGTCTGGTTAAGTTGCTTTTGTTTGAATTCGTTCATGGGGTCGTGACAGGTGCGGCGGCGGTTGGTGTAGGTGCTGCCACCGGTGTCGATGTCAGTGCTGTCTCAAGAATGTCAGGCAGGTCAAATTGGAACTTGGTGGTGAAATCTTCCAGAATGCGCCGGAACAGATCTTTGTTGTCCTCGCCCATTTCGGTCGGTTCGTGGATGGCGTATTTGCCATGACTGAGTAGATTCAGCGCGCGGTTGTAGAGTGCACGGTCTTCCTCGATGCTCAGCGCCTTGAGGCAGAAGGAAATGTCAGCGTGGCCGAAGAACGACGCAGTCTTTTCCATGATGCTACGCAGGGCGTTGAAATGGAAGGTGTAGAGCTTGCCGGTGCTGCGGGCCGCGGCAAGTTGGAGCTCGGCGAGTGACGCGACGTGATGAAAAAACGGCGTGTCCTCCGTGGCCCGCAGTGTATATGCGCCGTCTCCGTTTGGGCGATGCAGGAAGTAGCGCTTGTGGGCCACCCTCGGTTCGCTCTCTTTCGCTCTGCCAATCTCATTGCACATCACGTTGAAGAAAAGGGCGTGATGGGACGAGAAAACAACCTTGATGGGCGCGGGAGTGCCGTCCTGGGCTTTGCGGCTCGCAGCTCGGCGCAGGAGTTGGGCGAGATCGCAGGCCACGGCGATGGCGTTGTTGTCGTCCAGTGAGGAGATGGGGTCGTCGATGTAGAGATATTTGTTCGACTGATAGGAGATGTGTCCGTCGAGCATCCGCTCACAGATGGCCATGAAGAGGCACCAGATGAAGATGTTCTGCTCGCCGCGGGAGATCTTAATGTTCTCGGCCTCACCTTTGCGGAAAGAAACCTTCCAGGTCTCGTAGTCAATGTCGAAATCAAAGTCCGCATAGCGGTCGAGGTAGCTCGCAATCGTTTCGTCCAGCGCGAGGTCTTTCAGGCCATTGAAGAAGGTAGAGCGGTGATTGAGCTGCAGTTGCCGGACAGTGTCACCGTCGAGATCGTTCTCCCAGGTGAACAAGTCTTCAGTATAGGCATTGAAGTAAAGGGTGTCGGCAATGCCGTCCGGATTCTTCTTGGTCTTGCGCTTGCCTGCGTCCTTGAACTCCATCGAGAGCCGAGTCTTGCCTGTGCGGTTGTAGGCATAGAGCAGGATGACTTCAATCCCGGTGAGGTCAGACCGCAGCTTTCTCGCGAGTGTCTGCAGATTAGTATATGTATTGATCGTTGGTTTACCGCTCATGCCTCTGACTCCCTTGGTGAGGGGAACAACTGCTGCATAAGCCCTTTCTTGTCGGTCTTAAGAGCTTCGAGCTTTTGGGTTTCGGCCGTGATTAGTTTATCAAGACTGCTCAGGCATGAGGCGATGCGTTGTTGTTCCGCTTCTTCGGGCAAAAGAAGGTCAAACGGAATGATGTGCTTGTTGTTGATCTGGGGGATGGTCGATGTGTCGGCGATGTGAGACAGTCCGATATTAGAAACATAATAGTAGAGAAACTCGACCTGTAGCCCGCTCTTTGGCGTGAGCGCCATAAGATTCGTATCGATCAGAATCTCCGCTGCAGTGATTCTGATCTTATTGAGCTCGATTGCCGCTCCACGTTTTGGGAAGAGGATCGAATTCGTTGGCACTACGCCATCTGAATCATTGCAGAACTCTCGCCCAGTTACCTGATATTTGATACAGTTGTTTAGATCTTCGACCTTCACAAATGCATATTGTCCTTCCGACGACAGCGAAAACCCCGATGGACTGTAGCCACTCTGGATTTTTACGTGATTGCCAAGCTTCGCTTTGTTCCACTCCCCAGTATTTTGGAATTTGGGGAAGCGGAGGCGGGGTTGGGTTTCGCCTTCACGAGGGAAAAGCTGCTGCATCAGCCCTTTTTTATGGGTCTTGAGCATGTCCACTTTCCGCGCTTGCGCGGCCATCAGCTCGTCCACCGAACTCAGGCAGTCGGCAATTTTTTGTTGTTCGGCTTTCGAGGGATAAAGCGCCGGATACGCCTTCATTGAGTCAACATCGCCTCTTGGCATCTTCACGCCTTTTGCGCCTGTCATCACGTAGCCGATGAAGGCATCGTTTTTAAGCAGCCAGGAGAAGTATTGCGGGAGCAACCTCTCCTTCGCTCTGATGACGATGACATCGTTCGACGCTCCGCCTTCCTTGTCTGCAACCCAAACCTTCTTCAAATAGGGGCGAATATTGGAGACCAAGGTGTCGTGTGTTCTATACCGTGTCACTGATCCCGTTGTCGGCAGTTTTGAAGCTTTGGCAACTCCACTGTAGTCCGGCAGCATGTTTTCAGTGCTGACGTAGTTTTCGACCGTAACTCGTTCGAGAGCGGTTTTCTCGTTAACGAAAGTAGCCAGGGTTCCGAGAGCATCGACATCCCAACCATCCGATTCCCGAAACGCCGGAAAGCGCAGCTTCGGCACCAGCGCAGGCTTCGCCTCTGCCTTTGCCGTAGCGGTCTTGTTCTTACTGCTCATACGCACTGAGTCCTGAAATGTCGCGGCCACCGGCGCGTTTAGTGAGGAGAGAGTGGAGGTCATCCATGAGGGCGAGTTCGGCCTGGGTGCGGGCTTTCCAGCCGAGGTCGAGCGGGGCCATGAGGTCGCTAAGTTGCTCGCCATCAAAGATCATGCGGTCGAGGATGCCGTCCACGAAGCTTTGAAGGGCGGCGGTGGGGAGGCCATGCTTCGCGGCGATGTCGGCGAGTTCCTTGGCGCTCTTCTCAGCCTTAAAGTGGGTATAGCCGTCGCGGATAGCGGCCTCAGACAGGCCCTCACCCGCCTGGAGCGTGGCAATGTATTCGGCAATGTCGTCGCGCTCGTTCATGAACTTGGCATCGGCGCTGATGAGGCCGATGAGTTCCTCGCGAGTCATCTTGGCCTTGCCGGGCTCCTTGGCGGAGAACTTGGCGATGAGGCCCATGATGTAGTCGTAGTCGATGACGGCGGAAGCGAAGAGGACAAACTCGAAGTCGAGCTGGTCCACGGGGTCATCGGTGCCGGAACCATCACCTTCCTTGGCCCCTCTGCCCTGCTGCGTTCTGAGCTCTTTGGCAGTTTGCAGATACTGGCCTTTGAAGCCGCGCAGGATTTCATCAGGCAGCACCTGCTCGATGGCGGCTTTGTTGTCTTCGCTGAGATCGGTGTATTGGTCCAGCTGGGTTTTGAGTCGCTGGACTTCCTTAAAGTGGCCGATGAAGGCGGCGCGGGCCTCGTCGCCCTTCAGGTTGGCCACAGCGGAAGGCGCGCAGGCAAGGCCCTGGGACGTCATGAAATCGTCCAGCTTCTGCACGGCAATCTCCAGCTTCTGGATGACCACTGGCGCCTTATCCACGAGCCAGATTTCCCGAGCCTGCTCGCCGGTCTTCTCGCCGGAGAAGAGCGCGATGGCGGCATCGACGGAATCTTGCTGCTGGCGAAAATCGAGGATGTTGCCATAGGGCTTGGTGCCGTTGAGCACGCGATTGGTGCGGGAGAACGCCTGAATCAAGCCGTGGTGCTTGAGGTTCTTGTCCACATAGAGTGTGTTCAGGAACTTGGAATCGAAGCCAGTGAGCAGCATGTCCACCACGATAGTGATGTCGATCTTCTGCGCGGCCGGATAGTCCGCATTGGGCCACTGCTGGTCCTTGATGCGTTTCTGCACTTCCTGATAGTAGAGGTCGAACTCGCTCAAGCGGTGGTTGGAGCCGTAGCGGGCGTTGTAGTCGGCGAGGATGGCCTTGAGTGCAGCTTTCTTGCCCTCGGGATCTTCTTCGTTGTCCACTTGTTCCTGCGGCAGGTCTTCTTGGATCTGCTTGACGTCTGGATCGCCCTCGGCAGGTGGGGAAAAGACGCAGGCAATGTTCAGCGGCTTGAAATCGGGATCGGTGGCCTGCTTGTCCGCCTGCATGGTCTTGAACAGAGCATAGTATTCGATGGCGTCGTTGATGGACGCGGTGGCGAGGATCGCGTTGAAGCGGCGCCCGCCGGTGGCTGCATCGTGCTTGGCAAAAATGGCTTCGATGACGGCCTTCTTGGCAATGGCTTCGCCGGGCTTTGGTGGATTCTTACCTTCGGGCTTGAAGTAGTCAACGTGGAAGCGCAGGACGTTGCCATCCTCAATAGCATGGGTGATGGTGTAGGCGTGGAGCTGCTTGTGGAAGAGCTCCTCGGTGGTCCGATACGAGGCCACCTCACCGTCGATTTTTATGCGACTGGCGTTGCCCTTGAGTCCACCAAATATCGGCGTGCCGGTGAAACCGAAGAGCTGCGCCTTCGGGAAAAATGCTTTGATGGCCTTGTGATTGTCGCCAAACTGCGAACGGTGGCATTCGTCGAAGATGAAGACAATGCGCTTGTCCCGCAGTGCTTCGAGCTGCTCTTTGTAGGTAGCCTGGCCGTTTTTGCTGCGCTTCTTATTGCGCTTGCTGTTTTCGTCCAGCGCGAGGCCGAGCTTCTGAATAGTGGTGACGATGACCTTGTCGGCGTAGTCCTCTGAAAGCAGGCGGCGCACGAGGGCGGCGGTGTTGGTGTTTTCTTCGACGCAACCTTCCTGGAACCTGTTGAATTCCTCCCGTGTCTGGCGGTCAAGGTCCTTCCGGTCCACGACGAACACACACTTGTGAATGTGCTCGTTTTCCTTCAACAGGGTAGAGGCCTTGAAGGACGTGAGCGTCTTGCCGCTGCCAGTGGTGTGCCAGATGTAGCCGTTGCCGTTGTCTTCGTCGATGCACTTGACGATGTGTTGCACGGCATAGACCTGGTACGGCCGCATGATCACAAGCTTTTGCTCACCCGCAAGCAGCACCATGTAGCGGCTGATGGTGCGGCCGAGGTCGCACTTTCTCAGGAAATGTTCGGCGAACTCGTCGAGTTGGGTGATCTTGCGGTTGTCCTCGCCAGCAAACTCATAGATGGGCAGAAAGCGCTCGTCGGCATTGAAGGCGAAGTGGCAGATGTTGTTGTTAGCGAAGTAGTAGGTTCGGTCGCGGTTGCTGACGATGAACAGCTGCATGAAGCAGAGCAGCGTCTTGGTGTAGCCGTTGCCTGGGTCGTGCTTGTATTCGACGATCTGCTCCATGGCCCTGCGTGGACTCACACCCAGGGTTTTCAGCTCAATCTGCACACAGGGCACGCCGTTGATGAGGATGAGAACGTCGTAGCGGTGGTGGCTGTTGTTGGTGTTGATGCGGAGCTGGTGAACGACCTCGAAGTGATTCTTGCACCAGTCCTTGATGTTCACCAGCGTGTAGTTCAACGGCGTGCCGTCGTCGCGCGTGAAGGCATTGATGCCGCGCAGGGTCTTGGCAGCGATGTAGACATCCGGGGTAACTATTTCATCCAGGAGCCTGGCGAACTCGGCTTCAGTCAACTTGACTCGATTGAGGGCCTCGAATTTCTCCCGGAAGTTCCTTTCCAGCGCGGCGCGATCGCGAATGTCATCGCGATATTCATACTTCAAGTTCTGAAGCTTGCCAAGGAAGCCGTATTCGATGTGCTCTTCCTTGACGACGGGGCTCGGTGCTCCGGACGACAAATCGTAGGTGAACTTGGATGAAGGCATAGGGGAGGAACGTGCGTTGGCTATGAATCGGAAGGCAATGCAGGTGGCGGGTCGCTATGTTTTGTGTCCGTTGGGATGTACTACAGCCACTTATAAGCTCGCCGGTGTGAGCTCCAACGTTCCGCGCATGTGTCGTTGAAGGCCTTGATGCGCGGGCTCTGGTCGAGCGCCGACTTCGCAAATCCACACTCGGTAACGATTGCCTTGCGCGATCACGCCCCACGGCCCGTCATCGAACGGAAGACTTGGCTCGGACCGAGTCCAGGAACGTTCCGGAGTTCTGCTCTGCCAGCTGCTTACGGCTTGCCGCTATAGGCCCTCTATTCTAGCCCAGGCTACCTTTCGCCTGCCGGGCGCTTCTCACCCGTAATTTCCTGCGGTGAATACTCAAGAAGCTATGCCGTTTGGCCACTCGTCGAATTTTCCATATTTCGAGATGCCCAGTTAGGTAGACTCAAACAGCGTCACCACAAAAAGCGCGGGCCGCATGGGCTGCCACCCATACGACCCGCTGACCACAACCAACTCACCTCAGGAGTCGGAAATGGCTAAGGCCAATCATAAGTCACGTACTCCCGTAACGGAACGCTTCGTCACTGTTCAAGAGTCAGCGCGCCATCATTCCTTGTCTAGGGTTCTCCGTGCCATCAGAGCGCACCGGAAACTGAACACGACGTACTTCCCGTGGATCAAATTGGCGGGTGTATGGCTTGAGGACGCGGAATTCGAGGCCGGAGAACGCGTTCGGATTACTGTCGAGGACAAGCGGCTCATCATCACGCCGATGTGACCGGCGCGTTGCCCATGGCGGGCGTCGCAAGTCACACCGCTTAGGTAGCTCGGCGCCCGATACTTCAGCACCGTTAGTAACTGTGACGAGCGGAGATTGCTCAGCAATTGCAGCGGGCCGGCCATTCAGGTCCGCTGCCGTGTAGCCTTGCAGCACAAGCTGCAACCTATGCTAGGCTCACTACACATTTCCGCCACGCCAATGCAAAAACCCCCGCCTGATCGGGCGGGGGTTTCTGGCTTAGGGAGCCTGACGATTACCTACTTTCACACGGGAATCCGCACTATCATCGGCGTAGAGTCGTTTCACGGTCCTGTTCGGGATGGGAAGGGGTGGGACCGACTCGCTATGGTCATCAGGCAAAGGGGGTTGTTGCGTTGCTTCGCAGCGCAACCAATCTTGGAAGAAGCAGTAATCAGGTTGTGTGTATCGCACACGAGAATCAACAAGTTCTGCTAAGACAGACTTGTTATAGGATCAAGCCTTACGGGCAATTAGTATCGGTTAGCTGAACGCATTACTGCGCTTACACACCCGA